>JARFPZ010000112.1 GCA_029288035.1 Desulfosarcina sp.
GGCAGCGTCAGATGTGTATAAGAGACAGGAGGAGTACCACAGCGATTCCCTGTATTCACCTTCTTCAACACAATTTTGTAGTTTCTCCGAATTAAGTTTGATAACTTGTAAATCAATTTGGGCTTATAGATCTTTGAACTACGATGCATGGATCGTACAAAATGTAAAAGTGTTAAGGCATTATCACGCAAAGCGTTACTTAAAATTACTATTAAATTTCCACATTCGATGAATTATCATCCGGCCAGAGTGAATGTGCTTTCCGTATGTCCCTTTTAGTTTGTGAGAACAGCTGCTTATCTATGTCGGCAAAGAGTATTACGAACTTTAGGGCTGATGTAGTGGTGAATAAATCTTGGTTAAAAGGCGGATTAATTTGTCTCTTAATATGAAGAATTATGTGGGACAGGAATGCTACTGACAATAAGGTGTGGAAGTTGAGAAATTTCGAATTTCTTCCTTTATCTCAGTATTACGTCAAGCTGTGATTGATTTAGTTACCTCAGTTTTAGGTAAGAGTTGTGATATCAATTAATCAAAATGAATTTTGGTGCATTACCAGATTTCTTGCCAAAATCTGCAATCAGAGCATTTTGCATGTTTCAAATAGATATCCAAAACAAAAGCCCCACTTCTATAAAGAAATGGGGCTTTATAATTCAACCTTGGGAACCTCCGTTTTACCGTTGGCTTCAATGTGAACAATTGATTTTTTAGTATCAGACTTGATATTCAGGTGTCAAATTAATTTAAGCGCATCAAAGGCCGAAATTTGTACGATCTCGGAAAAGGAATTGTTTAAATACCTGCCAGTCTGTAATCGGTTGCGTATCGTCCAGTTAGGGCGGAAAATCAGCGAAATTTGGGCCGGTGGTTGGAAATAGGGTTGGAATTCAAAAAATCAGAAAATAAAAAAGAGCTTAACATTACTCGTAAGCCCTTGTTTTTATTGATGGTAGCGGGGGACGGATTTGAACCATCGACCTTCGGGTTATGAGCCCGACGAGCTACCAGACTGCTCCACCCCGCATCAGTTTTTTGAATATTGTTAATAGCGGAACGCCATAAATTAGTCAAGGGAATTTTTTTGGGATACTCAACATTTATTTTTAATACTGTTAATAATTTGAGCGGCGGATATATCTTCAGTTATGGGTATCAGTTCGATACGTCCTCCGTAGTTTTCGACAATTTTCCGTCCCAAAACTTCTGCTGATTTGTAGTCGCTGCCTTTCGTCAATACATCAGGTTGAATGGCGCCAATGACACAGTTCAATTCATTGGTGGCAAAGACCACCACATAATCGACGCTGTCCAGGGCACTGAGGATCCGAACGCGCTCGGGGGCGCCGATAACAGGTCTGCCAGGACCTTTCAGGCTTTTGACGGAGTCATCGTCATCAATGGCGACGATCAAAGCGTCGCCAAGCTGTTTGGATGCGGAAAAGAGCCGGATATGGCCCGCGTGCAAAAGATCAAAACAGCCGTTGGTCATTACAATCCGCTTACGGTTTTTTCGCAGCTTCCGGCAAAGCTGAGATATCTCGTCCAACGATTTGTATTTGGAAGCAATGTCTGCGGATGTTTGCTGTAAGGCCTGCAATAGTTCCATTTTGCTCACTGTTGCCGTTCCGACTTTACCGACGACAAGCCCTGCAGCGGTGTTGGCCAGGGTAATGGCTTCTTTAAGTTGCAGACCGGCGGCCATGCCAAGTCCCAAGACGGCCAATACGGTGTCTCCGGCACCGGATACATCATAGACTTCCCGGGCCTTTGTGCTGATCTTAAACGGCTCACAGCCGGGCTCAAAAAGGACCATGCCGTCCTTACCGCAAGTGATGAGAAGTCTTTCGATGCCGGATTTTTCAATCAAAATTTTTCCTGCAGCCGTAATGTTTTTTCCGTCTGTAATTTCTACGCCAGAGGCCAGGGAGGCTTCTTTGCTGTTGGGGGTAAGCAAAGATACACCTGAATATTTTTCAAAGGCCCGCCCCTTTGGATCGGCAATCGTTAGTTTGTTGTTATTCTTGGCGATTTTAACCAGATCGGCAATCAGAGAGCGGGAAATTACGCCCTTACCGTAATCAGAAATTAGTACCAGATCGACCTCAGGGATGATTTTCTCAGCCAGCGTCGTAAGGGATCTGAAGGTTGAAACAGACACTTTTTGTTGCGTCTCTCGGTCAATGCGAAGCACCTGTTGATGGTCTGCAATTATCCGCGTCTTTTTCGTTGTTGGTCGTGAGCGTTCCTGAATAACTCCCTGGATATCCACGCCGAGATCGTTTAGTTTATTCAACAGGAGTTTGCTGTCCCTGCCCGTTCCGGTCACACCGAGTACGAAAACTTGGGCTCCCAAGGCCACCAGATTGTTGACGACATTGCCGGAGCCTCCCAGTGTATAATCCTCATTTTTAACCGACACCACCTGAACCGGTGCCTCGGGAGAGATGCGATCCACTTCTCCCCATACATATTCATCAATCATCAAATCACCAACGACCAGAAGGCGGCAATTATCAAATCTTGAAATGTCTATCTGCATTTATATCTCTGGTCAGACAACGGTTTTTGCAATAATCTCTTTGATGAAATCAGGAGGACGCACTATCTTACCTTCCCGATTGATACACGGATGTTTAGTATACCCTTTGGCCAATAGTGTTTTTCCATCTTCTTGGTAAATTTTATAATCGAACTTAAGACCGGCTTTGATTCTGGGGTCAAGCGAAGTTTCAATCACCAAAACATCATCGTATTTGGCCGGTCTGGCATATTTGCAGTGGGCTTCGGATACGGGCAGAAATATGCCATTGTCTTCTACGGCTTTATATGAAAGTCCCAGGAACCTGAACATTTCACTGCGACCAACCTCAAACCAGCGAAAGTAGTTTCCATAATAGGCCTGGCCCATATTGTCGGTATCCCCGTAAATGACTCGATAGGTTGTGCGATGGCGCAACATAATAGGTTCTCCCTGGGATGACTTATTAAATCGATAATTGACTCGCCGACGGCAGAAAGATATTCTTTCTTACTATATTTAATAACCTGAGTGCATCTTTAATTCGTCCATCGTCATTTGCAACTCATCATTTTTTTCGTTCAATCAATTCAAGGAGTCGCTGCTTCAGCTCGGTGTAGTTAAATACCGCCGGGAATTCAGCATACTCCTTTTTTACATTTTGCGGCGGCCGATATAAAATTGCGTGGTCGGCTGCTTTGAGCATGGTGATATCATTATAGGAATCACCGATGGCGATAACTTTGTAATTCAGGGTTTTTAGCGCAAGAGCGACTTTTTTCTTGCCGTCGGGCTGACGTAAATTGTATCCGCCAATGGAACCGTCCGCCGCAATGTTCAAGGTATTGCAAAAGAGAGTCGGTCGGCCCAGTTTTTCCATTAATGGACCAGCAAACTCAACATAGGTGTCGGATACAATTATTACCGGCATCATTGATCTGAGCCAGTCTAATAACTCAAGGGCACCCTCCAACGGCTCCATTTTGGCAATGACTGCCTGGATATCACTGAGCTTAAGATTGTTCTCATCCAAAATAGACAGGCGTCTTCTCATCAGAACATTATAGTCGGATATATCTCTGGTTGTCAGTCTAAGTTCCTCTATGCCGGTAATTTCAGCAAAATTGATCCAAATTTCAGGCGTAAAAATGCCTTCTAAATCAGAGCACACAATATCCATATCAATCCGATATCTCCTTATTTTAACCTTGTGTATTTGAATCCCGTTTTTCATTCTCAATTCGGATGAGAACCGCATCATTGCTGACGACATCCAGAGCATTGATATCGTTTAAGGCACGCTTTACGTCAGCCTCCTTTGCTCGATGAGAGAGCATGACCACGGGAACGGCACCGTTCATTTTGCGTCCTTTTTGGTGGACGGACTGTATGCTGATCCCATATTTGCCTATAATCCCGGATATGGTTGAAAGAACGCCGGGATGGTCAAGCGCGGAGAATCTGAAATAATAATGGGTTATAAGGTCATCCATGGGCAGAATCGGTATCTTGCGAATGTTGTCCCGCTGATAGGAGAGCGCGGGGATTCTGCGGGCGGTGCCGGATAATATATTTCTTGCAATATCGACAATATCACTGAGGACCGCGCTGGCGGTGGGCATCATGCCGGCACCGTGGCCGTAAAGCAATATGTCTCCCGCCGCATCTGCTGAGACCGTGATGGCATTAACCGTGCCTTTAATGGAAGCCAGTAGATTGCCGGACGGTATCATGGTGGGATGAACCCGAGCCTCTACCCGGTTGTTTTCGAATTTGCTGATTGCCAGCAGTTTGATCCGGTATCCGAACTGTTTGGCAAATTCGATGTCCAGGGGCGTGATTTCAGAGATTCCTTCGACATAAACATCTTTTAAGTTAATCTCCATGCCGTAAGCTAAGGCCGTTAGGATCGCAATTTTATGGGCGGTATCGAAGCCGCCGACATCCAGTGTCGGATCTGCTTCGGCATATCCCTTTTTTTGGGCTTCCGCCAGTGCTTCCTGAAAGGTAATGCCTTCGTCCGCAATTTTGGATAAAATGTAATTGCAAGTGCCATTTAAAATGCCGGTCATCGCCTTGATTTGATTGGCCACCAACGACTCCCGCATGGTTTTTATGGTCGGCATGCATCCACCGACACTGGCCTCAAAAGCCAGGTCCACACCCTTTTGTGCAGCCGTCTCGAACAATTTATTACCGTGACCGGCCAGAAGCGCTTTATTGGCGGTGACAATATGCTTTCCATTTTCAATGGCTTTTTTTATTAAGTCTTTGGCAATGCCCTCTCCGCCGATCATTTCAATCACGATATCAATTTCAGGATCGCAGACGACTCTATCAGCATCATTTGTTAAGACACCATCCGGGGGACGAATACCCCGGTCGGTTTTTGTGTCAATGTCAGCAATCCACTTCAAATTTAAGTGCGCTCCCACGCGGGCGGTCAAAAGTTCTTTGTTTTCAATGAGCAATTTTGCCACACCAGTGCCGACCGTGCCGAAACCGAGCAGGCCGATGTTAATTATTCTCATTTTTTTACTCCTTTGAACATTGAACACCAGAACAATTACAAACCTATAGATAATATAACCCCAATAAAAGGAAGTCAAAAATTGTTTTGACTTTTAAGCCGAATAAGTTTAATTTTCAAGGACTTTTCTTTGGCCAACAATCATTGAGGGGAGATTAGCATGACCGATTCTTTAACCTATGCGGACGCTGGCGTGGATATTGATAAGGCCGACAAGCTGGTCGGGACTATCAGTGAAATAGCAAATCAAACTCCCCGGATGGGAGTCATCGGTGAGATCGGTGGTTTTGGTGGACTTTTTTCGCCGAATCTCGCCAATCTTGACAGACCGGTGCTTGTCAGTTCTACAGATGGCGTTGGCACCAAGCTTAAAATTGCCTTCATGCTCGACAAACACGATACCATCGGTATTGATCTGGTGGCCATGAGTGTCAACGACATCATCGTCCAAGGCGCGAAACCGCTTTTTTTTCTGGATTATCTTTCCATGGGAAAGCTGGATAATCAGCGGGTGATGAGCATTATCAGTGGAATAGGTGAGGGCTGCCGACAGGCCAAATGTGCGTTGCTCGGCGGTGAAACCGCAGAAATGCCTGGGTTTTACCAGGACAACGAATATGATTTGGCCGGTTTTGCGGTCGGCATCGTTGATAATCGCAAAATCATTGATGGTACCGACATTCGAGTTGGCCATCGGCTTATCGGCATCGCTTCCAGTGGTTTGCACAGCAACGGATATTCCCTGGTACGCAAAATTTGTTTTGAAACACTTAAACTGAATATCGATGATTATGTGCCTGAGCTCGGCAAAGCTCTGGGTGAGGAGCTGCTCACGCCTACTCGGATCTTTGTTGAACCCATATTGAGTATTTTAAAAGATTTGCCGATTCACGGGCTTGCAAACATCACCGGCGGTGGGATTTCAAACAACCTTCTTCGGATTGTACCTAAAGCATGCAATGTATTGATTCAAAAAGAAATATGGGATGTCCCGCCTATCTTTTCATTTCTGCAGCAGGCCGGAAAAATATCAGATCAGGAAATGAGACGAACTTTTAACCTCGGAATTGGTATGATCGCCATCGTTCCGGCAGACGCAGCCCCGGATGTTCTACAACGATTGGCGGCCATGAATGAAAGCGCTTATTTAATCGGCGAAATAATTACATGCAGGGATGCCAGCAACCAGATCATTTGGGAATAGATGTGCAAAAGCATAGCCGTATAGAAACTACTGAAAAATCGGTAATTAGAAAGATTACCCTCAGGATTTCAAAATTTATAGACTGGCTCGCCAGAGGAAACATCGGGAATCCACCTTGCGTCGGTTGAACCAGCAGTAAAACAGGCGCCAGGAGGGTGCCGAGGAAAGAAGATTGAAGATTTTCGAATGACATATGAACATTTTGGGCATTGAAACTTCCTGCGATGAAACCGCTGCGGCGGTGGTCAAGGAGGGAACCACGTTAGCGTCTTCGATCGTTGCTTCCCAAATAGAGGTTCACCATCGGTATGGCGGTGTCGTGCCGGAGCTGGCATCCAGAAAACATATTGAAGCCATCATACCGGTTGTTGACGAATCCTTGAACAGAGCCGATTTATCTTTAAAAGATATTGATGCCATTGCCGTTACCCGGGGACCGGGATTGGTTGGTGCGCTGCTGGTGGGTTTTGCATTTGCCAAAGCCTGTGCCTATGCATTGAAAATACCATGGGTGGGGGTGAATCATCTGGAAGGCCATATCAACTCGGTTTTTCTGGAACCCAACCCACCAACGTTTCCATTTGTCGCACTGCTGGTATCCGGGGGGCATACGGGTATCTACCATGTCACCTCTCACACCACCGTTGAACTGATGGGGCAAACCCGGGACGATGCCGCTGGAGAAGCGTTCGACAAGGTCGCCAAGATGCTTGAACTGGGCTATCCGGGGGGCAGTGTTATCGACCGTATCTCGCGTGCCGGAGATCCGGGCAGGATAAAATTTCCTCGAACCTACCTGGACAAGTCCGAGTTTGATTTCAGCTTTAGTGGCATTAAAACGGCCGTTAATCGCTACATCATGACTCACAAGGATCGAATTGAAGATCAAACACCGGATATTGCCGCCGGATTTCAAGAAGCCATCATGGACGTTCTTTGTTACAAAGCAATTCATGCTGCCATGGTAAAAGGTTGTAACCGCATCGCCTTGGTAGGCGGCGTTGCTGCCAACAGCCGGTTAAGGGAAAAACTCAGGTCCGATGCCCGGCACCAAGGAATCCGTGTTCATATTCCATCATTGCATCTCTGCGGAGACAATGCGGCCATGATTGCTTCGGTAGGATATCACTACTTAAACGCCGGGATTGTCTCAGGTTTGCAGGATGATGTTTTTTCGAAGACTCGATAACGCCTAATTACGAACAACTAATCTATTACATTCAATATTATTCTGTAACTAATAGAAAACTAATATAAGTCATATAAATATCGTGAATGTTCCGGTTACGGATATACGTACTTTTTCTTTGCTCTCATGATTCTTCTTACAGACGTAATCCCTCTTGCCTTCACGTCAGCGGAATCGATAATACCTTGCAAAACTTCTTTGTAGGCAACCTCAATATTCGGCCCTTTATGGCAAATAAGGGCGAGGTCGATCTCGGCGGCAACTATCCGACGCATCGCCGTCTTAATATCGAAATGCTTGGCGATGGCGCCCATATCGAGGTCGTCCGTCATCACAAGACCGTTAAATCCCAGTTGATCTCTCAAAAGCGTTTTTGCGATGTTATCGGACAAACTGGCAGGCCATTGTGGATCCAGTTTTTTGTAGAATATATGCGACAGCATCACGCCGGATACCCCATGCTGAATGCTGGCTTTGAAGGGTATTAGATCGACTTGCTGAATGGCGGATATGTCATCATCCAGCATTGGAAGATCCATATGGGAGTCCAGTATGGTCCGGCCGATTCCAGGGAAGTGCTTGGCGACAGCCATGATGTTGTTGCGCTGAAGATGTTCAATGACTTTAATCCCCAGTCGCGTGACCCAAGCTGGATCCGCACCGAATGCCCTTTCCGCCATGATACTATTGATTGTCTCCGGAGCTATATCCAAGACCGGCGCCATGTTCATGTTGATACCGACCCGGGCCAGCTCAGCGGCTGTTGTCTCGGCAAACTGGACGGCATCTTTTTCATTGGCCATATGGGGATTACCGGGAAATTGCGAAAAAGGCTCTTTGAGCCTGGCCACCTGTCCACCTTCCTGGTCAACGGCAATGAACAAGGGAGGTTGCCCGCATCGTCGCGCATATTTCTGAACCTCGTTGCACAGATGCTTTATTTGATCCGGAGTTTCGAGATTTCTTGAAAATAGTATGATACCGCCACTTTTGAGGCGCTTGATCAAAAATTTAAGGTCCGCATTGAGGTCGGTGCCATCAAATCCGACCATCAGACGCTGTCCGGCTAATTGTTCATTCGAGAAGGCTGTTGTCGGCATTTTTTGGGTTCCTAAATGATGTGGAAATAGTTTTTTTACCGTAAGCTCTTTGTTCTGAATACTGGTTTCTTAAAGTCATTTAATATAATAAGTTAAATAAGCACCCTGAATTTATATGATATCCATCTTTTTTCCAAAGTCGGAAAATATGCAAGGAGTAATTTATTTTTTACTGCTTGCCTTGCCGTGTCATAGCTGTCACAAGACATCTGATATAGGGGTGATCAAGGTAGACGTCGTTGTTAAAGTGGCATAAAAAAAGAGCAGCGTCAATTTTAGACTCTGCTCTTCAGACGATTCTCCTGGAATCCATTAATTTAAAATTCCAAGATTATGCTCAGCTCGTTTGAGCCGTCCCTCAAGTTGATTGAGTGGGGTGTCAACCGAAGCTGTCCGCGATCGGTATGCACTGCCGGACAGCACATACCAGGAGTCATACAGCTTATGCGTCTCAGACCCCATATTATGTTGAAAAGGCTACCCTAAATGCCGTTGTTCTCGTGTGGTATCTCCTCAATTTGGATTTGGGAAGTCCGTCAGAAAAGATGCACGCACATCCGAGAAGCCATTTTTCTAACTTAACAAATTCGGACCCTGTTTGTTTTCTGTTAATACATATAACAACATATTACAAATTTTGTGCCAAAATTTATATTTTATAGAATTATATTAAATTACA
The DNA here is from genome assembly GCA_029288035.1 of Desulfosarcina sp. Lineage (GTDB taxonomy): Bacteria > Desulfobacterota > Desulfobacteria > Desulfobacterales > JAFDCJ01 > JAFDCJ01. The sequence goes on from JARFPZ010000112.1 coordinate 9,227, forward strand.
ATTAGTTAAACGGTTAATTAGTATCATCACATTGTCCCTTACTCAACAAAACCGTCAATTTTTCGACTCCTAAGTCGAGAATCTTATCAAGATCGGTGCGAACATCGATAGGTTATCGGAATGCATTAGCTTCCTTTACTGGACTCATAGCACCGACGTTCGATAAATTCGGAGTTCGATTTATCCCAGACAGCTTCGTTTTCGTGTATGAATTTTGGAGGTCCATCCCAGGCACCACATGCTTTCACCACGGTTTCGCCTAGGGTGAACTTACGGCCACAGGCGGCACATCCTTCTGCATTGAGGGTGTTTAGTTTTTCAAGATCGATGATGAAGCTTGGTCCCTTTCTTTTAGGTGTCTCCATAATAAGCCCTCCTGAGGTATTGAATTAATTTTAAAAATGAAATTAAGGGTGTTATGTTTGGGTGTCAACGGATACATCACTTTTTTCGTCTCAATTGGTATTTTCGTACGGCTTGATTGTGCTCCTTTAAGGTTTTTGAGAAATAGTGGGTGTTGTCTTTTTTTGAAACAAAATAGATAAATTCAGTATCGTCAGGAAAAAGGGCCGCCTCCAGAGAGGCGCGGCCGGGGTTTGCAATGGGACCGGCTGGCAGTCCTCTGATTTTATAGGTGTTGTAGGCCGTGCGGGTGCTGAGGTGTTTGCGGGTAAGATTGCCGTCAAAATTTTTTATGCCATAAATGACCGTCGGATCCGATTCCAGGCGCATTTTCTTTTTTAAACGATTGTGAAATACCGAAGAAATGATGGGCCTTTCAACGGCTGCCCCGGTTTCCTTTTCAATAATGGATGCCAGGGTTACAATCTGGTGAACTGTAAATCCGAGATCTTTTGCCCGCACTTTCCATTCAATTGTAAAAACGGACCAGAACCGATTCAGCATCGTTGATATGATTTTATTCATCGTGACGTCTCTCGGAAAAAAATAGGTATCCGGGAACAGATACCCCTCCAACGATGAGGCTTCAATGCCGTTTTTAGTTACTAGAGCAGGATCCATGGTCGTTTTGATAAAATCATCTTTCGAACCAAATCTAGCGGTTTCCACCAACACAGCGATCTGAGCAATGTTATAGCCCTCCGGAACGGTAAGTTTATGGAGATTGACCGCTCCTTTTACCATGATTTCCAGGATCTGGCGAGGTGGCATGGCTGCTGACAGGAGATATTCCCCGGCTTTGAGATGCTTATCCGAGCCATTTATGCGGGCGATTAGAATGAACTTCAACTTACCTTTAATAAGATTTGCTTGCTGGAGGAGATTCGCGGTGGTCCTCAAGGTTTGGCCCGGACGAACACTGATGATGACATTATCTAAGGCATTGACATTTGTGGGCGTCTCAGCGTAGGTACGGAGCTCAACAATAAGCCCGGCTGCTGCGCAGGCAATTATCAATAGAGGAATTAAAATTAAGAGCAGCGTCTTTTTCAATACGAAGAGGGCTCCTTTCGAATGAAGATAGCGGACTCGGAAACCAATAACTTTTTAATTCAGACAAGCATAAAAAAAATACTGTGGCTTGTCAAAGGCGTAAATCATCAGAACTCGCATTGAACCTCGAGGCTAACGCAGTTGGAGATAAGAGGGTCGGGGGGATGAATACATTTTCCCCCATAAAATATGCCTATCCCCCAAACATTGCAAATGTGTTCCCCAGCTGTCGAAGCGGGGTTTTGCTTGACAATCGCATGTCAAATTAATTAGTTTATAAATTCAGGCCTTCGTCATTTCATTTACCATTGGACGATATCAATTTGACAATTGTGCTGCACCTGTCGTTGATAAGATGCTGGATACTGGCAAAGGGGATATTTTATGGGGAAACCTAAGTTAAAGCAACACCATATCAATCGGGACTGGTGCAAGGGTTGCGGCATCTGTGTGGAATTCTGCCCGAAAAAGGTTTTGGAACTGGACGGCGAAGACAAGGTCAAAGCGGCGCGGCCGCAGGATTGTATCTGCTGCAGGCTTTGTGAGCTGCGATGCCCGGATTTGGCGATAGAAATCGAATTGGAAAAGTAGGGTGTTATAAATGAGTGAAAATAAAAAATTCGTTCAAGGCAACGAGGCCTGCGTTGAAGGTGCACTGTATGCGGGGCTTGATTTTTATGCCGGCTATCCGATTACGCCTTCAACTGAGATCGCTGAAATATTGTCTTATCGGCTCCCCCGGATCGGTGGTAAGTTTATTCAGATGGAAGATGAAATTGCGTCGTTGTGTGCGATTATCGGGGCGTCACTCACCGGTCGTAAAGTCATGACGGCCACCAGCGGTCCCGGTTTTTCATTGATGCAGGAAGCCCTCGGATATGCAGTTATGGCTGAAATTCCCTGCGTGATCGTCGATGTTCAGCGTGGTGGACCCTCCACCGGAATTCCAACCCACGGCAGCCAGGGGGATATCAACCAGGCTCGCTGGGGAACCCACGGGGATCACGCCATCATAGCGATGACGGCTTCAACTCACCAAGATGTCTTCGCGGTCACGGTGGAAGCCTTTAACCTGGCCGAAACGTATCGGACGCCCGTCATTCTATTGTTTGATGAGGTGGTGGGCCACATGCGCGAGCGCCTCGTAATACCCGAGCCGGGTGTCATTCCGCTGGTGGATCGACTCAGGACATCTGTCAAAGAGGGTGTGGATTACCACCCCTATCTGCCCAGGGAAGACGGACGTCTTCCCATGTCGGATTTCGGCAGTGTTCACCGATACAATGTTACCGGGTTATTTCACGACATGTGGGGATTTCCGTCCGCCGAACCTCGGGTGGTCCACGGCCTGCTGCATCATCTGGTGGACAAGCTCGAAAATCGCACCAACCTTCTCGCTCGGTATAAGGAATATTATCTGGAAGATGCGGAGCACTTGCTGATTTCTTACGGCTCGGCGGCCCGTTCCGCGCGGCATGTTGTGGAGAAAAGACGTATGCGAGGCGAAAAACTCGGACTACTGGAACTGCAGACATTGTGGCCCTTTCCCGATATGATTATACGTGAAAAATGTGCCGGCGCCAAGTCTGTAATTGTCGTGGAACAGAACATGGGCCAGATTCTGCGGGAGGTGAAACTGGCGGTGGATGAACCGCAGAAGGTATTTCTTGCCAATCGCATCGACGGCGTTTTTATCACCCCGGTGGATATCCTGAACATTTTTCGAATAATCCAGGGAAAAGGAGTTTGACACATGGCAGTTAAAGATTATCTGAGGGAACGATTTTTTCCGCACATGTGGTGTCCCGGATGCGGGCATGGAATGGTGCTCAACGGCATGCTGCAAGCCATCGAAAAGCTTGGCATGAGCAAAAACGAAATCGTGATGGTATCCGGCATTGGGTGTTCTGCAAGAATCTCCGGTTATGTCGACTTTCATACATTGCACACCATCCACGGACGGGCACTTGCCTTTGCCACCGGCGTAAAAATGAGTCTGCCTGAGCTGAATCTTATCGTTCCCATGGGTGATGGCGATGCCCTGGCCATCGGCGGCAACCATTTTATCCATGCGGCACGCAGAAATATTGATATCACGGCCATTGTCATGAATAATCGGATTTACGGGATGACCGGAGGACAATTTTCACCCCTTTCGGGTCCGGGTATCCGGGCGACAACGGCACCGTTTACCAATATCGACTACAGCTTTGATGTCGTGGAGTTGGCAAAGGCCGCCGGTGCTACATTTGTGGCGCGCACCACCAGTTATCATGTTCAGCAAATAGCTGATATCATGAAAAAAGCTATTCTGCACGAGGGATTTTCGGTGGTGGAGATTCTAAGCCAGTGTCCGACCTATTTTGGGCGCAAGAACAAAGCTGGTGATGCCGTGGATATGGTGCGGTGGTTTAAAGAAAATACCACCTCCATCGGCTCTAAAGCAAAACAGGAAAATCCTGATTTGATTGAACGGGGTATCTTTGTGCAAACTGAGCGACCGGAGTACTGCAATGAATATGATAAAATCGTCGAAACTGCGATGGGAGGCAATTAGTTATGGAAAGATGCAGGATGGTATTTTCGGGATCGGGCGGCCAGGGTGTGATCACGGCGAGCATCATTCTAGCCGAAGCAGCCGTGCTGTATGAAAACCTGAACGCCGTGCAGTCCCAGTCTTATGGTGCTGCGGCACGGGGAGGCGCCACCCGGTCCGACGTCATCATCTCCGATTCGACGATTGACTATCCCAAGGTGATTCAGCCCAATGTGCTGGTCTGCCTTACCCAAGACGCCTATAATAAATTTTATGAGATTATACGCCCCGGCGGAATCTTGATCACCGACGCCCGTTTTGTAAAAATTCAGAAAAAAGTCGATGCGCAGCAAAGAGAACTTCCCATCTACGAAAGCATTATGAAAGAAATCGGAAAGCCGATTGTTTTTAACATCTGCATGCTGGGTTCGGTGATCCGTATGACCGGACTATTAACTCCCGAGTCCATTATGAAAGTACTTGAAAAACGGATACCGCCAGACTTTCTGGATATGAACCGTCAGGCGTTGGATCTGGGGCTGGCCCTTGGTGAGCAGTTTAAACCCTAAATGTTCATTTGTTTCACCCCAACAAGTTAAAGTACCAGTCAATCAGGGGTGTGCCGAAAAAAGCATAGGTAATGCTGCCGATGGATAGAAAAGGGCCGAACGGCACCGCCAGTTTCATACCTTTACGCGATTGCAGCATCGCGGCCAATCCAGCTAGGGTTCCAACCAGCGATGCAACAAAAATAGTGAAAAGAACGCCTTGCCACCCCACAATGGCACCCATCATCGCTAATAATTTGATGTCGCCGCCACCCATACCTTCTTTTTTCGTGATCAGACTGTAAATCCAGGCAACGAGAAACAAACTGCCGCCCCCAATAAGGATGCCCAGCAGCGCTTCCTTGTAGGTGATGGTCGGCAGGGCGAAGCTGGCCGCAAAACAAATGGGTATACCCGGCAGAGTGATGACATTCGGTATGATACGATGATCTATATCGATGAACGTTACGATCAACAGAGCGGCGCAGAATAGATAATATATCAATGCTTCGAGGGTCAGACCAAACTTGAGAAAAGTCCCCAGCGCAAGCAGGCCTCCCAAGAGCTCAACTATTGGATATCGTATAGAAATTTTTATTTGACAGTGACGACAACGTCCTTTAAGCCACAAATAGCTTAATACCGGTATGTTGTCGTAGGCGGCGATCAGAGTACCGCAATTCGAGCACGTCGAGCGGGGATGAACGATTGATTTCGATGCCGGCAGCCGGTAGATACAAACGTTCAGGAAACTTCCGATGCAAAGTCCGAATATAAAGATCGATACTTCAATTAGGTAAGTTAACATCCACAATCCTTAAGGCTAGCTAAATTTCTTAATTTAAATTAAAGCCTTTTGAAACTCGAGAAAATATCCTATTATTCTTGCATGTATCGCAAAAAAATCAAAGTTATATTGTCAAAAAAAAATTATGTATTATTATAATCGTTTGTACATCCATTATTACCAACATCAATAACGGGCATTCCCGAATTCCGGCAAATGGGCTGTCAGGTTTCCATAAATAGACCCTTAATCGGAAATCGTTTGCCCTCCAGGCGGATCCACAACGTTTTATGACAACACATTCTCGACACTGAGAAACGGCAATGAGAATCAACAGAAACTTCATTTTAGTCTCTATGACTTAGGGGAGACACTTTCCGGTATTACCGCGTTCAGGGATGCCAAAAAAAGTATGGATGGTGCTCGGCATTTTACCGGGGGCACCTGGGAGTGAAAATGGCCGAAACTGACAGAGATGATTTGATCAGCATTATAGAAGATGACCAAAAAGATGAAAAAATACCCGGCATCCTGCCCTTGATGCCCGTGCGCGATATTGTCATGTTTACGGATATGGTTTTACCCCTTTTTGTGGGTCGTGAGAAATCAATGCGAGCGGTACAAGAGGCTGTGGCCAAAGAAGGCTATTTGTTTCTGGCCACCCAGAAAGATCCGGCGATCGAGAATCCGGATACCGATGAGATCTTCACGACGGGTACCGTCAGCCGGGTTTTACGGATGATCAAACTCCCCGATGGCGGAATTAAAGTACTCGTTCAGGGCTGTGCCAAAGCACGGATTGAAAAATATACGCGTCGACGATCTTTGTACCGTGTGAAGGTGTCGATGATCCAGGAGTTATTGGTTGAAGACATCAGTTTGGAAACAGAAGCCTTAATGCGAAACGTCAGAGAACACTGTGAAAAACTCTTAGTCTTGCGCGGTGAGATGACAGGCGATGTCATCACGATTTTGCAAAGCGTTGAAGAACCAGGGAAACTGGCTGATCTGGTGGCATCGAATTTAAGGTTGAAAATTGAAGACTCCCAGGAATTGCTGGAGATTACGGATCCTTTGAAACGTCTGAAGAAGGTTAATCGGCTGCTTTCTCGGGAAGTACAACTGTCGACGGTGCAAGCGAAGATTCAATCCGAAGTCAAGGATGAAATTTCTAAAAGCCAACGGGACTATTTTTTACGGGAACAGGTGCGTGCGATCTACAAAGAACTGGGAGATCATGATGAGAGCGCTCACGAACTGGTCGAATACCAAAAAAAGATAAAAAAGGCCAGGATGTCAAAAGAAGCCGGCAGGGAAGCAGCTAAACAATTGAAACGATTGGAACAGATGCACCCCGATTCAGCGGAGTCCACAGTAGTTCGTACCTATCTGGACTGGCTGGTAGATATGCCCTGGAGCAAGTCCTCTAAAGATGTGATCGACATCATACAGGCCAAAAAGGTTCTGGATAAAGATCATTACGGGTTGGATAGCGTCAAAGATCGAATATTGGAGTATTTAAGTGTCAGAAAACTCAATCCAAAAATGAAGGGTCCGATTCTGTGCTTTGTGGGACCGCCAGGTGTCGGCAAAACATCTCTGGGCCAATCTATTGCCCGCGCCATGAAACGGAAATTTATTCGCATTTCCTTGGGGGGGATTCGGGATGAAGCCGAAATCCGGGGACACCGCCGAACCTACATTGGTGCCCTGCCGGGTCGTATTTTACAAGGTCTGAAGCAATGCGGTACCAACAATCCGATCTTCATGATGGATGAAATCGACAAACTCGGGTCGGACTTTCGGGGTGATCCTTCTTCAGCTCTGCTGGAAGCGCTAGATCCTGAACAAAACTCGGATTTCAGCGATCATTTTCTCAATCTGCCCTTTGATTTGTCCAAGGTTATGTTTATCTTGACTGCCAACACATCAGACACAATACCGTCGGCCTTGCTGGATCGCATGGAAGTGATCAATCTTCCCGGCTACACCGAAGAAGAAAAGGCGGCCATCGCGGCGAAACATCTTCTTCCACGTCAGGTCAAAGAAAACGGTTTAAAACCTAAAGCGCTTTCGTTTAGCTCAGGTGCGATACGACGAATCATTCGTGAATACACGTGTGAGGCAGGACTTAGAAATCTAGAGCGTGAGTTGGGCACCATTTGCCGTAAGGCCGCTCGCCAAATCGCTGAGGGCAAGAAAAAGACTTTTCAGATCACCAAAGGCAATCTACAAACTTTTCTGGGAATTGCCAAATATATATCGGAAATGGATCAGGAAGGTAGTCAGGTTGGCTTGGCTACAGGCCTGGCCTGGACTCAGGTAGGCGGTGAGGTACTTTATGTCGAAGCGACCTTGATCGGCGGAAAAGGCGAGTTGATCGTCACCGGGCAACTGGGAGATGTTATGCAAGAATCCGCTCGCGCAGCCGTCACTTACGCCAGGGCCAATATCGGTTCTTTTGGCGTGGAAAAAAAAGATTTTGACAATCTGGATATCCATATCCACGTACCCGCCGGAGCAATTCCCAAAGACGGCCCCTCGGCGGGTATTGCCATGGCGACGGCCTTGATTTCAGCGCTGACGAATCGACCCATTCGCAATGATGTCGCCATGACCGGTGAAATTACGCTGAGGGGCAGAGTTCTGCCGATTGGTGGCTTGAAAGAAAAAGCGCTGGGAGCCCTGCGAGCTGGTATTCGTAAGGTCATTATTCCTGAAAAAAACAAAAAAGATCTAACGGAAATTCCACAGAATGTTAAGCGCAGACTCGCATTTGTCCCGGTAAGGCGTATGGAAGAAGTTCTGTCGGATTCTTTAGTTGACGAGGTTTTAGAAGAAAGGTGACCGAGGTCGGAAGACAGAAGTCAGAAGGCAGCGGACAGAGACAAGAAAACGAATGACAGGAGAAGAACGTCAGAAGATTGTACCTAATAGCCGGCAATTGCCAGCCGAAACCATTTTCCATCAATAACCCTAACGATCTAACACTGGGTTCAATCCAAGCGAGTCAAAGCATGTTTCCATGAAAATCCTTGCACTGGATACAGCGACCCAGAGTTGCAGTGTTGCAATAGTTGATGATGGACTGTTGCTGGCGGAGTTGACCCGGGCTAACGTCAAAACCCATTCCCGACATATAATGGATCTGATTGAGACGGTCTGTCTTGCAGCGGACCTTAGCGTTCGGGATGTGGATGGATTTGCAGTAACCATCGGACCGGGCTCTTTTACCGGGTTACGGATCGGTATCAGCACGATTAAGGGCTTGGCGTTTTCCCTATCCAAACCGGTGGCAGGCGTTTCTAGTCTTGATGCCCTTGCTTGGCAGTGTGCCCAAAGTGCCTATCTGATCTGCCCATTGTTGGATGCACGTAAAAAAGAGGTCTACACCGGTCGTTATCGTTTCAAAAATGATGAATTAAAAAGAGACGTCTCCGAAAAGGTCGTATCACCAGCCGAGGCTGTGAGCGGCATCTGGGAGCCGAGCATCTTCGTGGGCAACGCAGCGCAGATGTACCGAGAGAAAATAGCCGCCAAGTTAGGAGAATTGGCGCATTTTGCATCACAGGGTCAACACACGATCCGGGCATCCTCCATCGCCTGGTTAAGTATACCCGGATTTCACAGAAAACAAACTGAAGATGTCGCTCTGCTGGTGCCACACTATATTCGCAAACCCGATGCCGAGATCAAAAGCTAGGGTTAAAGGATAATTGGCTGAAATTTTAAGGTTATCCTTGACAATAATACCAGCTATTGTTAATTATCAAAATTTTATTCAAATGGACAAATTTACCAGATCGGATCTTCCCAATCAGACGGCGTTTCCTATCGCAAACGCCGGCTATGCCTTGATCATCGGCGCAGCCTTTGCGACGACGGTGCTTGCCTTGTTGGGACTTACAACCTTGACCTTGGTTGGTTTGGTAGTAATTTTTTGTATCTGCGGATTTTTCAGAGATCCGGACCGGATTATTCCCGATGAAAAGGGCATTATCGTATCCCCTGCAGACGGAAAAGTTATTTTAACGGATCTCACGGACGATACGCCCTTTTTTAGCGGGCAGGCCTTGAAAATCAGCATATTTATGTCGGTATTTAATGTTCACGTCAACCGAATACCATACGATGGTCGGATAAAAGAAATAGACTATCATCCGGGGAAGTTTTTTTCGGCGAATCTCGACAAGGCCTCCCTGGAAAACGAGCACAATGCCGTTTTCATCGAGATGGATAACGGAAAACCATTGTGTGTGGTTCAGGTAGCGGGCCTGATAGCAAGACGGATTATCTGCCGAATACAACCCGGGGATCACGTGATTCGTGGGCAGCGATTCGGTCTTATTTGTTTTGGTTCACGTCTTGATGTCTATTTGCCACCGGATATAAAGCTGCGAGTGGCACCGGGTGACAAGGTAAAAGCGGGTACCTCCATATTAGGTCACTGCGAAAGTCCACGTCCATGACACAAATATCGCCTTGCTGAAAAACCCATCACCTCTGCTACAGAGGAAATTGGACGGCATCGTCAAAGCTCATTAAGAAGTTACGTCTACGTAAGGCTGAAACTCAAAATTTCAAAATAGTTGATTCTTATAACCAAGCTTTGGTTTTGTATTTGAAAGGGGATTGGGCAGGATGTCTGATAAAAAAATAAACATTGCCGTGGCCGGCGCAACGGGCGCGGTGGGCAATCAGATGATCAATTGTTTGGAAGAGGCAGAATTCCCGGTCGGCGCCATCAAATTATTGGCTTCTTCCCGTTCGGTTGGAAGAACGCTGCGCTTTAAAGGCGACCTGATTGCAGTGGAAGAACTCGGTGAAGATTCATTCAAAGGTATGGACATCGCTCTTTTTTCAGCCGGCGGCGGCACCAGTCAACGGTTTGCACCATTTGCCGCCCAAGATGGCTGTGTAGTAGTGGACAATTCCAGCGCCTGGCGTATGGATCCGGATGTTCCGCTGGTTGTACCGGAAGTCAACTCCCATGCTATCGCCGCTTATACGAAAAAGGGCATTATCGCCAATCCGAATTGTTCAACGATTCAAATGGTTGTTGCGCTCAATCCTATCCACCAAAAATACCATATCAAACGTATCGTGGTATCCACCTACCAGGCGGTTTCCGGCACGGGGAAAAAAGCCATTGATGAGCTTTTTGACCAGTCTCGGGCAATGATTAATTTCCTAGATTATGAAAAAAAGGTCTATCCCCATCGCATCGCGTTTAATTGCCTGCCGCATATTGATTCGTTTCTAGATAATGGATATACCAAAGAAGAGATGAAGATGGTAAATGAGACCAGAAAGATCATGGAAGACGACACCATCGGGGTCACTGCGACCACCGTCAGAGTTCCGGTGTTTTACAGCCACGCCGAAGCCGTTAATGTGGAAACCATAGAGCCCATCTCAGCATCGGAAGTAAAATTGCTTCTTGAAAAGGCACCGGGGATTAAAGTGATGGATGATCCGGGCAAAAATATTTACCCTTTGGCGACGGACGGGGCCGGTCAGGATCTCACGCTGGTGGGGCGAATCCGTGAGGATGAATCCGTTGCTAATGGTATCAACATGTGGATTGTTGCAGATAATATCCGTAAAGGTGCGGCAACCAACGCAGTACAGATCGCACGGGTTCTGGCGGATGATTATCTATAAGCATTGAATGAATTCCAAAATCAGTAGTCTATTTTCCGCCTCTCCCCGAGCTGTAGGCTCTAAGCGTCTATTAGCTGGAAGCCGGCGGATCAAAACAAGGAGCAACCGTTGGATCGAGTACCGGTAACCAGAGAGGGATATGAGGCCCTCAAAAAAGAATTGGAGAACTTAAAAAAAGTTGAACGCCCTCAGAATTTACTGGCCATTGAAGAGGCCCGCGCCCATGGCGATCTCAGTGAAAACGCGGAGTTCGCCGCAGCCAAGGATCGACAGGGATTTATCGAGGGGCGGATTGGTGAATTGGGTTTCAAGTTGGCAAATGCCGACATCATCGATCCGGATAAGCTGCCCAAGGACAGAGCCGCATTTGGACACAAAGTTTTACTCGAAAACATCGATACTGGCGAAGATGTGGCCTACCAGCTGGTGGGACCGGACGAATCCGATATCGAACGAGGACGTATTTCTATTTCTTCGCCTCTCGGCAGAGCCATAATAGGGAAAAAACCGGGCGACGAACTGACACTTGAGGCCCCGGGCGGAAAGCGCGTGTATGAGTTGGTGGAGATATTATAATAATGTTTGGGATTATGGAGGTTATTAGTGGCCCGTATTACAATTGAAGATTGTCTGAGAAAAGTGAATAATCGATTTTTACTCGTTAACATGGTCGGAAAACGGGTGCGGCAGATCCGTGAAGGATCCGATTACCTTGTTAGCTCACCGAAAAATGAGGATATTGTGGTCTCGCTAAGAGAAGTTGCTGCCGGAAAAGTTGTATACAAAAAGACGGATACACCAGCAAAATAAGCGCCTGGCTCGCATTGGGCGCATTGTAAATAACTGGTACCCTAAAAAAGCGAAAACATCTCAATTTGGCGTTACATTTTGTTTGCACAACCGGAACCATTCAAATCTCTTTGCCGAGTGATCATAAGACATACAAAGCGCTGAACAGGGCCATGGGGAAGGCCTTGCGTCGTTACCAGATGATTTCCGACGGTGATCGAATCGTTGTGGGTGTCTCGGGCGGTGTAGACAGCCTCAGCCTGATGTGGATGTTATCTGAGCGTCGCGCTCGAATTCCGATCGACTATGACCTTTTCGCTGTTTATATCGATCCCGGTTTTGAAGGAAGTTTCGCTGAAGCACTCGAGGCCTATTGTGAGCAGCTTGGATTTGCCCTCAGGGTTGAATATACGGACTACGGTCTTCAGGGACACAGCTTAACTAACCGGGAGAACCCCTGTTTTTTATGCTCCAGACTTCGTCGCAGACGCCTCTTTGAAATTGCGGCTGAATTATGCTGCCACAAACTAGCTCTTGGCCATAATAAAGATGACGTGATTGAAACCCTGTTCCTGAATATCTGCTATGCAGGTGAAATCAGTACGATGGTGCCGTCTCAGACATTATTTCAGCAAAGGTTTAGCCTGATTCGTCCCCTGGCGTTTGCCGATGAGGATTTGATCAGACGTTTCGCCAAGGATCAACGATTTCCGGATTTTCAAAATCCCTGTCCGACCGCCAAAACGTCAAAACGCCAGGAAATAAAATCTCTACTACAGCAGCTTTATCGCAGCAATAATAAAATCAAGGGGAACATTTTTCGATCAATGAGTCACGTCAAGCTTGAATATCTGTTAAAATCATGAAAGACGTCCAGAGTCAGCCCGATTTCCGCAACATCTCCATCGATAAAGTGGGGATTAAAAATTTGCGCTATCCCATTACCGTCCGTGATCGGCGGGATGGTTTCCAGCATACGATTGCCGTCATCAACATGTTTGTAGATTTGCCCCACAACAACAAAGGCACTCATATGAGCCGCTTCGTTGAACTACTACATCTGCTACGTCCGGACGTTTCCTTGCAGAAATTTTCGGTCATTCTTGAAAAAATGAAACAGCATTTAAAAGCGGCCTCAGCCCATCTTGAGATGACGTTTCCGTATTTCATCGAAAAGAAGGCGCCGGTGAGTTTGTCTCCGGGACTCATGGATTATACCTGCAGCATCGTCGGAACCAGCGACCCAGCCGGAAAGGTCGATCTTGTATCACAGGTGGCGGTTCCCATCTCTTCGGTGTGTCCCTGTTCTCTGGAGATCAGTGACGGGGGCGCCCATAACCAGCGCGGCGAAGTGCGGCTGAGCACCCGATTCAAGAAATTCATCTGGATGGAAGATATGATCGAGCTGGTGGAAACCTCCGCTTCTTGTGATGTCTTTTCCGTTTTGAAACGGGCTGACGAAAAATACGTCACCGAATGTGCATTTGCCCATCCCAAATTTGTCGAAGATATTGTGCGTGATGTCGCTGAAAAGCTTAACGCCGATGACAATATCACCTGGTTCTCCGTAAGTGCCGAAAATTTTGAGTCAATCCACAACCACAGTGCCTATGCGAGTATCACATCTAAATAGAAAATTATTCCAGAACTTTCACTAGCTTTCCCATGATTGCATTCGTCGATTTGCCGGGTGTGTTGAGCATGACAACATAGCGATACAATCCACCGTTCTCAGCAACGATGTAACCTACGCGAGTGCTGATACCATAGAGGGTGCCGGTTTTATAAAACTCGCGTCCTTGGCGGCGCATGAGCCGGTGATGAGGTTTGAATTTGTCGAGGACACGAAACATGTGGTTCGCTGTCACCTTGTTCTGTCGGGATATCCCGGAGCCTTCAACGATTGACATATCCTTAATCTGCAAAACCTTGGCCGCATATTCCAGTGCGGCAGCAACGCCATTCTCAAGATTGCCGGGGGGACCCAAGGCGGCAATACCGGAAGTAATGAATAGTTGATTGGTCGTAAAATTATTGGAATGCGCCAGTAATTTTGAAATGATCTGTGCCAGCGAAAATTTAGAAACATATTGATAGATGAGTCTATCCTCGCCTTTTTTCACCCGTCCCGGTGTCACCGTACCGCTAAATTGCACCCCGTGTTGTTTAAGAAAATATTGAAAGAGTTTTCCGGCGTAAATGGTGTTTTCATTTTCGAGATGGGACAGTACAAATCTTCCTTTTTTCAAGTTCCGGGCTCTGATCTTATTTTCCGCATAGGGCAGCAGGGGCGTCTGGGTTTCGGCGCTGACATAACCGGATTTTGTACGCTTAAAGAAAACCGTATTAAAATTGACACACAGCGCACCATTGGGTGCATCATATGGCTGTGCGGATGAACTAATGCCGGGAATGGTCAGCGGCTGGTTGAAATGGGAATCATCAACCACCAGATCGTTGAGGACGATGGAATCTCCGATCAAATCGGAAAGGCGGGCAGAGACCTCGTTAATGATTTCTGATATTAAAAGGGGATCACCAAATCCTTTTATTTTAAAATTTGATTGCTTGTCCAGGTAAAATTCAGTGGTGTAGCGAAAGTTCGGCCCCAGGTAATGAAAGGCAATCAACGATGTTAAGAGCTTCAGAATGGAAGCAGGTATCAGTTTTTTGTTTTCATTTTTTTTGATGATCGGTCGACCTTCAGGATCTGCGACGAGCAAGGCATCATTGGGCCCGACGAGCGTTTTTATGGATTCGAACTTATCGGCAGCGTCGCTCGGTGTGGCCCTTAGAAACGTCAGCATCCAGATCAGCAGCAACACGCCTACCATTGTTCCCTTTAAGGAACCGAAGATGCGAGGTGATGAATTTAGGGATCGGGCAGTCGGCATGTCTTTTTCAATCAACGGCTTTCCAGAACGAGGGTGACCGGTCCGTCATTAATCAAGGCGACCTCCATCTTGGATTGAAAACGACCGGTTTCTACTGAATCGCCATGTCGGCGCACCTGTTGAACAAAATTATCATAAAGCGCTGAGGCTTTTTGTGGCCCGGCCGCGGCGATAAACGAAGGCCGGCGCCCCTTACGGCAGTCCCCCAATAGGGTAAACTGTGAAACCACCAGCATTTCTCCACCGATCGACAGCAAGGACCGGTTCATTTTGGCGCTATCATCTTCAAAAATTCTTAAATTGACGATCTTATTCGCGAGATAGTCGGCATCCGATGGGGTGTCTCCCTTAGCCACCCCAAGCAACACCAGAAGCCCTTTGCCAATCCGGCCGGTCGTTTGGTGGTCTGCAGTTACTGAGCCTTTTTTCACTCTCTGGACGACTGCACGCATGGCTTTTTTTACGAACTTTCGAGCAAATCTACAAACGGATTGTTAAAAGGCGACGTTTTATTACGCGTGTTTCCCTTGCGGCTTTTGGGATTTTTTGATTTTGGTCGCGACGTTTCCTTCGGTGCCGATTTGCCAGGCATTTTCTTCATGGAGAGGGAAATCCGGTTGCGTTCCAGATCCACCGACAGAACTGAGACTTCCACTTTTTGCTGAACCTTGACGACATCGGCAGGATTTTTTACAAATTTGTCCGAAAGCTCACTGATGTGCACCAAACCGTCCTGATGAACGCCGATATCGACAAATGCCCCGAAAGCGGTCACATTGGTTACTATTCCCGGCAGGTTCATGCCAGGTTCCAGATCGGATATTTTCTCAAGATCCTCGGCAAAGGTAAAATGTTCAAAGTCCTGGCGGGGATCTCGGCCGGGCCGTGCCAGTTCCTTAAGTATATCCTTTAAGGTCGGTATTCCGACCTCATCCGTGACATACCGTGCTATATCGATTTTTTCCCGCAACTGCGCATTTTTCATCAGCTCAGCGACCGTGCATCCCATGTCATCGGTCATGGCTGATACAATATGATAGCTCTCAGGATGAACTGCACTGGCATCCAGCGGGTTTTGGCCGTTTCTTATTCTTAAAAAACCGGCAGCTTGTTCGAAGGCTTTGGGACCCAATCTGGGGACTTTTTTGAACTGGGTACGGGATGTAAAGGGACCATTTTGTTCTCTGTACGCCACGATATTATTGGCCAGCTGAGGGCCTAACCCGGAAACGTAGGTTAGAAGCTCAACGCTTGCGCGGTTCACCGCCACACCGACGCCGTTTACACAACTGACAACAATATCATCCAGAGATTGTTTCAAACCGGATGGGTCCACATCATGCTGGTATTGCCCGACGCCAATAGACTTCGGATCGATTTTTACCAATTCAGAGAGCGGATCCATGAGTCGTCGCCCGATGGAAATAGCCCCTCTGACCGTGAGGTCGAGGTGGGGGAATTCTTTGCGAGCCGTTTCCGAGGCCGAATAAATCGATGCACCGCTCTCATCCACTAAAATGACATCCACGCTGCGATCAAAGTCAAGATTGTTGATAAAGGTTTCGGTTTCTCTGCCGGCAGTCCCATTTCCAACGGCTACGGCTTCGATACGAAAGCGGGTCACGTAATTTTTAATCTTTTGGGCGGCTTCCCGGCGCCGGTTCTCTGATGTATGCGGATAAATGGTATCATGATGCTCGACCGTTCCCTGACGATCTAAGCAGACAATTTTACAGCCGGTGCGGTAACCGGGATCGATACCCATAACCCGTTTGGAACCCAATGGAGGGGCCAACAGCAATTCGCGCAAGTTGGCCGAAAACACTTCGATTGCCTCCAAATCTGCCCGTTCTTTGGTGGCCAATCTGATCTCGGTTTCCATGGATCTGGACAACAGCCGTTTGTAGCTGTCGTGTATGGCAAGTTTCACTTGGGTTGAATCTTCGGCATCGGTTTTTACAAACAGCTCTTCAAGAATCTCGATGGCCTCAGCTTCCGGCGGACCTATGGAGAGGTTCAAGAGATCTTCTTTTTCGCCGCGCCGCATCGCCAAAATCCGGTGTGATGGCGCTGTGAGCGCTGGCTCTTGCCAGTCAAAATAATCCCGATACTTTGCGCCGTCGACTTCTTTTCCGTGAGATACGCGGCTGTGAATGATTGCGCGTGAAAAATACAGCTGCCGCAGTTTTTTGCGGGCTTGTTGATCCTCGTTGACCCATTCGGCAATTATATCTCTGGCGCCCGCAAGCGCTTCCTCGATGGTCTCAACAGATTTCGTCGGATCGATAAAATCGGTGGCGGCTTTAAGGGGATCTGCGCCATTTTGCTCGAAGATTTTTTTGGCCAGGGGATCAAGTCCCCTTTCCCGGGCGATGGATGCTCTGGTTCGCCGCTTCGGTCGGTAGGGTAAATAAATATCTTCCAGAATTGCCATGGTTTCGGCTGCCATGACGCATTCTTTAAGCTCATCGTTTAGGTGTCCTTTTTCTTCCAGTGATTTTAATATGGACACTCTGCGCTGATCCAGGTCTTTCAGCTGCTGCAACCTGTCGCGGATGGCAGTTACATTCACTTCATCCAAACTGCCGGTCGCTTCTTTGCGATAGCGGGCGATGAATGGAATCGTTGCGCCATCTTCCAACAGAATCGCCGCTGCCTTAACTTGGGAATTATTTAATTCAAGCTCGCTGGAAATTTTCTCGATATGCGAGGTAGTCATTTTTATACCTATATGATGGAACTTTTTTTAATCATAGATTTGGGGTTGAAATTATGATTCACAGTGCTATTTTCTTCAGGAAATTTGCCCTGTTCCTAATAGGCGGTACAACTGACAAAGTCAAGACAAAGATAGATATAACGGACGTTAACCTGCTGGAGGTATGCTATATTCTTGAAGATTGCCAGTTTTTGGTATACAAGTTAGTTTGCATCGCTTACAATTGGAATGAAGCGTTTAAAGAAAATTGTAGAATTTCCGATACATTAAATCAAGTAACAAGTACTCGCGATCCTTAGTAAAGGGAGGCGGGTGCTATCTGTTCCAAAAGGACGCCCATGCAAATCGTCAAATGGCTAGGGACGCGATTTTTAAAACACCGCAGTCTCTACTATAAACTCAATCTTATTTTTGGACTATTTTTCTTATTTCCAATCGTCGGTTTTATTTTTTTCAGCATCAAGTATGACATGCTGGACGATGAATACCTTCCTTTCTTCTTTCTGGGCATTCTTATTTTCTCATTTATTGCCTTTAACATACTAAAGAATCTATTTGATAAAATTGCGAATATATCCGAGACGATGTCATCAAACTATATCGCTGAAGTCGCGGATAGCCCGGCCCAACCCGGTACGGATGAGTTGCACGCCATCATCAATTCCTTTACCTCCATCGAAAGGCAATTCAGCAGCACGTTTAAACAACTTGAGAAAAAAGCCTCTGAAATCTCCATCTTAAAGGAGCTTTCAGAATTGTGTTATGTAACCTTCGATCCCGAGGAGATCCTGTATGTTACTTTGGAACGTGCATTGTTGCTAACCAACTCAGATCTTGGCTCTGTATTGACCCTCGAAAAAGGTGGCGCTAAATCTTTTGTGGTGAAAGCCACCGTCGGTCTGGGAAAATTTGTTAAATCCGGCGATCGGATCGATTTTGATACCAGTATTGCCAAATATGCGGTTATTAATAAATCTGCATTGGTGGTCGAGGATATTGAAACCGACAAACGGTTTGGGCGAGCCAACATGGCACATTACGGATCGAAGTCCTTTGTGTGCATGCCGATTAAAACCAGCAAAGAGATTATCGGTGTGCTGACCATATCATCTAGAAATAAAAACAGAGTTTACACCCACAGTGAGATTGAGGTATTGACGCCGCTGCTAAGCAATGCTGCCTTTACTTACGAGAATCTGCGCCTCATGAAGGAAAACGAGCAAGGCTCAGTTTATCATAAGTTTATTGAAAAGATTTTCAAGCTTTTCAACTCCAGTTTTAGGGACAGCGAGCTTATTCATGCGATTCTTTCTGAGATCCACTCTATGGCTGCATACGATCTTGCCGTCGTCATGACCAAACATGCAAATAAGCCGGGTCACTTGAAGATCTCCGAGTTTCTCAGCAACGGTCCGTCAAATATCGCACTCGACAGGTCCTATTCCTATCAGGATTCGATGATCGAAAATGTATTCAATCAGGAAATTTCCCTTGTTGTTGAGGTTGAGGATAGTGATGATTTGACGAGTTCGCTGGATCAAGTCATTTTTAAGGAGCACGGATGTAAATCGTGTCTGCTGGCTCCTCTGAAAGTGGACGGCAATATCACTGGCATACTGGCTTTGGCGTCGAAAACGACCGGTTTATTCAATGAAGTCCAGGAAATTTTAAACTGGATCGCCAACGGGCTTTCACTGGTCCTTGAGCGTAACCGGCTATCGGCAGCCGTCGTGAGGCGCAATCAGGAGCTGAACACCATCCGCCAAATCGGAAGTGCCCTGGCGTCCTCGACCTTTGATATCAGCAAGGTATTAAAATACACCATGGACATGATCCGGGAAGTGATGAATGTGGAAGCCGGTTCTTTGTTATTTCTTGAGGACAATGAGCTTGAAATTGCCGTAGCCTTTAACATTAAAATCAAGTCAATGAAAAAATTTCGTTTGAAACTGGGGCAGGGCATCGCCGGCTATGTGGCTGCTAGAGGAGAGGCCATTATGGTTAACGACACCGAGAAATCATCCCATTTTTTTCCGATGATCGATGGCGTATCGGGTTTTACCACACGTTCAGCGCTGTGTGTGCCCATGATATCGCAAGGCAGGGTCATCGGCGTGATCGAGGTGCTCAACAAGATAAATGGTGAATTCAGCATCGACGATAAAGATTTACTCCAGGCCATTGCCACATCGGTCTGTATCGCACTGGAAAATGCTCGATTATACAAGGAAACCGTTTCAATGGCTGAACATGAACGGGATGTGCGCCAGATGTTTCAAAAATTTGTTCCCAAAGAGGTTTTGGATAAGATCATCCATGGTTCCGTAAACGGAAAGCCCATCATTGAGGAAATCAGAACCATCACGTTGCTGAACATCGATATCAGGGGGTTTTCACAAACAGCCATGCAAATTGGCTCCCAGAAAACCGTATCATTGCTCAACAATTTTTTCTCGGCCATGGGCGGTATCGTATTCAAACACCATGGAATCGTCGACAAATACCTGGGTGACGGGTTCCTGGCACTTTTTGGGGCTCCGGTCTCCAGCACCAGGGATGCAGACAATGCCGTTGCAGCCGCCTTTGAGATGAAGCACTCACTGCCGGCCGTCAATAAATATCTGAAAGAAAAACTGGGTGCTTCTGTAACCATGGGGATCAGCATTCACACCGGTGAGGTGGTCGTGGGCAATATTGGCTTCGAGAAAAAAATGGATTATACTGTTATCGGAGATTCGGTTAACACGGTGTTCCGGCTGCAGAACCAGACAAAATCGATTCCCAATGGTATTCTAATCAGCGAGCACACACTCCGTGCAGTGCGAACCCGCTTGGGCGTGACGGAGTTTGAAATGAGCGGTAATACCAGCAAAGAAGTTGGTGATATGAAAGTCTATGAACTATTGGATCGTCGAATGGAGAAAGCAGCGGAACCTGCCCTGGTAAACTAAATGGAGTGTAAACGTACAGGTCAATATTCTTTCCTCCTAATCCTCCCTGTAAAAATCCCGCGATAGATCCTTGACAAAGGGTGCCGATAAAATTAGGTTTAGCAACCAATCGTGCTTGCGAGTAAAATCTGCTAATTGGAGAACACCATGGTGACGAACCATTATGCGACATTAAAAGGACATTTTCTTTTGGCGATGCCGAGTCTGGTTGATCCGAATTTCCATCAGACCATTTCCTGTATTTGTGAGCATAACGAAAACGGTGCCATGGGCATCATCATTAACCGCGTTCATCATATGTTGACCGCAAGGGATATATTCGAAGAGCTGAAGATCGAATATACACCTGCTGCCGAGTCCATGCCTGTCCATCTGGGGGGACCAGTTCATGTTGGTGAAATCTTCGTGCTGCACGGCCCTCCATTTAACTGGGAAGCCAGTCTAATGATTACACCTTCGCTGGCCATGAGTAATACCAGAGATATCTTGGAAGCCATTGCCACAGGCAGAGGGCCCCGGGCCTTTATCATCACGCTGGGCTGCGCCGGCTGGGGACCCGGACAATTGGAGTCTGAAATAAAAGAAAACGCCTGGTTAAATTATCCGATATTCGAAGAAAATATATTTGATATGCCGATTGAAGCACGATGGGAGGAAGCGGTAAAAAAACTGGGAATTGACCCGGCCCTGTTGTCAAATATGGCAGGCCATGCATAGCACATTAATCCAAAACCTATCCTTTAGCTCTAGCTTTGACTTTAGCTTTAGGTTTCTTTTTTTTGAGACAGACTTTATCTTTTCTGACAAAGGCACAAAGCTTTGGATTATAGTATTCTTTGCAATTCAATGGATTGTATAGCGGGCATTCAGGATTTTTTTCGGACATAAATCTCTATTTTCCTTCCCAATAGGTTTCTTTCTACGGTTCCGATTTGTATATCATGAAACATTGGCTTTTACAAGGCATTGATCTAAATCCCCCAGGGTTAACGTATCTGGAAATAGATGGGTCGTGGATGAAAAAAATGTTTGCACGATATCAAACGATTCTGTCGTTTTGCGACCCCATATTTATGACAGACTGTGATAAGGCTTAAGATGATAGAAGGTTTGAGTTGCCATCCTACATAATGTTTTAATTTCGGAGCGACATGAAAAAAAAGAACAAGGCCCGGTCTGATTCCCAGATGGACGCCTACAGTACCCTGAAAGATGAAATCCTGAACATTAATCATGATGTTTCCTTGATGTTTTCAACGGCCAGATCGATTCCCGGCATGGCGGACTATCATTTTGGCGAATGGGAGAAAACCTGTCAACATCTCCCCCGGCAGCTTGCGGAGGACACCATCCGGGTGGCGATTGTGGGACCGATCAAATCCGGCAAAAGTACGTTTTTGAATTCGATTTTTAAAGGTGACTACGTCAAAAGAGGCGCCGGCGTTATAACCTCCATCGTCACCCGAGTGCGCCGGGGTAACCATCTTCGGGCAAAACTGTTCTTTAAATCCTGGGATGAAGTCAACGCCGAAATGGAACAGGCTCTGGTGTTGTTTCCTTCTTTGAGTTGGCGCTCCGAAAACGAAATGATCGATATCAGGCAAGAAAAAGAAAGGGCTGAATTGGAGCGGGCACTCAGCCAATTGAGTGCCGATCAATTAATCACCCGCTCTAGCCGCAACATCAACAATGTCATACTAAGCTCATATCTCAAAGGATACCAAACGGCAAACAGCCTTGTGACCATGGAAAATGCTGTCAGACTCTATGAGGGCGATCGCTTTGCCGATCACAAAGCCTTCGTGGGTAATGAGACGCTGGCGGTATATCTGAAGGATGTTTTGCTTGAAATCAGTTCCGGCAATGTGGAAAGTAACATAGAAATTGCGGACTGCCAGGGTAGCGATTCATCCAATCCGCTGCATCTTGCCATGATCCAGGATTATTTGCTGTTAACCCATCAGATAATTTATGTCGTGAGCAGCCGAACGGGGTTGCGAGAGGCCGATATCCGATTTCTGTCGATGATCAAGAACATGGGAATTCTGGATAACATCGTGTTTGTTATTAATTTTGATTTTAGTGAGCATGAGTCTATCGACGATCTCAAATCCCTGGTCAATCGAGTTCGTGAAGAGCTTTCTATGATAAAGCCCGATCCGGAAATTTATACCTTTTCCGCTCTTTATAACTTATTTAGTGTACACCAGACAAGGCTTTCCGATAAGGAGCGACTGAGGTTTGAACAATGGAACGTCGATAGAAAATTTACTGAATTGTCAAATCGTGAAACCGTCCTTTTTGAATCTTTTTTCTATGACCGTCTGGCCCGTAAACGCTATACTTTATTGCTGAAAAATCATATCGAGCGCCTGGCAGTGATTTTATCAGGCATCACCGATTGGATCGTCCTCAATCGGGATGTCCTTGCCCAAGATGCAGACAGCATGGCCGGCACCCTGAAAAAAATCAGTCGTCATCAGCAAAGACTCGAACAGATCAAAGCGACAATCACAAAAACCTTGAATGGCGCCGTTTCGGAAATAAAAAAAGAGCTTCAGCGTGATACGCACCGGTTTTTTGATGGACAATCCGGTAATATCGCCAATGACCTTGAACGCTTTATTCACTCATACACCTTTGCACCGGAAACGTATCAGGAAAGCCTAAAGCATACAGATTTTTCCCAAACCCTATACCTTGTATTCCAGGAATTCAAACAGTCCATAGATACATATATCACAGAGACGATTAACCCAGCGGTGATTCGGTTTTTGCAGGCTAGAGAACAACGTATCAGTGAATACTTTGCAGCCTTGATCGTTCCGTTTGACGCCATGATCGAGGATGTTTTTGATGAACTTAGTGGAAGGCTGGGTCGTGGCGAACTATTCAACAAGGGGATCGATCCCTCGAGCAATAGACGACCGAAGATGGATGCCGTCATCAGTGTCGGCAGCCTCCGCCCTCCTCCGCTGGTTGCCGCCATGCAATATTCGACCAAAATAAAAACTGAGGCCATCATGAGATTAGGCTTATACCGAGTTATGGGTAATGTATCAAAATTGTTTAGAAAATCAGACGATCGCGAAAGCGAGCAGTCACTGCGCGCATTGAAAGACGCAATCCAGCGGATGAAACGAGAGACCGGCAAATCGGTGGTATTCCATCTCAAAGATTACCAGGAAAATCTGAAATTCAGATATCTTTTCAAATTGGCGGAGGCCACCGCCGACAGTTGTGCCGAGACCGCCCTGAATCGCTTTCAGGCCTATTTCTCAGATCTTTCAGCAACGATGGCGCGGATCGGCACCGGCCAAAACGATAAAGCCGGGGCAATGAAAATTCTTGATAATATGGATCAGGCTTCCCGGCAACTTAATGAAAAACTCGATCGCATTCGCAAACAAGTCGAGGAAGCATCCTAAGCCCCGACTCGGGTAAGTAAAATCACACGCGACATGGCACTCGAGCTTCATCCCATATTTTTTCGTTAAATCAAATTCTCGGGGGCAATTTATGAATAATAACGGTGGGATCACTTTTTAGAATCTATAAAGCGAAAGAAATTACTATTCACACCATCTCAGACGCCCCTAGCCCGTCAACTCTTGTAAGTGCTCTCTGGCAAATTGGATCGTATCGTCCAATGTGAGGGCCAACTGATAGTAGCGGATGGCCTTTTGTTTTTCGCCCATTTGGCGGTAGTTGGCGGCAATATTGGCATAATCAATGGCGGAAGAAGGATCAAGTTCAATCACTTTCTTAAAGTCTTTAATGGCTCTTTCGTGCTCTTTTAATTTAAAGTGACAGAATCCTTTCAAATTGTGAATGTCCGTTCTGCGGCTATCCAATTTTTCTCCTTCCAGAAGTATCTCAAGGGCTTGACGATATTCTCCCATTTCTTTTAACGCAACCGCCAAGTAAGAATAAATGCTTGGAATGTCCTGCTGGGTGGGATTGAGTGTCAAGGAACGTTGTAAACATGCCAGGGCCGTTTTCGGATCGTTGACTGCCAAGTTACATGCGCCCAAGTAAAAGTGAACATAATACTTACCCGGCAGCATCTTGTCGATGGCTTCCAGTTCCAAAATAGCTTCCGAAGCCGGTTTGTTTTCAAAAATATGTTTGGTCGAAAACATGGCAACGCTGGTTCCCAGCGATCTTTCTCTGAAATGGGCGCCGGGAATGATGGTATAAAAGGCGGGTATCGCAAGTTGTGAGTGTGTGGTGTCTATTGCCAGTACCTCCATGTCGATCGCCGCCAAAGCGGAAAGACAGTTGAGGATTTCTGTTTTCAAATTGTTGTCTGAGAGATCGGGAAGTTCGTTGATATCTAATTCTTTACCAGAATTTATCACGAAATCGGCTTCTTCGAGGGCGCTGAATTTCGGCAGACCACTGGCGACATAGTTGGATCCGGTGTTAAAATCTCCAGCCAGTTGTGCGACTTCCGTCAGGGCCCGGCTCAGGGCTTTTTGTGGATCCGGGGTGGTACCCGCGGTCCAGACGATTTCGCTCAAATGCGGGAAAGTGGTCGGATCATGTGCCAGGGCACCTACGGTGGGTATACCAGTATCCAGTGAAAAATCTGATAAATAGACATCTACGCCGGCATTTCTGTATTTTTGCAGCATTTCCACTGCCAGCGGATCGGAGACCGATTGCGGTCGAATTGCAGCGACCTTCAATTTTTTATGGCTAACGACCGATGAGGTGTGGCGTTCCACGATTTCACAAATACCTTGGATCAATGCTTCCTCCTGACAATTGCCGGCCGACGGACCATTAAACTCATTGATGGAAAAAAACCAATCAAATGGAATCAGAATCTCTTTTCCCCGGGTGAGATTGTAGCCACGCGTCCATTTTAGTGGTAAATTCTCAAATATTTTTTGGGAAAGCGGCAAATCATCCGATTCATCGTGGACGGATTTTGCAATCATTTCAAAAGTAATGGCCTCTGTTTTGACATTGGCATATGTATCTATGAAAAAGTTATCCGAATTCGCCGCAAATCTAAAAAAGCTGAACCGTTCCGCCAGTTCCATCACGGCGCTGGCTTCCGCCTGCGAGGGGGTTCCGCCTTTGCCCATCTGTTTTTTGGTTCCAATGACCGCTGCGGCATCCTTACCGCAGGTGCTGAAATAAATCGGGATG
>JARFPZ010000124.1 GCA_029288035.1 Desulfosarcina sp.
CTTTGCCTGCTTCCCTGATCGAAAGCGAGTTGTTCGGGCACGAAAAAGGGGCCTTTACCGGTGCTGATGTCCGGCGTGTGGGCCGTTTCCAACTGGCTGACGGTGCGACGCTCTTTCTGGATGAGATCAGCGAAATTCCCCTTGAGCTTCAACCCAAATTGCTCCAGGTGTTGCAGGACGGCGAATTCGAGCCTTTAGGAAGCTCCAAAACCTTACGCGTGGATGTGCGCATCATTGCAGCGTCCAATCGCGATCTCGAGGACGAAGTTAATCACGGTCGCTTCCGCCAGGATCTGTTTTACCGTATCAATGTGTTTCCCTTCACCGTACCACCCTTAAGACATCGCAAAGAGGATATCCCGCTGCTGGTTAAATGGTTTGTGGACAGGTTCAACCGCAAAATGGACAAAAACATCACCTCCATTCCCAAAGCACTAATCAAGCATTTGCAGGCCTATGACTGGCCCGGCAATGTCCGCGAGCTGGAAAATGTGATCGAAAGGGCCGTGATCACTTCCAAGGTTTCAATATTGAAGCTGACCGACAATCTTGTCATCCCTGCCAAAGTAAGATCCAGGGCCAAATTGAAAGAAACTCTGACTGAAGTGGAAAGAGCGCAAATTCTCAACACCCTTGAAAATACCGGCTGGAAGATCGAGGGCACAAATGGGGCTGCAGGTGTACTTGGGCTCGCCCCCAGCACCCTTCGGGATCGCATAAAAAAATTGGGGATCCGCAAGCCCAAGAAGTGAAAAGCTTCAATGCTCCCATTCGACACAATCGAATTTCAGGTGTTTCCCGCCCCGTTTATTCAATACGCCATTTGTCTCGACAGACCCGTTCCCAGGGTATTTTGCGGACCATAAGTCCACGGAAAACCGTGGATGTCAACGGTTTTCCGTGGAAAACTCACCCATAACCTTCCCGCCTATATAGATTAAAAAACATAATATGATTTATAATCAATAGGTTACATCCGCACCTCCCCTCAACTAACTTCCTGGCACATGAATTGCTTCAAGAACTTTTTATTCTACAATGCCGGAAAACTATTCCACCCTAGAATCGGACACAATGGGTGATTTTTCATTCACATTTATAGACATGAGGACTC
This sequence comes from Desulfosarcina sp., assembly GCA_029288035.1. Classification (GTDB taxonomy): domain Bacteria; phylum Desulfobacterota; class Desulfobacteria; order Desulfobacterales; family JAFDCJ01; genus JAFDCJ01. The sequence continues at coordinate 1,115 of JARFPZ010000124.1, forward strand.
CATGGTTATCGTTATTTTTAAAATGGAGGTACTTGCTCCAAAGCGTGAGGAATTTCTTCAGACCGTCCCGGTAATCCTATCAAAGGCAGCCCGGGAGCCAGGCTGCCTAATCCATAACATGGGCCAGGACCTAGAGGGCGAAAACAGCTTTATCGTTGTTCAGGCGTGGCAGAATCAGGCAAAACTGGATGCCTATTGGTGCAGCGATCGATTCGGCATCTTTATGGGGACCTTTCATTTGCTAAAGAACAAACCGACCCTGGAAATTCATGCGGTATCATTTACATCGGGGATGGAGGCCGTCAATGCGGCCAGGTCAAGAGTGAAGTTGATGGATACAAAGTCGCAACAAAAAAATTCCCAAAGGAGTGTTAAATGAAACTTTTATTACCACATTACTGCTCACCTCATTCATTTCGGCTGCCGATGTTAACAGGCTGCAGCCAGCCTATCTGGATATCAGCGAACAGAGCGCAGGCAAGTTCAGCATGTTGTGGAAAAAACCTTTTGCCAGCAGCAAATTGATGAATATCTAGCCCTGGTTATCTTCAAATTTCCGGAATCTGACGGAACCGGTGGTTCAGCTTTTACCCACGGGTGCAGTTGAGCGTTGGATGGTAGCAAGCGGTGAGGGCGGATTGGCCAGTAAGATTTTTTGCAAAAAACTGTAAGTGCTTAGTGCTCAATTTTTAAACAAAGGAGGAACAAATGAAAAAACTTCTAATAATTCTATTGATTGGTCTGATGACTGCCGGTTTAGTGTATGCAGGTGAGGTTAAGGAAAGTGTGGTTATTGATAATGCGCTTACTCATAAGCAGGATTATGAAGTAGCTAAAGAGCCAAAACGGCAAGTGAACAAAATGACGTATTCTCATGCTGAAACTGCAAAAAATTTTCGTAACTGGGTAATTAGAGGAGCCAATGAAGGCATTACCCATATGAGAGGGTTGGCCCCAAGAGGCCATAAGGCTCCAACAGTACAAATGAATCATGACTCTCTGTATTCAGTGGCAATTACAAAAATTGTAGACGGAAAAGTGCGTTTTGAGATCCCTAAAAATGTAGAGGTTTACACTGCGGTACAGGTGATTGATCAATGGGGTCACGGACAAGAATATATTGTGGAAGAAGGCAAGCACACGGTAGATATTCCAGTCGGTACCCATGCTTTTCTTATTTTCCGCTCGGGGTTGGAAAAAGGCATAGAAGGTGCTCTGGCGAATCAGGATAAACTGACCACCTGGGGGCTGGTATCAGGTGATTTTGAGGTGCCAAACTATGACTTTGATGAAGTGGAAGCAATGACAGCCAACATTCGTAAAATGGCAGAAGGAAAAATTATTTATTACACATTTCCTCGTACAGAGGAGGAAGTAACAGACCGCGACCAATGGAATCTTGAAAATGCGATTGGCTGGGGTGGTTCTTCTCCTGAAGTTGGTGTGGCTAACCTTTATACCAATACACCTATGTTAGATGGCAGTAAATGTATGAGCACTACGTTTGAAGATCCCAAATCTAAATATTTCAGCTCAATTACTGTATATGATAAACAACGTTATCTTTTTGAAGATGAAGACATCAAAAGCATGAACTCCCATTGGTGGACTCCCAACGAAGATGGCTCCATTACAATTAGCTTTAACTGTGGTGAAGATGCAATTAATAATATTACAACCAAAGGTAAAGATTTTATGTTTACCAGTCGGTATTATGGTGTAACTCAGGCCATTATTGATGCCTCGAAAAAAGGGGTGAAAAAAGATCCTCGCAACCCTAACTTGAATGTGGTTGATGGTACACCTATAAAGACCCGCAAGGCTTCGTGCCGTTGCGGACAGCTTAACGTCACCTACAAAGGCCCCGATCCAGAGAGGATTACCTTGTGCCACTGCAACTCGTGCCAGTTGCGGACGGGCACCGTGTTCAGCGTGCAAGCGCGGTTTCCGCGTGATAAGGTTAAGATAGTAGGGGAATCTACCAAGTGGACGTTTCCTAGCGGCAGCGGCGAGCGGGTCACGTATCGCTCCTGCGACAGCGGGGGGGCCACGTATCACTTCTGTCCGGTGTGCGGTTCGACCGTTTACTGGGACATTGCCGCCGCACCGAACTTCATCGGAGTCGCAATCGGCGCCTTCACCGACCCGACATTTCCGCCGCCAAAGATTTCCGGCTTTGAATCATATGGGCATCCGTGGGCCATGAAGGCCGCGGACCTTCCGATAAAACGCTTGGACCTCGCCGAATAATGAAGTGCTCGGGGCGACTCTGAGCTAGTGAAGTAAATCCGAAGTCTGAAAGGAGAATGAAGATGAGTGCCAATCGCAGTCAAAAGGAGACTACAATGAAATGTATTATTACGTGCTGTCTAGTCTTGCTGACCTCGATCGCCATGGCCCAGGACTGGAAGACTGACATTCCCAAGGAAATTACGACGCCGGATCAGGTTCAATCGAAGATTGGTGACCTGGATTTCAAAGACGGATACCCGACGCCGGAAACCGCCAACAAGGTGCGCGATGAACTCGATTACATCCACGGCGTCAACGCGTTCATGAACTCCATTCAGGGCGTCTCGCTTTACGCCTTAAGAAAGGGTCTCGCGGATGTCGGCATCAAGGACGGCGACTTCTTCTATACCACTAAACTGTTGGATTCGAAGTCCCTCCTCCTAACCGCCAATGCCGACACGGTCTACTTCTGGGGCAATCTCGATCTCAGTGCGGGCCCAATCGTGGTCGAGACACCTCCGATGGTTCTCGGCATCTTCGATGATTTCTGGTTCAGGTGGATCGGAGACTTCGGACTCGCGGGTCCCGACAAGGGAAGAGGTGGGACTTTCCTGCTCGTCGGCCCTGGATACGAGGGGACGCTCCCTGAGGGTGGATATTTTGTTCTACGATCGCGTACGAACCACGTCACGATGCTGTTTCGCGCTTTTCTCGAGGATAACGACCCAGCCCCTCCCATCGCCCTGGTCAAAGAAACATTCAAGATCTACACCTATCAAGCGGGAGGATTTGGGAACAGCGTTGGGAGCTATCTGGCCGGGGACGCCCCGCTGAACCTGAAGCCCCCGAAGCGCACGACGCCGCGCCTTGTGGAGGGATCAGGCCTTGTTGTCAACACCGTCCCGCCCAACGACTTCGGCCACTATGAAATGCTAAATGAACTCGTGCAGATGGAGCCTGCCGAGGCTTTGGATCCCGAACTTGCCGGTCAATTTGCGGCCATCGGCATCGAGAAGGGCAAAGCGTTTGCCCCGGATGATCGCATGCGGAAGATTCTGGAGAAGGCGGTTGCCGTCGGCAATGCAGCATCCCGCAGTTTAGGCATGGGGGCTGATCCGGTTGAGGGCTTTCGTTTCTATGGAAAGGAATCAGCCTGGTGGAACATGCTTTGGGTGGGAGGTTACGAATTCCTCAACCCGCCGCCGATGATCACCAAAGAGGGCATTAAACCTTTTCCCAATAGCGGAGCACGAAAACTTCAATCACGTACAGCAATGTTTTATACTGCGACCGGGATCACGCCGGCGATGTGTATGCGGTTGGAGGGGATCGGTTCTCAGTACCTGATTGCCAATGTCGACGAGAACGGGGAACCGTTTGACGGCTCCAAGACCTACAAGGTGGTTCTTCCCAAGGACATCCCTGCGGCCCGGTTCTGGTCGTTTACTGTCTACGACAACCAGTCCCGCTCGATGCTCCAGACGCCGCAGGTGTACCCGCGTGCCGGCAGCCAGAGCTATCCTACCCCTGCCGCTGTGCCGAACGCCGATGGTACAACAACAGTTTACTTCAGCCCCAAACAGCCCCAGGACATAGAAAGAGGGAACTGGATCCAGACGGATCCGGACAAAGGCTGGTTCACTATCCTGCGCCTCTACAGTCCGCTGCAGTCCTTCTTTGATAAGACCTGGCGACCCAGCGAAGTCGAGTTGGTGAAGTGAGAATTATTCAAGATACTAAGCGCAGAGCATTA
>JARFPZ010000506.1 GCA_029288035.1 Desulfosarcina sp.
CAGAAATTTACACCCCGGTTGAAAAGTGTTTGGGGAGACCCCCTTTATATAGAGCGTGAGAATTTTGATCAAGCCGGATTTGATTTGGTTGAAGTGGCGGCTGAAAGTGAAGAAGAATACATCGAAAGCGTTAAGGATGCCGACGCGATCCTGAGTCTCCCCGGGGGAATTAAGATCAGCCAAAAGATTATTGATTCTCTTCAAAAGTGCAAGATTATTGCGTTGCCATCGGTGGGTTTTGATAATGTCGACATCGCTGCGGCGACAGAAAAAAACATCTGGGTGACGAATACTCCGGATGTATTCATTGAAGAGGTTGCCGAACACACGATGACGCTGCTGCTGGCATCCTGGAGACGGCTCATCACTCAAGACGATATGGTGCGCACAGGCCGGTGGGTTGAGGTACGGCCCATGCTCAATCAGTTTCCCAGGCTCTATGGTCGGACCATGGGGTTTATTTCCTTTGGGAACATCCCAAAGGCCGTGTGCCGTCGTGCAAAGCCTTTCGGATTAAACTTATTGGCATTTGATCCCTACATACATGAACTGGAAATAATCAAATACGATGTCGAGCCTGTAGCCCAGCTTTCTGAATTGTTGTCGCGTTCAGACGTTGTCTCTGCCCACCTTCCCCTGTCCGAGCAGACATACAAGATGATATCGGAAGCGGAATTCAAGCAGATGAAATCCACGGCGATCTTTCTTAACACCGGAAGAGGTACCACGGTCGATGAAAGCGCGCTGATTAAAGCTCTTCAGGAAAAATGGATAGCGTTTGCGGGACTGGATGTGTTCGAAAAAGAGCCGATTGATCCCGGCAATCCGCTTCTGAAAATGGAAAATGTGATCCTAACGGCTCACGCGGCGTCGGCTTCCGCCAGAATGCCGGTCGAGGCCAGACGGCGAGCAGCTCGTGAAGTCGTGGGAGTCCTTCAAGGGCAAACGCCTATTTCACCGGTCAATCGTATCTCGTCCTAAATTCATAAGCCACCCCGCCTCGTCGGGATGAGAATTTAAAAGGCTCTACCGTTACCGCGAGGGCATACTTCATGGTGCAAACCTGATCGATGCCGGTGGCTTATGAATTGAGATATACCTCAAAAAGTTCATTCGCGATGACGATGTCAGATCTGTGTGTGACTTTGATATTGGAATGATCGCCGGGGACGACCACAATATCATGGGAAGTCATACGGGCCACGATTTCGCTATCATCGGTCGGCACAAAGTATTTTTCCCTGACGGCTTTTTCCAGGGCCTGTTTTAAGATATTACGATTATAGCCCTGCGGGGTTTGTGCGATCCATGTTTTTGCTCTGGGCAATGTCCCGACGATCTTCATGGACTGATTGTCCGTGAGCTTCACTGTTGCGGTCGGATTGACAGCCGTCATGGCCGCGCCTGTTTTCTTTACCCAAGAAATTAATTCTTCGATCAAGCCGGGTGTCACCAGAGGTCTGGCGCCGTCGTGGGTTATCAATATATCGCCGGAAGATGCGTTCAGTGCATTGAGAAGTGATTCAATTCGTTGCTTACCACCTGTAACAATTTTTACGATATCCAAGGTCCCGGTCAGCTCTTCATAGGTTTTCTTGTCCGAATTCCTGGCGGTGACAATTATTTCTTCGATTTCCCCACAGGCAAGAAATCTTTCCAAGGTTCGGATCAACAGTGGTTTTCCCTGAATTGACTCCAGCATTTTGTTTTTTCCATAGCGTGAGGAAGAACCGGCAGCGGTTATCAAGGCAGATATCATGATCTCACCTTATTCCAGTTATAGTATTAGTTCAGGCACAAAATTTTTCTGAGACTACGCTCGAGAAAACGGGCTTATTTGGGGTAGTGAATTTAAGATTGAAGATTTGTGGCTGTCCCTTCGCTTCGCCTTTTTTATGATCTTATCTTAACAATTGATGCCGCCGAAGGCGGACCTTAAATCTTCATTCTTCGTTCTTCATTCGACAATCTTCAATCGTACTCTAGTACCAGGCTTTTGGCATATTCTTCAGCCCACTTTTCGGATTCAAGGATCTTATCGAGATCCGGATCTTTGATTAACTCATGGGCATCCATGGTATTTTGGATAATCACCGGAATGTCCATAAATTTAATTTTTTTATCCATAAACGCTTTGACTGCCGTGGTGTCGGCGCCGTGAAAAACGGCCGGCATCGTGCCGCCTTTTTCAATGACGTAATGGCCCATGCCGAGACAGGGAAACTTATCAAACGGCGGTGCTTCAAAGGCAAGCGGTTTTTCGAATAAATCAATGAAAGAACCTTTGGGAGAAATGCCTCTGTCCGGATAGAAAAGGGCATATTGGGTGTATCGTTTCATGTCTGCTGTTCCCAATTCACAAATGATACTTCCATCTTTAAATTCCACCAGGGAATGACAGAGATATTGTGGGTGGACAACGATACTGATTTTATTCGCGGGAACATCGAAAAGCCATCTTGCTTCAATGACTTCAAAGGCCTTGTTGACACAGGTTGCACTATCGACATTGATTTTCATGCCCATATCCCAGTAAGGCCGATCGAGGACGTCCTGCATGCTGACCGTTGATAGTCGCCGTTTATCCATGCCGGCAATCGGCCCCTTGCCCATGGTGAGGATCAGGCGTTGTATGTCATGATGGGCTCCGGAGCGTAACGATTGAAACAGGGCACAATGTTCAGAATCAATGGGAATGATGGACACGTTGTGTTTTTTTGCCAGCTGCATGACGATATTGCCGGCTAGGACCAATGTCTCTTTGTTGGCAAGACCGATCTCTTTGCCAAGTTTGATGGCCTCGATCGTCGGCAAAAGACCTGATTTTCCAACCAGTGAATTTATGACCATATCCACGCGGTGGTCGGTCGCTGCTGTAACGATGTTTTCTTCTCCGGCCAATACCCTGATATCGACACCCTTCGACAGGATTTCTGCGTTTTTTTCATCAGAAACAACGACTAGTTCCGGTTGAAACTTTTTTATCTGATTTTTCAATAGGTCAACATTTCGATGGGCGACCAGAGCGATGATATTAAACCGGTCCGGAAATCGCGCCGCAATGTCCAAGGTCTGGGTGCCAATCGATCCGGTGGAACCTAATATTGCGATATTTTTTATTTTATATGCCAATTTTCTAATTTTAATCCGGAAAATTTTTCAAAATCGGACGTATTTCGGGTGACGAGTATTAAACCGTTTGCTTGGGCGATAGCGGCTATCTGACCATCCACAAATGCAGGCATTTGTCCCAGGGATGTCAATCGGGCTCGCTCTTTTGCATGCCATTGGGCGGCTCGTTCGTCATAAGGTAAGATAGTCATATTTGGTTTGAGGACATCGTGGAGAAATGTTTCGATAATTTCGCGTTTACGTGAAACCGGAAGACGTTGACAACCGTAGAAAAGCTCATGCCAAACCATTGCGGCAGTGACGATCTCATGTTGATGGCGTTCTGTTAATTCCAGTACCGATTTTTGAGGTGATGTTTTCACCGACTCCGACAAAACATTCGTATCCAGCAAATATTTCATCTATACAAGTCTCTTTCTCTGCCAAAAGAAGCATCTCGAAGCCCCTTGAAATCGGCATCCGTAATTTTTATATCCTCTTTTTCGATAGCATTGCGAAATTCCATCAATGCGCTCCAGAATCCTTTTTTTTTAAGCACCAACAACTCGTATTCACGAATGGATAAGAGCACTGCAACCGGTTTGCCGTGTCGGGTCAATTGAACATAGGGTCCATCCTCAACACTGTGGATGATTGCCGGAAGCTTACTTTTTGCTTCGGCAATAGAAAATTGTTTTGCCATCTTGATGTCCTCCTAACCCCGATAAACCCCAAGGTTCAGACCTCGTAATCTATTGCTGATATATCGATATTATGGATTAAATATAGCTATTTTTATGGACATAATCAAGCAGTTTATGGCGCATAGAAAAAAATATTGACTAAAGGCAAAATTTAATTGCAAATCAAGCCCTGTTTATTGTATATACTTCTAAACCATTAGACAATCACGACTTCGGATATTGCGGCGATATACTTTTGCCTTTTGGGCATTAAAGTTAGTGGCTACGCCCCAATTGGAATGATGGAATGCTGGAACAATGGCCTCCGGCTATTAGAGCCTACGCCTCGGAGAGAATAATGGCTTCTGGAATAATGTAATGTTGGGTTAATGGTAAAATTTGAAAACGAAAACGAAAATGGATTTATCAAAAAAGACAATAATCCATTATTCCACCATTCCACTCTTCCATGGCCGGGGCCAGACCACAGGCCTCAAAAAATACCATATATTTTAATTAAGTTGCAGAAATATAGAGACGTTCCATTAATGGCCCACAATCCTGACTGTCGGACTCCATGAAGCGATACTCGGAGAAAAAACATTGAAAATTGTTGACGCGTCCAATCCCATACCAAAATATCTTCAAATCAGCGCCTGGTTGAAGGAGGTGATTCAAACCGGCCGCTACAAGGTCGGCGAGAGACTGCCATCAGAAGTCGAACTATCCCAAATGTGTGGCGTCAACCGCAACACCCTGCGGCAGGCCATCGCAGAGTTAACCAGCGCGGGAATTTTGAGAAAAGAAAAAGGCACCGGTACCTTTGTCAATTCTCCCGCGGCCTCGGAATTGAGGCACAAACTTGAACGGATTTATAGCTTCAGGGATATGTTGGGACAAAGCGGTATAAAGGCAAAGACCATCGTTGTTGAGAAAAGTATTGAGAAAGCCGATGATTATGTGGCCAGAACCCTGTTTTTAGGTCCCAACAAAAAGGTGATCGCGGTTCGACGAGTCAGAGCCGGTAACGGTACCCCTTATATTTATGAAGAAAGCTTCTTACCGGCGGATATGTTTGAAGGTTTCTTAAATTATGATCTCACCGGCTCCATGTATGATATCATTTCCGGGCGCTTTAACGTCGTGCTGGCCAGAAGCAAACAGACCATCAGTGCCGTGAATTTAAATCGAGAGATAGCCAAGATACTGGGAACAGCGGTAAATACAGCAGCCATATTTTCAGAATACGTTACCTTTGACGATAAAAGTATACCCGTGGAAATTTTGTATTCCTATTATCGTGGAGATAAGTATAAGCTCGAAATTGAGCTCGGTCGGTATCATGCCAAACCGAACGGGGTCAACATCACCGCCGAGTGACTGGAGGATACGGTATTGCCCCGACGGCTTGTCGATATCATGGCAGAATTCTACGATCTGGGCCGGGTGCAGGACGTTTATGAAATCTTCGGTGGATACGTCAATCGCAGTTATCGATTGGTGGCTCAAAGAGCCGGCGTTCGAAACGACTATTTTTTACGTGAGTATCAGCCCGGTATTACCGAAGATCAAATTAAATTTGAACACGCGCTCATCAACCATTGCGCGGCCAGAGGGTTTACCTTTGCTGCCCAGGTGATCGCCAGCCGGCATGGGGCAACGTATATCAAACCGGACAAAAACGAAGGGTATATGGCCGTATTCGAATTCCTTGAGGGTGAGGACAAATATGCCTGGAATAATCCGGCCCTCAATTGTGAGGAATTGGTGAGCGCATCGAGAATGCTTGCCAATTTCCACACGGCTGCGATAGGATTTGATCCGGGGACATCGCTTAGGGTCGAGCCGCCGATACGCGAACTGCTGCCCACGTTGCGATCCGGATTTAAGCACTATGCACAGACCGGCAGTGAGAGCAAATTTCACCGCTTTTTTTTAAGTCATCTGAAAAACATCCTTATGTCGATTGAAAACAGCCAGGTTACGGAAGCGGAGGCTTCGCACATGCCGCTTTGTGCGATTCATTGTGATTTTCATCCCGGCAACCTGAAATATAAACATAATCGGGTGGTGGGAATTTTTGACTTTGATTGGTCCAAGATCGACCTGCGGCTGTTTGATGTATGCATGGCGGTGGACTATTTTTGCAGCAGCTGGGACGAAAGAAACGACGGCGACTTGGACCTGGAAAAAGCAGCCCGTTTCCTAAACGCCTATCAGGACCAATTGCACCAAACGGACGGCATGAAACCTTTGGTTGCGGCGGAAATCGATAACCTGCCCGGCATGCTCACCGCCGCCGGCTTGTGCATTATCAACTGGATTGTGTCTACGTTCCATGGGAATGGTGATTTAAACGACGATGAGTACCTGACTTATCTCAAGCACAGTGTCAGGCTGATGTATTCCATTGAAAAGCAACGGAGCACCATTTCGCAGATGGCTGCCAAGTTGCTTAAGCAAAAATAGGTTGAGAGGTTCAGGGTTCAAGGTTGAAAGAAAACAGAGGGCGGGTATGATCTCCGCTTTTAAGTTTGAAGCTTAAAGCCCGGAATCGATCAATTTCGGCTTGTCCGGGTTGGGGTAAAGATATCATAATAGCCAATTTTTCTAACATTTGAATCGAGGATCCGGAGATGCTAGCTTACAATGATTTGATCAACCAGGCGCCGGCCGAATATCGGGATGCCCTTGGACAGGAATGGAACATCTATGAGGATATTCAGGAAAGTGCCAAGATTGTCCTGGCCGAAGTCGGTATCGAAACCAGAAATAAAAACGTCATCACATTGCTGGAGGCCACCGGCCTTGCAGGCTATGATGAATCGGCGGCACGGATTTACCTGTTGCCGGAACTGATCGACCAGGCCCTGGATTCGGCCCCCAAAACCTTCGTCGGTGATGAGGGTGCCAATACCCTGGGAATCGGGGGTATCCCACCGTTTCTATATCGTGAGGCCGATGAATTTCCCCTGCCTGCCAGCTATGAAGAACTGGATCACTTAATTGAGGTAATCTCGGAGAATCTGGATGTGGTGCGTTTCTTGAGCCAGCCGGTAAAGGTGCACCGTGGAGATCCGCTGGCATGCAACAAGATCATGGACCGTCTCGACAATTGCATCAAAGTGACCTGCAGTGCCTATATGAATGACGACGATGCGGTCAAATGGTTTTCCGGCAGAGAAGATTGGCATGATTCCATCTGCGGGCTGAAATCGCCGCTGACTGCCATGGATGACATGTTGCAGGCCCTGGTAAAAAGCGCCGAAGCCGGCAATAACTTACGACTCACCACCATGCCTCTGGCCGGGCGCACATCGCCGCACACTCCCCAAGGGTGTTTGATTCTCAATCAGGCGGAAGTGATGTTCATGCTGGCGGCGGCGCAGACGGTCAGGCCGGGAGTGTTGTGCATGTTTGGCGGCATGCCATGCACCACGGGTCCCCACGGTGATCTGGCTTACTCCCATGATGCCATGAATTTGCTGAATGTGGCGGTGGCCAGGCTGAACATGTGGCTGACAGGTCTGCCAACGGTGCAATCCGGCGGCAGTACCGAAGAAAAAAGGCCCGATGAAAAAGCCCTGCAAGATGGCATTCGCGGCCGGCGGATCTTGTGTGAGTTTGGTGTCCACCACGCCAGGCATTGTTTCGGCGTGTTGGATAACCTTAATTTTTTCAGTGAAGAGGCCTTTGTCAAAGACTGTGACGCCCACAGGGGATATCTGAAAAATAAGCCGGAAAAAATCGCTTTGAAACCGCTCCACATTCCGCCGGACGACCAGGCCCTGGCGGTCATCAGGCGGGTGGCCGGAGGTGATTATTATGTGGACTATCACACCACAGCGCATATCTCCGTTTTCGATGACTGGGCTGCAGATCTGGAGGCTGAAGGTTTGTTGCCGCCTATATAGGCGTTCAAGGGTTCAAAGGTTCAGGGGTTCAAGGTTCTATTGTCGTCCCTGGACTGCATATGGGAAGCGTATTTAAGAGATAAGCGTTAGCTTCGTCAGGTATAATCCAAAATTTGGAGCCAAATTGGTAATTATTTGGGAAAATGAGTATTTTTAAAAGGTCTTGAGGTTTTAAATGTTTTTTTTGCCCTTAACCCTTAACGTTGAACCCTGAACCTGTGAACGGTTACGTGGCAAGAGATACAATTAGCCACCCCGATGAAATAAAAGCAACAAAGATTTCATTGGGCAGGCAGATCCACACGGACTCACACAGACAAATTGATTCGTGATATACCCAGCTGCCGGAAATTTTTAGATTGAATCGTTTTAAATCTTACGTCTTTACCTAGTCGCTTAGCGGCGAAACTTTTATAAAAAAAATTGGTTTTTGCAGTTGCATTTTGACATAGATGCTGTATATACATCTATAACAATGATCTTATAAACAACCACCTATTAAACATCGTTAAGTGGACGGGAGGAATACGAATGGAATCAAGGAACCTATTTGAGAGACTGGTGGATGTGAGTCCCGGAATGGAAATCTGGTGGGACTCATCGCCGGTAATTTTTAACAATTGGTGTAAAAAATTGTTGGAAAAGGCCGACGCACAAGATCGAGAAAACCTTAGCCGACAGTTTGGCCGGATGTATGATGAGAATCGTCCGGAATCACAGCTTTTCAGGGGCGTGACCACCAACCCACCCCTATCGCTGCAGGCGATTCAGGACGATCCCCCGTACTGGGAAAAAGTCGCTAAAGGTATTCTGCTAGAAAATCCGGGCTTGGACAAAGAAGGCCTTTTCTGGGAGCTTTACAAATCGGTCGTCAAAGCCGGCTCGGAGATGTATCTGCCGTTATTTGAAGCCAGCGGATATAAAGAAGGCTTTCTTTCCGGGCAGGTTGATCCGCGCAGCGTGTTTGATAAAGATGCCATGATACAACAGGCCGAAGAAATTTCGGCCATAAATCCCAATGTGATGATCAAAGTCCCTGGAACCAAACAGGGGTACGAGGTCATCGAGCACTTGACTGCCAAAGGCATTCCCACCAACAACACCCTGACTTTTGTTTTACCCCAATTGGTTGACTGCGCTAATACCGTCAAGCGCGGCCTTGAAACTGCCAAGAAAAACGGCGTGGATCTGAGCAGATGGCGTTCGGTCATCACCCATATGGAGGGCAGATTTGGTAACCTTGGCGGATTAAAAGATTTCGCTCAAGAAGTGGGGATCGAACTTTCCGACGGCGAGATTCGACTGGCTGAACTGGCAATTTTCAAAAAGGCCTACAAGTACCTGATGGATAATAACCTGCCGAGCAAGATGCTGTCCTGTTCTCTGATCGTCGGTCCGACCATTGACGGCCAAGACCGCATCTGGCATCTGGAAGAAAAAGCCGGTGCCAGTACGGTGGTGACGTGTCCGCCATCGTTTATCGAAAAGGTTCTTTTTCTACCCGGTGTTGAGAAAATTATATTTGAAAAAGATCGCATCCTGGAGGAAATTCCTAAGGAATCAATGGATAAGTTAATGAGGGTTCCTTATTTCGAAAAGGGTTTTGCTGAGGACGGCTACAGCCGCGATGAATACAACACCCATCCGGCCCTTCAGAAAACTGCGGAACAATTCTCCAAGGCAACCGAAGAGATGGTTGAATTTGCTGGCAGATGCTTGAAATCGTAACAATCCGGTCATTCATGAGGCCCATTGCATTCAAACCGAAGTGCATCTGTCGCCCGGATGGTGCTCAGCAAATGTATGATGAGCCATCAGTTCCCAACAAGGGTCCCCTTTCAGAAAGGAAAATAAAATGATTGTAGGTGTTTTAAAAGAAATCAAGGCTGAAGAAAATCGCGTGTGCATGAGCCCGGGGGGAGTTGAATTCATGCGGCAGCTTGGACACCGGATTTTGGTCGAGAAAAATGCCGGTAAGGCCAGCGGATTCAGCGATGCCAATTATAAAAAAGCCGGGGCCGAGGTCGTTGCTTCTCCCGCAGATATTTTTAAACGGGCCAAGATAATCATTAGTGTAAAAGAACCCCAGCCATTTGAGCTTAATCTGATCCGGAAAGGCCAGGTGTATTTTTCCTATCTTCATTTGGCGGCATCGAAGGAATTAACTCATGCGCTGATCAAAAGCAAGGCTGTTTGCATTTCCTATGAAACCATCCAAAAGGCTGACGGAACATTACCCCTATTGACACCGATGAGCGAGGTGGCCGGTCCCATGGCGATTCATCTGGGCGCCAAATATCTGGAGATGGCCCAGGGCGGTCAAGGGGTTTTGCTGGGCGGCGTGCCCGGTGTTGATCCGGCCACCGTGGTCATTATTGGCGGTGGGGTGGTGGGCATCAATGCCGCCAAAACTGCCAGCGGGATGGGTGCCAAGGTCTACATCCTCGATATCGATTTGGATCGGTTGCGTTATTTGAGCGATGTGATGCCTGCCCAATGTGTCACCCTGATGTCCAGTCCGGCGGCTATCCGGGATGTCCTGCCCCATGCGGACCTTGTTGTGGGCGCCGTGCTTGTCCCCGGTAGCAAGACACCGACGTTGGTGACCCGGGAAATGCTCGGCACGATGAAAAAAGGCGCGGTTCTGGTTGATGTCTCCATTGATCAGGGCGGATGCTTTGAAACGTCGAGGGAGACCACCCATGACGACCCGATTTATAAATTAGATGGTATCGTTCATTATGCCGTCAGCAACATGCCGGGTGCCTTGCCCAGGACGTCTACCCTGGCCTTGAACAATGCCACCTTGCCGTATATCGCGGAGATAGCGAATAAAGGCTGGAAAAAGGCCATGAAGGAAAATTCCGAAATTAGGGCGGGTGCCAATGTGGTGGAAGGCAAAGTGACGTATAAAGGGGTTGCTGAGGCGTTCGGTCTCAAACATGAACCGATCAACAGGTTGCTATAGACAGCGCTCGTCGAAGTTCATTTTAATTTTTAAAGTAAAGGAGAACATCATGATTGTTGGTGTTTTAAAAGAAATCAAGGCTGAAGAAAACCGTGTGTGTATGACGCCAGCAGGGGTGGAAATCATGGGTCAGAACGGTCATACGGTTCTTGTGGAGAAAAATGCCGGTAAAGGCAGCGGGTTTAGTAACAAGGCATACGAGACCGCCGGCGCTGAAATCGTGGACACACCCCAAGAAATATTTAAGCGCGCCAAAATGGTAATGCATGTCAAGGAGCCGTTGCCGGCCGAATATGATCTCATTCGCAAAGATCAGATTATCTTTACCTACTTGCATCTCGCAGCGGCGGAAGAGCTAACCAAGGTCCTCATAAAAAGCGGGTCGATCGGTATTGCCTATGAAACGATTCAAAAAGATGACGGCTCGCTGCCGCTGCTTACCCCCATGAGCGAGGTTGCCGGCCGTATGGCAATTCAGCAGGGCGCCAAGTATTTGGAGATGGCCCAGGGCGGCCACGGCATCCTGCTCGGTGGGGTGCCGGGTGTCGACCCGGGAACGGTGCTCATTATCGGTGGCGGCATTGTCGGTATCAATGCAGCCAAAATGGCCTGCGGGTTAGGTGCCAAGGTATATATCCTCGATATGAATCTAGAGCGGCTGCGCTATCTAAGCGATGTCATGCCCAGCAATTGCTTTTTGCTCATGTCCAAACCGACAACGGTTCGCCGGCTTATCAAGGAGGCCGATGTCGTTGTTGGCGCCGTGCTGATCCCGGGCGCAAAAGCACCTAAGCTGCTGACACGGGAAATGCTGAAAACCATGAAAAGAGGGGCCGTCCTGGTGGATGTCGCAATCGATCAGGGAGGATGTTTTGAGACCTCCAAAGCGACAACGCACAGCAAGCCCATCTACAAGGTTGGCGGTGTCGTGCATTATTGTGTTGCCAACATGCCGGGGGCGGTACCCAAAACATCTACCCTTGCATTGACAAATGCCACGCTGCCCTATGCAGTGGAAATTGCCAACAACGGCTGGAAAAAGGCCATGAAGCAAAATCCTGAAATCAAGCTGGGGGCCAACGTCGTTAAAGGCAAGGTGACCTATAAAGGCGTCGCGGATGCGTTTGGACTGAAGTTCACACCCATTGAGAGTTTATTAAAAAGATAGGGTCCTGTTGCATTTAGTATCTATTTATTAATATCGCATCATATTTGCGAAGGATTTTATCTAACAAAATTTTTTCGCCACCAAGGCACCAAGACACGAAGGTAAATTATAATAAACATTTATTGTTTGTGTCTTTGTGCCTTGGTGGCTATTCTATCCGGTTTTTCCGGGTTGGGTAAAAAATTGTGTTTAAAAATATTGCCCTTTTTTAACTAATTGATAACAAAGCCTTAATTTTAAAAATCAAAAGGAGTGAGAAATGAAAAAAGATCTGAAGGATTGGATTGTTCCCTGGCTTTATACCTCAAGAGAGTACAATGTCGGTATTTTGGATAAAGCCATGGATAACCCCGGTATCGCCCGCCTGATGCTCAATGAAAATCCCATCCCGCCATCGGAAAAAGTCATCGAGGCGGTGGCGGAGTCCCTGCGACACGGCAACTGGTATCCGGATAGTTTTTTACGGTTGAGAACCAAAATTGGTAAAATGTACGGTCTGGGCCCGGAAAATGTGGCCCTGGCCAACGGGTCTTCGGACACGATTGACACCATGATGCGCTTATTTCTGCAACCGGGAGACGAGTTCTTGCTGTCCAACCCGACATTTGAACTCTTTCCGACCCGGGCCGATCTTTGCAACGCAAAGGTTGTTCAAATTCCGGTCAGGGAAGATAATCTGGATTACGATGTGGATGCGATGCTCGCTGCAATCAATGACCGTACAAAGTTGATCCTGATCATCAATCCCAACAACCCCACCGGCGTCTATATCGACGACGCGGACCTTGAGCGGTTTTGTGAAACAGGTGTTCCGCTTTGCGTCGATGAAGCATACCTGGACTACAATCCGGACCGTCCCTCCAAAGCATATTTGATCGAAAAATATCCGCAAGTGTTCCTGTCGGTTACCTTTTCCAAAGCATATGGATTTTGCGGTATTCGATTCGGATTTGTCCTGGGCACCGAAGAAATGATTGCCGCCTTCAATCGAATGTTTCTGCCTTGGAACGTGAGCCGAATGGCCGCGGCAGCCGCCGAAGCCATCATCGACAATCCGGAAGAGGTCAAAGCAAAGGTCGAACACAATAACAAATGGATGGCGGTGTTTACGGAAGAACTTAAAAATTTGGGGCTGAAACCGTATCCGGCCAATGGCAATTACATGCTCATCGACGGCACCATGACCGGCAAAACCACCGAAGAGATCATAGCGGCCGCCCTTGCTGAAAATATCTATCTGAAAAAAATTGGTGAACTTCACGGCAAGACCGGCTATTTCAGGGTAACGCCCGGGACCGATGAAGAAAACGAACGATTCATGAAATTTATCAAGTCTTATTTTGGGTAGCGCTCTGGAATGGCGAATGACGATTGACAAATGACGAATTATGGAATCGCTTCGCTCTATCGTTTAGTGTATGGGAGACATTGACCCGGAGGGGGCAAACTTCGACATTAATTTTGTAATCTGCTTACATAGAATGACCAAGTGATATCGGATGTGGGAGCGGCTTCTAGCCGCGAGATAAAATTTCGAGGCTGGAAGCCGCTCCTACGAATAAATTGTTTAGATTGCAACTCGGGATTTCTATATCATTATATTTTCCGATGCAACGCGAATAAACCGGATAAGCGCCAGCGATCTGCGTCGAGTATCCAGGATCAAGCATCGAGGATCCAGTATCGAGTAACCCATAACCCGAAACACGCAACTCGTAACAAGCAACGCGAAACTCGGTACCCGAAACCCGTAACCCGCAACCCGCAACCCGTAACTCGCAACCCGTAACCCAAAACACGTAACACCAAACTGAGGAGTCATAGCCATGCAAGACAGTGCCCAAGTTGTAATCATCGGTGGCGGAATTGTCGGCTGCAGCACCGCCTACCATCTGACCAAAATGGGATGGAAAGATGTTGTCCTAATTGATAAAGGAGAGCTGACGAGCGGCTCGACCTGGCACGCCGCAGGTCTGGTCGGACAATTGCGATCCGAGCGAAACATTACCCGGATGCTGCAATACAGCGTCAGTCTGTACGACACACTGGAAGAAGAAACAGGCCTTAACACCGGCTGGAAAATGAGCGGCTGTTTGCATCTGGCCAGCACCCCGGAACGGATGTTCGAATTAAAAAAAGGCGCGACAACGGCTCGCAGTTTTGGGCTCGAGATGAATTTGATCTCGCCCAAGGAAGCCTATGAACTTTGCCCGATTATTTCCCTGGACGGTATCATTGGGGCAGCCTTCATGCCCACCGACGGTGAGGCCGATCCTTCCGGTATCACCCAGGCATTGGCCCAAGGGGCTCGCAACCGGGGAGCCAAGATTTATCGCAATAATTTGGTAACCGGCTTCGAATTCGACAAAAACCGGGTAAAGACGGTTAAAACCCAGGAAGGCGATATCACGTGTGAAATTTTAGTTAATTGTACCGGCATGTGGGGATATCAGGTAGGTGAAATGCTGGGGGTCAACATTCCGGTGGTACCTTTTATGCACCAGTATGCCATTACGAACCCCATTAAAGATCTGCCGCCAAAACTGCCGACGATCCGGGATAAGGACAATCTGCTCTACTACAAAGAAGAGGTTGGTGGACTGGTGATGGGAGGATATGAACGAAACGGGATCCCCTGGGCTATCGACGGCGTTTCCAATAATTTCAACTCCAACCTGCTCGACGCCGATTTCGACCATTTTCTCCAGCTGGCCGAACCGGCTACTACCAGGACCCCTTGTCTTGAAGAAGCCGGCATCCGGAAACTGGTCAATGGTCCGGAAGCATTTACCCCGGACGGCGACGCCATTATGGGCCCGGCGCCGGAACTGGACAACGTGTTTGTGGCTGTGGGTTTTAATGCCTTCGGTATTGCCGCCGGCGGCGGTGCCGGCCGCATGATGGCCGAATGGATCATCGAAGGCGAGCCGAGCCTGGACATCTGGCCGCTGGATATCCGCCGCTTCGGCCCCTACCACAAAAGCCGGGCTTACAACGTGGAGAGAACCAAAGAACTATACGGCAAGCATTACACGATTCATTGGCCGCATGAGGAGCATGACTCCGCCCGCGGCATCCGGCGCAGCCCGCTTTATTACTTGTTGAAGGAAAAAGGTGCGGTGTATGGTGCGAAATACGGCTGGGAACGCACCAACTGGTTTGCTCCGGAAGGGGTTGAACCAAAAGACAACCTTACCTTTGAAATCCCCAACTGGTTTGAGCATGTGGCTGCCGAGCACAAGAATGCACGGGAAAATGTGGTGTTGATCGATCAGTCATCCTTTTGTAAATTTGAAGTGGAAGGTCCCGGCGCATTGGCATTTTTGAACCGGCTGTGTGCCAATCAGATTGACCGACCCGTCGGAAAGATTATCTATACCCAGATGTGTAACCAAAGGGGTACCATTGAATGTGACTTAACCATCGGGCGGCTGGCGGAAGACCGATTTTTTCTGGTCGTGGGGACCGCCTTTGGGCTGCGCGCCTCCTGGTGGATAAAAAACCATATGCCGTCTGACGGTTCAGTTTCATTTAAGGAAGTGACGTCGGCATATGCGGTTGTCAACGTGATTGGACCAAAATCCAGGGAACTCCTGCAGAAATTGACGAAGGCCGACCTCAGCAATGAAAAATATCCCTTTGGTACCTGCCAGCATTTCACGGTCGGTTATGCTCCGGTCATGTCATGGCGCGTAACCTACGTTGGCGAGCTGGGATATGAGCTTTACATTCCCACCGAGTTTGCTGTCCATGTTTATGAATCGCTTTGGGAAGCCGGTCAAGATCTCGGCATTAAAAACGCCGGGTATCGTACCATATCTTCCTTGCATCTGGAAAAAGGTTACGCCGACTGGGGTTCTGAGCTGACCCCGGAGTATACCCCGTTCGATGCCGGCCTTGGGTTCTGTGTGGCGTTGGATAAGGAGGATTTCATAGGTCGAGACGCATTGGCACGGATCAAAGCCGAAGGCCCCAAGTGGAAACTCTGCACCTTCACCTTAGAAACCACCGATCCCCTGATGCTTCAGGGCAGTGCCCCCATCGTTCACGGCGGCAAGGTGATCGGGGTCACATCCAGTGCGGGTTACGGCCATACACTTGGTAAAAACATCTGTTACGGCTATATTTCAGCGGAGATCGCTTCGAACCGGGAGGGTTACGAAATTGAGGTCTACAAAGAAGTTTATCCGGCCAGGCTGGAACCCAATCGTGCCCTGTATGATCCGGAGCGAAAGAAGATATTGAGTTAGCTACTCGGAAAGGAGAGATCAATGAAGAAGAAAAAAGCTGCGAATAGCCCGAAGTCGATCGACAACCTGTGTATCAATACGATCCGAACCCTGGCGATGGATGCCGTACAGGCGGCAAACTCCGGCCATCCCGGGGCACCCATGGGTCTGGCCGCGGCGGCTTATTTGCTGTGGACCCGTTTTTTAAAGCACAATCCCAAGAACCCGGATTGGCTGGATCGCGACCGATTCGTACTATCGGCCGGCCATGCCTCTATGCTGCTTTACAGCTTGTTATACCTCACGGGCTATAACCTCGATTTGAAAGAACTCAAAAACTTTCGTCAGTGGGGCAGCAAAACACCCGGTCATCCTGAATACGGCCATACACCCGGCGTGGAAACCACGACGGGTCCCTTGGGACAGGGCTTTGCCAACGCAGTCGGAATGGCCATGACGGAACGTCACCTGGCGGCGGTGTTCAACCGATCCAATCAGAAAATTGTGGACCATTACACCTATGTCATGTGCGGAGACGGTGATCTCATGGAAGGCGTCGCTTCGGAGGCGGCGTCCCTGGCCGGCCATCTTGGCCTGGGTAAACTGATCTGTATTTATGATGACAACAAAATATCCATTGAGGGCGGCACCGAACTCGCATTTACCGAGAATGTCGCCGCCCGATTCAAAGCTTACCGCTGGCACGTTCTGCGGGTAAATGACGGCAATGATTTACCGGCTATCCAGAAAGCCCTCCAGGAGGCCAAGACCGAAACCGAAAAACCGTCATTGATTGTGATGCGGACCCACATTGCCTATGGCAGTCCCAACAAACAGGATACTGCCGGCGCCCACGGTGCGCCTCTCGGTGAGGATGAGATCCGCTTGACCAAGGAGAATCTCGGATGGCCGGCTACCGAAAAATTCTTCGTTCCGGACAAAGCGCTCAAAGTATTCCGCAAGAGTGTGGACAAAGGAAAAAAGGCCGAAGCAGCCTGGCAAAAGAAATATCTTACCTACGCCAAAAAACAGCCGGAACTGGCAAGGCAATGGGAGGACGGCATCAGCGGCAAATCGTCGCAACGATGGGACGCCGGCATTCCAGATTTCAAAGGGGCTAAACCGATTGCCACCCGGGCCGCTTCCGGACAGGTTCTCAATGCCATCGCCGATAAGCTGCCCACATTGATTGGCGGATCGGCCGACCTGGCGCCGTCCAACAACACCCTGCTCAAAGCATCATTTGATTTTCAGAAAGGCGCATACGAGGGACGAAATATTCGTTTCGGTGTACGGGAACACGCCATGGGCGCTATTTTGAACGGTATGGCACTTCACAAGGGGGTGCAACCCTACGGCGGAACTTTTCTGGTTTTCGCCGACTACTGTCGGCCCGCCATTCGACTGGCGGCCTTGATGAAACTGCCGGTGATCTATGTATTTACCCATGACAGCGTTGCCGTGGGAGAGGACGGCCCCACCCATCAACCGGTGGAACACTTTGCGGCCTTAAGGGCCATTCCAGGCTTGATTGTTGTTCGACCGGCGGACGCCACCGAGACAGCGGCAGCCTGGCGTTTGGCCATCCGGTCGACCATGGCACCGGTGGCCCTGATTTTAAGCCGTCAAAACCTGCCGGTGTTGGATCGGAGCTTGTATCCTTCCGCGACCATGCTGTCTAAAGGTGCATACATATTATCGGATCCCCAAAGGACACCGGATGTCATTCTGATCGGCACGGGCTCGGAGGTCTCTCTTTGTCTGGAAGCCCAGGCACTGCTCGCCAAGAAAAATGTGGCGGCCCGGGTAGTCAGTATGCCCAGCTGGGAGCTCTATGAAAAAACCACCCAACGCTATAAGGATTCGGTGCTGCCGCCCGAGGTTTCAGCCAGAGTGGCGGTTGAGGCCGGCGTTGGCATGGGATGGGAGCGATATGTCGGTCGCAAGGGTGCCATCATTGGTATCGACCGCTTTGGTGCTTCGGCGCCTGGATCTCTGGTCATCAAGAAATACGGTATCAAAGCTTCCGCCATTGTTTCGAAAACCATGCAGCTTCTGAGTTAGGGATTTTGCCTCAATTGAAACGTTGGAATCATCTTATACGGCTTTTCAACCCGGATGAGTCAGAATTGACAATCTTCAATCACTTGGAGATAGCGAAAATATCCCAGTAAAATTTTATTGCCACAAAATGCACAATATTAATTCATAAGGCAGTAGTGTGAGTCGATTTCATGACTTCCATCGTAAAATATGCACCGCGATTCAGCGAGCAGGAAGCTGTTCGACTGGCCCATGAACATTTCGGGCTGGACGTTACCGCCAGACAGCTCCCCAGTGAGCGGGACCAGAATTTTCATCTTACCTGCCGTACCGCTGAACAGTATGTGCTAAAAGTGGCCAATGCAACCGAAAATATCGAGGTGCTGGAGTTCCAGAACCAGGTCATGATGCACATTGCACGCAATAAAGACCGTTTGGAACAGGCGGTGGCGGCAGCTCCGGAGATATGTGATAATATCAAAGGCCGGCAGATTATGTCAGTGGCCGGCCTTGAAGGGGTGACCCATTTTGTTCGCCTGCTCACCTATTTGCCCGGCAAACCCTTTGCCCGGGTCAAGCCCCACGATGCGGATCTGTTGACCGGCCTGGGACGTTTCTTCGGTAACCTGGACCGTATCCTGGAGGATTTCGATCATCCGGCCGCCCACCGGGACTTTCATTGGGACCTCAAACATGCCGCCCAGGTGGTCAATCAGTACATCGGTCTTATCGATGATCCGGTCAAGTGTGGTCTCGTCAAGAGATTGCTGGAACGTTTTCAAGCCCAGGTCGAGCCGCAATTGCAGGACCTAGCCACCAGTGTCATTCACAACGACGCCAATGACTATAATGTGCTGGTGGAACCCCATGGCAAATGGCAAAACCGGGTCGGTGGCGTGATTGATTTCGGGGATATGGTGTTTACCTATACCGTCGGCGAAGTGGCGATTGCCTGCGCCTATGCCATGCTGAACAAAGCCGATCCACTGGCGGCGGCCGCCCATGTTGTGGCGGGCTACCATCAAACCCGGCCCCTGACCGAGCGGGAACTGGCCGTTTTATTTGACCTGATCTGCATGCGACTTTGCATGAGCGTTAGTCACGCCGCTAACCAGTCGCGGTTGGAACCGGACAATGAATATTTGCGCATTTCGGAACAACCGATCTGGACGCTTTTGGAAAAAATGCAGACCATTCACCCGCGCCTGGCGCGATATGTATTCAGACATGCCTGCGGATTGCCGGCGGTGCCGCAATCCGGCAAAATAATTGACTGGTTGAAAGAACACAGGGCCGGATTCGCCGCCATCGTCGACGAGGACTTGCATCATGAAAATCAGCTGGTATTCGATCTGAGCGTCAGCAGTGCACTGCCGCAAAATAAGGGCGGCAGTGCGGATACTGCTGTCCTCACAGACCAGCTGTTTGGGCAGATGCAAGCGGCCCGGGTCAAGGTGGGCATCGGCCGTTACAACGAAGCCCGGTTGCTTTACACATCTGAGCAGTTTAAAGTTCAGACCGATGAAATGCCGGAGGTCCGGACCGTTCATTTAGGCATCGATCTGTATATGCGCAGTAATACGCCGGTATATGCTCCCTTTGAGGGCCGGGTGCACAGTTTTAACAACAACACGGCTCCTCTAGATTATGGTCCTGCCATCATTTTAGAGCATCAGATCGAGGCGGAGGACGGCGAACGGTTTTACACCCTGTACGGGCATCTGAGCCTGGATTCGCTGGAGGACCTGACGGTCGGGATGTCGGTTGCAAAAGGGCAGTCCTTCGCCCGGATCGGGGAGCCGCCAACCAACGGCGGCTGGCCGTCCCATCTTCACTTCCAGATCATTCTGGACATGCTTGGTGAACGCGGTAATTTTCCCGGTGTTACCCGGCCGGCAGCGTGGGGTATCTGGGCCCAGATTTGTCCGGATCCAAACCTTATTCTGGGGATTCCGCCAAGCTGTTTTCCTCCCGACGGACGCAGCCCTGCAAACATATTGACCGCCCGGCGCGCCAAGCTGGGAAGAAATCTGAGTATTTCCTATGATAAACCCCTGAAAATTGTAAGGGGCCGGGGACAGTATCTGTTCACCGAGGAGGGGCAAGCCTATTTGGACGGGGTCAACAATGTGTGCCAAGTGGGACACTGTCATCCCCACGTGGTGGCCGCCGCCTGTCGTCAGATGTCCGTGCTGAACACCAACACGCGCTATCTTCACGATACCATCATCGAATATGCCGAACGTCTGCTGACCAGATTTCCGGATCCGTTGAGTGTCTGCTATTTTGTCTGCACCGGCAGTGAAGCCAATGAGCTGGCCCTGCGTATGGCACGCACCTATACCGGGCAGCAGGATATTATCACCGTGGATGGGGCCTACCACGGCAACACCCAGAACCTGATCGACATCAGCCCATACAAACATGCCGGTCCCGGAGGGCAGGGTGCTCCTGCCCGGGTTCATATAGTTGTGATGCCGGATGGCTATCGAGGCCGCTACAAGGGTATGAGCGCAGAGACCGGCAAGCGCTATGCCGCCCATGTCGGTGAGGCCGTAAAAGCGATTCAGGCAAATGGAAAAGCACCGGCGGCCTTTATCTGTGAGAGCATGCTGGGATGCGGTGGGCAGATTGTTTTGCCGGATACGTATTTGAACGAAGCGTTCAAACATGTGCGGGTTGCCACCGGGCTGTGTATCGTGGATGAAGTCCAGGTGGGGTTCGGGCGCGCGGGCAGCCATTTCTGGGCTTTTGAAACCCAGCAGGTGGTGCCCGATATCGTCACTCTGGGGAAACCCATGGGAAACGGCCATCCGCTGGCCGCCGTCATCACCACGCCTGACATTGCCGATGCATTTGCCAACGGCATGGAATACTTCAACACCTTTGGCGGCAATCCGGTTTCCTGTGCCATCGGTATGGCTGTCCTGGATGTCATTGAAAACGAAGAGTTGCAGAAAAATGCCGACCGGGCCGGTAAACGATTGTTGCATGGTCTGGAAGGGTTAATGGAAAAACATCCGCTGATCGGTAATGTGCGCGGCCTTGGACTGTATGTGGGGGTTGAGCTTGTCACCGATCGCCGGACCCTGGACCCCGCACCCGAGCACGCGGACTATATCATCAACCGCATGAAAGACCACGGCATATTGATCAGCACGGATGGTCCGCTGCACAATGTACTCAAAATGAAGCCGCCCCTTGTGTTCACGGAGCAAAATGCGGATGAGGTCGTGCAGGCCCTGGGTAAAGTGATGAGTGAAGACTGTTTGCAGGTGTCAGAGGACAATTTTTTTTAAAGATTCGAAATCTTCGACAATATAATCCGCCCCGGCACGTTGCAGATTTTTCTTGAGGCTGGATTTGTCGGCCGCCGATATCAGGATACCGATACTTTTAAAATTGAATCGGGAACGAGCGGCGGCCAGCATATCATCGGGCATATCTCCGATGTAAAAAAGTTCTTTGACGGCATTGCGGTATCCTTCCGCAATGGCATCCAGCATGAAGGGGTCGGGCTTGCTCAATGAAACGGCTTTGCCCTCTTGTTCGATAATTCGCTTTTCTTTGCGGACACAGTCGTCAAGGGTCAGAACCACCGGGAAAAATTGTCGTAGTTGAAAATGTTCCAATGCATATTCCGCCTCCGATCCGGGTCGGCCGGTTGCAATTGCCAACATATTTTCCTGTGAAAGTTCCGCCAGGATCGACCGGTCAACAAGTAATTTTTCTCTCAGGATGCACCCCTTCTCCCGGTAAATTTCTGGTTCCATATGATAGGTAGATTTGAAAAGCGCCGGGCCTAGATAGATTTCCTGGAAGATCTGTTTGATGATATTGCCGCTGCCGACATCGCCCTGATAAAGGCCGGCGATGAATGGATACTCTTGTTTTCCCCACTGTTGTAATAAAGATCTCAATGGAGTGTCCGAAGATGTCAGAAAGTCGGCCAGCCGGCTAAGACTGCATTGACGCATGGTTTGCCGATAACGGACCCAGGGGTCCCAACTTTCGTGAATCTTCAAGGCATCCACCAGGGTAAACAGCAGGTTGACCACCGCAACTGTCAGATCCCAGTCATTGTTCAGCCCTCCGCTTTGTTTCACCACGGCCAGATCGGAAAGCTCGAAGAGAGGGTCCGGCAACTGGTTTGCTGCCTTTGCCGGACTGAAAAATTGTCTGGTCGTCTGTCG
>JARFPZ010000216.1 GCA_029288035.1 Desulfosarcina sp.
GTGCTACTGAATCAGTATAGCGTGATTGCCATTGACCAAAAGCATTGTTCACAGGCGAAATACGACACGGCCAAGCAACTCATTGAATGGATCACCGGTCCGGAGGCCCAGCAGTTGATAAAGGAGTTTAAACTTTTAGGCAAACCATTATTTACGCCGAATGCGAAAATGTAGCGGACTGCTGGAAATATTTCGAATTCAAACTTATTGATAATGCGACTGCATGTGAGCATTCAGGATGGCCACAGTTCATTCTCACGGTAGTCGCATTTTTTTGCGATCTTCAAAATTGTCATGAATTTCTTATTCGAAGGATTTTTCCAGGCCTTTTCTTTATTGCTGAGCGGCAACCCTGAAACTTTTTCGGCGATATGGGCTACGGTCAAGGTATCGAGTTATTCGATCGGAAGCAGCCTGTTAATAGGTATACCCCTTGGATTTTGCCTGGGGTATTTCGATTTCAGGGGGAAGAAGCCGCTCAGGACAATAGTAGATACGCTGATGGCCCTGCCGACGGTGTTTATCGGCCTGCTCGTTTATGCATTTCTGACCCATCGCGGCCCTCTGGGAGATTTTGGTTTGCTTTTCACTTTGCCCGGAATCGCCATCGGTCAGACGATTTTAGCCCTGCCCCTCGTCATCGGCCTGAGCGCCACTGCGGTCGAAAGCATGGATCAAAAACTTCGAATCATGATCATATCCATGGGCGCGAATCGGAAGCAGCTCTTTTTGAGCAGTTTATGGGAAGCCCGGCACGGCATACTTGCCGGTGCGATCGCAGCCTATGGACGGGTGATGACGGAAGTGGGTATATCCATGATGGTAGGGGGCAATATCAAGTGGCATACACGCACCATCACCACGGCGATTGCACTTGAAACCAACAAGGGGCAATTCGGTATGGGTGTCGCCCTCGGCCTGGTTCTTTTAGCCATTGCCTTATGTGTAAATGTTTTCGTCTCATTCTTGCGTCGAAGGGATTGACAAATTGGACACACCGATATTTGAGATCCGATCTTTGAATCATTCATATGCCGGTAAGACCGTTCTGCAAATTGAACAGCTGAAAGTTCAACCGGCATCCATTATCGGACTGATAGGTCCAAACGGAAGCGGGAAAAGCTCACTTTTAAGACTCCTGGGTCTGATTGAGAGACCCTCCCGAGGGGAGATACTTTTCAATGGTCGCCAGGTTGAACCTTTTTCAGATGAAGCCCGATTTCTCATCACCTTGCTCCCACAAGAGCCCCTTCTGTTGAAACGCAGCGTACTGAGTAACGTTTCATACGGTCTTAAGCTGAGGAATAACGGCAATGAAGTCCTTCCAATGGCCAATGAAGCGCTCGCTCGGGTCGGCCTTCCTGCCAAAGACTTTTCCCAAAGACCGTGGTATGCGCTTTCCGGTGGCGAGGCGCAGCGTGTGGCACTGGCAGCCAGACTGGCATTAAAGCCCAAAGTTCTTTTATTGGATGAGCCTACGGCCAGCGTAGATGCTGCCAGCGCCCAGCTTATCAAGGAAGCCTCACTGCGGGCACGCAAAGAATTGGGAACCACGCTCATTGTTGCCAGTCACGACTGGCAGTGGCTTAATGAAATCTGTGATGAAATCTTGCATTTATTCAAAGGTAGAATATTTGGAACCGGTCAGGATACCATAATCTTCGGGCCCTGGCAAGATTTCGGAAAGGGAAAATGGGGAAAATTTTTATCCGACGGACAACAGCTGCTTGTAACCACACCACCAGACCAGGAGGCAGCTGCTGTAATTGATGTCCTGCCTGATAGCGAAAACGGATCAACCATTGCAGGTGAAGAAATTGTCTTGAGCGGCACTGTTTCCCGGCTCAGCTTGGAAAGAAAAACAGGCCAATTATTTGCCACCATTCTTGCGGGGGACACCCCCTTCACAGTGGGGCTGACTTTTCAACAAGGCAAGGAACACACCATACTCCCGGGAAAAACAGTTTCTATCCGTTACCGCCTTGACCAGATCAAATGGATTTAATAAATTTCCGGTTTATCCGGGTTAGGTAGGCATAACGAATGCGGATTTATTTGGGCTTTGACGATACCGACACGATAGATGCGGATCACGGCACCGGGAAACTGGCGCGCTGGTTTCAAAATCAAATTCCGGATAGTTGCCAAATATCGGGTGTCCTGCGTCAGCAGCTTCTGGTGCACGAGAGCATACCGTATACGTCTCACAACAGTGCCGCCTGTGTGGTCATTGATGCGCCCGAGGCCTGTTTTCTCAAGATCATCATTGATCGCGCCGCTCAGCATGTGGCACAGTATTATCTGAAGGGCAGCGATCCCGGCATCTGTGCCGCCATCGACGGCGATTCTGCAATGGGTGACTTAATGAATTTCGGCCGCGAATGTACCCGCAAGCTATTGACCCAAAAGGATGCCTTGGATGCTGCCCGGCAGGTCCACCTCTCCGGCCATGGCGGCACCAATGACGGAATTATCGGTGCGGCGGCGGCTGTTGGCCTGACGGCAACCGGATGGCACGGCCGATTTATTGAGCTGGGCCGGCTGCGCAAAATTCCGGATATCATTTCGGTAAAGGATCTCGAAAGCTTCGGTGTTAAGGTCGTATCCTTGGATCGGGATGCATCGGTCCCCAAACCGGAGGAGATGGTTATTACCAATAACTGGGTGCGACCCAGGCTGTTGGGTCAGGAGCCGGTTTTGATGGTGGTGGAAAGAGGAAAGGGGATTTGGGAGAATATCGGCGAAAAGCGCCAGAAAAGAAACCATAACGCCGCGGGTGTTTTAGATAAGAAGCAGGCCTGTCTCTCGTAAGAAGAAGCAACTGCCTCATGTTTGAATTGTGGCCGTACGAAAAAGACTATCCGCCAGCCTGATCAATTTTTTGCAATTCCTTATGTTCGTTAATAAAATTCATTAAATTGTTAGCCTGATTTTCCATATATTTGATCCAAAGATTCAGTGCTTCTTCACCTTCCGCGGTTAAACGATAGATGCGTCGGGCCGGCCCTGTTCCCTCGGTTTGCCATTCAGACCAGACCAAACCATCCGCTTCCAACTCACGTAGGTGCCGGTAGATCATCCCCGGCGGCGCCTGACCCTGCACAAACCCGAAGTTCTGGATATTGTGAATCAGTTCATAACCGTATGAGGGTTTTGCCTTAAGCCCTAATAAAATGGACGGCTGAATATAGCGTTCTGATTTTCCGGAACCTGGGCGGGTCCGCTTTTTTTGAGGTTTATTTATTTTTGTTGACATATATCCTCCAAGGATATATATTCTTTTATGAATTCATTCCACGCTATCAGTGTCACAAATCTTACGAGATAATCAAGAAACTATTAAATTAAACCTGAATTTACGCTAAAAGGAGTAAAAAATGAGCACCAAAATTTTTGTTCGCCAAAGACGTAAAATCGAAAAAGGCGAAAAAAAGCCTCGCTTTAGGGTAGTGGGCGTCAGTGGCAGCGATGTCAAAATGTATGCCAGGCATATCCGCAAAAAAGAACTCGATCAGATAAAAGCTGCCAGCGGCGCCGAGATTGTGTGGCTGGATGCCGGCAAGGGGAAAAAAGACGGGCAACCTTAAACCCCAACCCGGACAAGCCGGAATTAAATATTGACGAATGAATATTGAAGATTTGTTGTATCGCTTCGCTCTGTCTTTATCATTTTTCCTGGTAGATCGTCGTACCGACATTTTGACCTTCAAGCGCTGCCAAAATGTATTCTGGATGATGGAGTGCATCGATGATTTGAAGCTCTTTGAGGCACTTTGCCCGTTGAAGCAAGGTCAGTATCGGCCGTTCAATGATGAGGTCGTCCAAATCCCTTTCTAGGAGCTCTTTGGCGGATATTCGGTCGAAAAATTCAAGATCTTTATCAGCGGTTCCTTCGACTTTTTTAGGATCTTTGTCGAACAACCCTTTTTCATCCTTTAAAAAGATCAACGATTGCGCACCGATATTCTCCGCTAAAAGAAAGGCGCCGCAGTCGGTGCGGTGTGGCGGAATAGAGCCGTATTCGGCCGGGTGCTCAAAAAATCCATAGGGCGGTATGCCATAGGTAATGGGTAAATAACCTTGCCGGCAGAACATGGTCAACTGTTCGAGATTATCGCCATGCCCGATCTTAACCCCACCGTGCTTGGACAGCAAGACGGCCAGCATCTCGGCGTTTTGCCATGAAACTTTGTCGCCCAGTTTGGAGAGAACCCCGGTGGGCATGCCCAGATCGACACCGATATTGTATACGTGGCGGGCGCGCGTTCCGCCGCCGGTCATCAATAGGATTTTATGTTTGTCTTTGGCCTCAATCAGCACATCCAATATCGGAAAAAGGGCTTCTCCACCCCGATCCATAATGCTTTGGCCGCCGATTTTAAGCACATTGATGTCCGGATGCATACGAAAGTATTCCGTAGCCTCGGTCTGCTTCAATAATTCCTTACTCACAAGTGATTCACCCATAAGGGGTGACTCAATGTGAAGCCTGCCATCATCACCTTTTTCTTTAATCAGTTTTGCCATCTTTATTCCTTA
>JARFPZ010000226.1 GCA_029288035.1 Desulfosarcina sp.
GATGAATTTGCAAATGACCCTGTGAACGGGATTATTCGCAATGCTGATAATTTTCTTGATGGTGATTACTATGAATCAGACTGGAGCAAAAG
This sequence comes from Desulfosarcina sp., assembly GCA_029288035.1. Classification (GTDB taxonomy): domain Bacteria; phylum Desulfobacterota; class Desulfobacteria; order Desulfobacterales; family JAFDCJ01; genus JAFDCJ01. The sequence goes on from JARFPZ010000226.1 coordinate 93, forward strand.
CGGTGTACTTGAAGCCGACTGCTTGATATGCCACCTCAAAGGTTATAACTGGAAAGCGCGGGCGCTGGCGGTGAGAGGAGGCTTTTTCTATGAGGCGCCGATGGTCGGCGCCGGCTGGTTCAAGGATCTTAAAAAATCCAATCCATCCATCCCCTCAGAAAAGCCAAAGGCCCTTTCTTTTCACACCGACTACACCCAAACCAATATCGCCGACCCTGCCAACCTCGCCGAATTTATAACCAAAGAGGTTGTTGATGGGAATTGCTGGAATTGCCATGTAATGGCTGATGTTAAGAAGAGAGGAAGGACCTGGAAGCGTAAAACGGATGTGCACAAGGCCAAAGGCTTGACCTGTATCTATTGTCACCCCAGCGGAGAAGATCACGAGATTGCCAAAGGCGACATACTGGTCGGTTCCGTACGCGATGATATTGACGGCCAAATGAATTCATGCCTGGATTGCCATTTAAATGGCAAAGATAGCCGCGCACCGCAGCCACATCATAAATTTTCTGACTTACACATTGAAAAAATTGCCTGTGAGACCTGCCACATCCCTTATAAATATAAGGAAGCGACAGCAGTTATTGACAATGCCACAAGCGGCCAGACGATTACTTATTTTAGCACTGATTTTATGTCCAATGATCCGCTGCATCCCAACAAGCCTTTATTGGAATGTTCGGAAAATAAATGGTGTCCCGCTTTTGTGAAGTATAAAGGAAAAATCAAGCCTGTGGATCCTTTACAGGCCATCTGGTGGGGAGATTGGGACCGGGCATCCCATCGGGTCATCCCTATTATCCTGTGGCGGATCAGGGACATTACAGGGGCTAATCTGAAAAACAAGTTTTCCATCACCAACCTCGCGATTCTGGAAGCGTTAAACGGTTCAAAGTTCGTAAACACCTCAGAAGAGATAAAAACCTATCTTAAGGCCATATCAAATGGTACCGACCGGTTCGGGTGTCGCATCGCATATCATGAGCCGGTACTGGTGAAAGGCGGAATGATCTATTACATGGAAAATAACCAGTTGAACAAGGCCAATATGCCCACCCGGGACGGTGGCTTCAAATGCTGCGAGCCTTTTGATTTGAGCCACAATGTCGTCAGCGGAAAATATGCCCTCGGTGCCGGGGGATGCAAAGATTGCCATACAATGCCCTCCCCTTTTTTCAACCGGAAAGTTCTCTTGGATCCCTTTAACAGAGACGGCAGACCGGTCTACAAAGAGCAATGGCAGATACTTGGGTATTCAAGGAAAAAGATGAAAGAATTAACCAAAGAGCGGGGCACACCAACTGAGTCACTGAAAAAGTAATAAGGAACTAACCATGTCCAAATTTTCTTTGCACGATTTAGAAAAGCATGTCTTCCCGTTTGTCGGCACGGATGACCCCGATGTCATCCTGGGCGCAGCTTTCGGCGAAGATGTGGCTCTGACTCGAAACTGAAGATGATCTCCTCTGGGACTCTTGCAGCTACTGTTCCACCAGAGAGGATGTCGCACGTGACTGATTCTTTAAGAGAGGCAGGAGTGCTTTTTGCCGACGTAGGTCGAGTCACGGACGGAGTCGGCGTACTTTTATTGCGCAAGGACGGAAATGTTCACTATCGTGAAGCCCACTGCGAAGAAGACGAATTAGCCCGCATCTGGATGCTTTATCCGCGAGATGGGTAATGGTGTGCTGAGACCGGGCAGGTAACACGAATGCGATAAATGGAAGTTCGAAGATGGAAAGGGCATGCGATGCTGAAAAAAAGTGTGAATTTGCCCCGCTAAGCGCAGATCATGGTTTGAAAAGGGAAAAAGAATTCCCGCAGGAAAAATTTACCAATGAGGATATCCGAAGGCGGTGTGCGATGCAAATAATTGACAGCAAAAAAAAGAAAAGCGTCTGCGACCATTGCGGTTATACTGCAGACGGCAGGTTTGAGGGAGATATTTGTCCCAATTGCGGACTGGCATATTGGAAATGTGCTAAATGCGGCTTTCTGGTTACCGCCGCTGAGCCCCCTGGTGCCTGCCCGGTATGCGCTGAGAATTGCGCCTTTGTCAATGTCAGCTGTTATACGCCTGACTGCGGCGGCCCCGGCAACATTGATCGGCGCCTATTGGGCGGTATGAAGTGATGATGTAACCTTGCCTGTTTGGCCGGTTCCGTCCCGCCGGTTTGGGCGGTCTCTGGGGAGCGATTTGACTTCTTACAAGACATGTAGTCTGGATTGCGTTTTTTTGCCAGTTAGGTTGAACCACGAAAAAGACAGTAAACAAGCGGGAATATGTCCCCATGGACAGTGTCCTGACCGAAATGGGAGAGTGGCTTAAAACGTGGTGAAGGTCTCTCTGAGCGCCTGGGATCAAGCGTCCTACGGGTGGATGAACCGCCCCCATATAGAATTACAGTTTGAGCAACTTGTGGCAGGATAAAAAGACTTTCGGGTAAAATTCAAGGGACAGATGTGGATGGAGGTTTTCCTGGAAGCCGGGATGAATTCAATGCCGGCAACTGAGCATGAATGACGGAGATTGACCATGGATAATACTAAAAAGCCCGTATTTATACATTCGCAGGAGCTTGAAAAATATAGCTACCCGCCTGATTCCATGTTTGACACTCAAAGAGCTGCAAAAACACGGGAACTCCTGATTTCCTTAGGCCTGCTGGAGGGCAAATATGGACGGGAATCAGCGCCCGTACCCGCAACAATATCGGAGCTGAGAAATTTTCACTCGGCCAAATACCTGAAAGCATTGCAACAGGCTGCCATTGGGAAATTACGCTCGAAGCCCGCCGCATGGGACTTGGAACACCCGATTGTCCAGCGTTTAAAGATATGTTCGACTATGCTTCCTGGGCTTGCGGAGCCACATTGACCGGGGCGGAGCTTATATTATCCGGTGAAACGGACATAGCATTTAATCCATGCGGAGGGTATCACCATGCGAGAGCCGAGATGGCGTCAGGCTTTTGCTACCTAAATGATCTGGTACTGGCGTGCATGCGTTTTTTGAATAACGACAAAAGAGTTCTGTACCTGGATATTGATGCTCACCACGGAGACGGTGTGCAGGAAGCTTTTTACGCCAGCAATCAGGTTATGGCAATTTCGCTTCATGAAAGCGGAAAAACACTGTGGCCCGGGACAGGATTTGAAAATGAAATAGGCGATGGGCCCGGAAAGGGTTTCACTGTCAATGTCCCTTCACCCATCGGGATTTGTGACGCAGCTTATATAGAGGTGTTTACCGAAATCGTCATTCCTTTAATTAAAGCCTATGATCCGGACATTTTTGTGCTGCAGACGGGAATGGATGCCCTTGCCGCTGATGCCATCGCACATCTTGAGCTGACAAACAATGCGCCTGCTGAAATTATCGACCGGCTGTTGCGTTTCAATAAGCCTCTCCTGGCCACCGGCGGAGGCGGGTATCATAAAGACATTGAAATTCACGCCGGCGGGAATCGGCCGTTAGGGTCGATTTATTTCCTTAAAGAAAACCGATTCCTTTTGCACTGCCATAGAAATATTGGGTTGTTACCAGGAAAATATAAAATTTCAGGAGTGAGTTATGCCGATTTACGAATATCAATGTGAAAGATCAAGCGCTAATGATCCTTCAGACGGGAGGTTATGGGGAAAGTGTATAAGGTAAAAAAACTATGAAATGCGAGCGTTCTAAGACGATTGTTACTGAAGGCGAACAAAGGGCGCTTAATGGGCAGACCCTTTGCGAAGATTGCTACATGGACCTTCTTTCTCCGCTGAGGGTATGTGACCCGTGGGCAGTTCATAGCGCCAAGACATTTGTGAAAGAGGAAGCCGCCGTCCTCAAACTGACCGCCGTTTAACAAAAAATAGTTGATATTCTCCAGAACGAGGGGCCTCAAGAATCGGAGGATTTGTGTGAACGGTTACACGTGAAAAAAATAGATATTGAAAGAGATATCGCCGCCCTGCGTCACATGGAAAAAATAAGGGAGACGTCACCATGAAAAAAGATATTCTGGAGATTAATGACCGGACGTTTGATTCTCAGGTCTTGCAATCCGACAAACCGGTACTGGT
>JARFPZ010000229.1 GCA_029288035.1 Desulfosarcina sp.
CTTATATTGTCAACCATTAAGGGCGTCAAGTTATTTGTGAAATCTTCCAATCCGATTAATATCAAATGCGACTGTCCTGCTTATCAGCGGATAATAATTGACAATTATCGCAAAAACGCCTAAACTCAGCGCTCGAAATCAAGTTTTGTTGGCGCAACCACAGGCATTTGGGGTGTACCAGAATTTGCGATACGTCAGTAGTACGGAATTTAGGAGGATTTGTTGTGAGTGCGATCGATAAATTTAAGGAAATGGGCAGGGGAATTGATCTGGCCCAGGCCATCGCGGAAGCTGATCGATGTCTGCTTTGCCATGATGCCCCTTGCTCAGAAGGGTGTCCGGCCGACACAAAACCGGCTGAATTCATCCGAAAATTGAGGTTCAAGAACATTACCGGCGCGATTCGAACGATCAAGAAAAACAATATTTTAGGGGGGGCCTGTGGTGTTCTCTGTCCGACCTCCCGTTTGTGCGAAGAAAAGTGCAGTGCGATGTTTAAATCACAACATCGTCCCGAAGGCGCCGACCGTCCCATCCAGATCGGCCAGATCCAACGGTTTTTAATCGAACAATCCTGGGACAGAAATATCAAGGTGTTTGAAAAACCAGTTGCGCGCCGGGAAAAAGTGGCTGTGGTGGGATCCGGTCCCGGCGGATTGAGCTGTGCGGCTGAACTGGCCAAAGAAGGTTATCAGGTGACGGTTTTTGAAGCCAAACCCGAACCTGGCGGCGTACTTCGATATGGGGTTGTGTCCTACCGATTTGACATGAATTTTCTCGAACATGAAATCAAAGATATTAAGTCACTGGGAGTCAATTTCCGCTGCGACACTGCCATCAACGGCAAAGGGGATGCCGAAAGATTATTACAGGATGGATTTGGGGCGGTGTTTCTGGCCCCTGGTCTTTGGGGGGCCGCCAGTATTAGACCGGCGGGAAGGGATATTGCCGGACTTTTTTCATCGGTGGATTATTTATCTGCTTTGCGTGACGGCCGCTTTGAAGAATTGGAACGGAAAATTAAAGGCAATACCGTAGCGGTTGTCGGCGGGGGATCGGTGGCCATGGATTGTATCGAGTCTGCCATCAGGCTTGGGGCCAAAGATGTCTATCTGATCTACCGGCGTTCTTACGCCCAGATGCCGGCCGAAGCCGACGAGCGCATCGGGGCTCTGGAAGCCGGCGTTCATTTCCTGCTGCTGAACCAGCCGCTGGACTATTTGACCGACGACCAGCATCGTCTGACAGGCGTGAAACTGGTGCGTACGCGTCTCGGTGAACCCGACGATTCGGGTCGCAGACAACCCGAGAACATTGAGGGTTCTGAATGGATCTTGGATGCCGATGTGGTGATTGAGGCCATCGGCAACATCGCCCCTGAATCTTCTCCTGAGTGGTATCCCAACGTCAAAACTGATGACAAAAAACTCATCAAGGCGGATTCGGAAACCGGTAAAACCTCGGTTGACGGAATTTTTGCCGGTGGAGATATTGTGCGTGGTCCGGCGCTGGTGGTACAGGCGGTTCAAGACGGTAAGCTGGCTGCCCGGGGCATTGTGGAATACCTGAGGAAATAAATTGAAGATTGAAGAATGAATATTTGAGGTATCCTACCTTTATATTTTCAGTTGCACATTGAGTCTTCAATATCAGAACTGGATGCACAGAATTTGATGATTTCGATGTACACTGACCAATTTAGCGAGTTGAGAATATAGATGCAAAGCAAACCTTACGGTGAGCTTTGAACCAATGAATAGCATTAATAGCATTGAAAGAAAATAACCCTGAACGATGAACCTTTGAACGCCTGTTTCAATCAATATACTTCTGTTTAGCAACCTTACCATATAGGAGGCGATATTGTGGCAAACCACATTGACTTAACAATAGACTTTTGTGGGGTGAAATTCAAAAATCCCTTCCTGCTCTCTTCTTCTCCGGTTTCCAACAGTGCCGAAATGGTTGCCAAATCGTTTGATGCCGGATGGAGCGGGGTGGTGTTTAAAACCTTGAATTCCGATCGGCTGCCCATCGTACATCCGTCACCCAGGATGGCATGTATTGATTACGGCGCTAAAAAGGGGGTTGCCGTTCAAAACGTTGAAATGATTTCAGACCGACCCCTGAAGGATAATCTGACAGATTTTCTTTATCTAAAAAAGAACTATCCGGACCATCCAATCATTGCCAGCATCATGGGATTTTTTAGCGATGAATGGGCCTATTTAGCCAAGGCGGCTGAGGACAATGGGGTCGATATGCTGGAGCTAAATTTTTCCTGTCCCCACATGTGTATCGAAGGCGCCGGCCATAAAGTGGGCCAGGCATTTCAACTGCTGGAAGGATTCACCGAAGCCGTCAAAAATGTGGTGTCTATTCCGGTGATTGCCAAAATGACACCGAACATTACGGACATGAACGAACCGGCCATGTATGCCAAAAACGGTGGCGCCGATGCGATTTCCGCCATCAATACCGTTAGGGGCATCTCAGGCGTCAGTCTGGATGATTTTGTTCCGACACCCAACGTTTTCGGCAAAGGTGCTATCAGCGGTACCTCCGGCCCGGCTGTTAAACCGATCGGACTGAACTTTATTGCATCCATGGCCAAAAATGAAGAGCTCGGATTGCCCTTGTCCGGAATCGGCGGCATCGAGACCTGGATTGACGCTTTAGAATTTATTCTGGTGGGCGCTTCGACACTGCAAGTGACCACCGGCATTATGCATTACGGATACCGGATTGTTGAGGACATGATCGAAGGCCTCAGCGATTTCATGGCCGAACGGGGAATTGACAGGATCCCTGATCTGGTGGGTAAAGCACTGCCCAATCTGCACGAAACCGAGGCGTTTGAAGTTGATCGGCAGGGCATTGCCCAGTACGATCTAGACCGCTGTATCGGCTGCGGTCAATGCTATATCGTATGCCAGGATGCCGCCGGTCAGGCGATTGAATGGGACGCTGAAGCGCGTCGACCGAATGTGATTGAGGACAAATGTTTGAGCTGCATGTTATGTCAATTTGTATGTCCGGTTCCCGAAATGATTTCTTTCAAGGAAATGCCCGGGGATTGGCATCGTCGCGAAACTGCCGTGATGGACAGCAGTTTGGAAAAAGATGTAAAAGTTGAGCCATTTACAATGGAGGGTCCAAATGAGTGTGTTATTTAAGGGCGGAACCATCGTAAACGCTACGGGTCGCTATCTGGCCGATGTATTTGCTGATGGAGACAAAATCAAGGCCATCGGCACGAACCTGGACAATGGGGCCGATGACGTCGTCGATGCCAAGGGGAAATACATTCTTCCGGGAGCGATTGATCCCCACACCCATATTTCCATGCCGTTTATGGGAACCCATGCCCAGGATGACTATGAGACCGGCACCATCGCAGCGGCCTGTGGTGGTGTCACCTGTATCGTCGATTTTGATTTGCAGCAAAAGGGTGAAACCCTGTTTGAGGCACTGGAACGCAAAAAAGCACTGGCGGAAGGCAAAGTCTGTGTGGATTATTCGTTGCACCCGGCCGTTATGGACCCCAGACCGGATGTGATCGATGAGGTCAAAAAGGCATGTCTGGAATACGGTACACCGAGCTTTAAAATATTTATGGTCTATGATTTTCGGGTCGATGATGCCACCATGATCAAGCTGCTGGAAGTAACTAAACAATACGGCGGTCTGGTTCAGGTCCATGCCGAAAATGTTTATATTATTCAGCATATGAATGAGGTTCTTGCAAAAGAGGGGAAACTGGAACCTTATTATCATGCCGTCAGCCGCCCCAACATCGCTGAAGAAGAAGCCGTCGGCCGGGCCGCCAAAATGGTGGAGTTGACCGGATCGCGCATTTATATCGTGCATCTGTCTTCCAAAGAGGGACTGTGGAAGGTCAAAGAAGCCCGCAACAACGGCGTTGACGTCTATGCCGAAACCTGTCCCCAGTATCTACTGCTTGACGATGAACGCTACAAAGAGCCGGATTTCAACGGCGCTAAATACGTCATGTCCCCGCCGTTAAGAACCAGGGAAAGCAACGACGCCCTTTGGGAAGGATTGCGAGGCGGCGATATTCAAGTGGTCGCCACCGATCATTGCCCCTTTGATTTTAAGGGTAAAAAGGATATGTTTGGCAAAGACGACTACAAAAAAATTCCCAACGGCGCTCCCGGTATCGAAACCTTGGCGATGCTGTTGCATTCCGAAGGCGTGGTCAAAGGCCGCATCAGCCTGGAGCGGATGGTGGATGTCTTGTCCACTGGTACGGCGCGCATGTTCGGTCTGAAAGACAAGGGCGAGATTGCCGTGGGCAAGGATGCGGATATCGTCGTCTTTGATCCGAATCAAACCTTCACCATCTCCCAGGAAAAGCTGCACATGAATGTCGACTATACTCCGTTTGAAGGCGTTGAAATTACCGGCATGCCCAGCGTGGTTTACTCCCGTGGAGAAAAAGTGGCGCGCTGGAACGGCGACCGGATGGAGTTTGTCGGCAAGGTCGGCCACGGACGGTTTGTAAAGCGCGAACCTTTTGAAGGTTTCTAAAACCAGTTTTATAGTTTTAAAAAGTGCTTGGGATTTCATCCCGTGCACTTTTTTATTTGGGAGGCCGTTTGCAGTTGATGTCTTAACCGGCACTACATTCTTGTGTCCGGATTTTCTGCTTTATTCACTTTCTCTGAAAGCGTCGCGGCGTTCGACAGCTCCTTTTTCAGGATCTCTTTGTTGTCCCAAATCGGCTCTGCGATCAAAACCGTCACGGCGTTCTATTCCTGATCGTCTCTCCGTTTTCGGTTTGTAGCCTGAATCTATCTGATGCCGCCGATCAGATCCTGATCGCATGCCGCCCCTGTCCTTGATACGGCCTTGATTTGCTAAATCTTCCATAATTTACTCTTGGTAGGTTCCTTTACGGCATTACCTGTTCTCTTATTGCCGGCTTGATTTTAATTTTTTGTAATAGTAACAAATAGCCAATAACTTTTGGGGTTATTTCTCATTAGCTGATTGCAAAATTGCATGCAGCAGCACGTTTGCGCCGGCTTCGCAATCCTCCCAACGACTTTTTTCCACCTCAACATGACTACGGCCGCCGATGCTGGGAATAAATACCATCGCGGTCGGACACACCTGATTCATATAGCTGGCGTCATGTCCTGCACCGCTGACCATGTACAGACTGGAATATCCCAGGGCCTCGGCCGAATCCAGCACAAGCTGAACCCGTTGTTCATCGAAGGGAGAATGTTCTACCCGCCAGGTTTCTTCGATTTTAATCGGGCACCCCCTGCGGGCCGCGATGTCCTCAAAGTCCCTGCGAACCAGTTCCCACGCTTTTATGGCGTGGTCATCATCCCAGGAGCGGATGTCCACGGTAAAGTGAACCTTATCCGGGATGATGTTTCTGGAATTCGGGTAATTTTGAATTTCACCGACGGTGGCCACCATGTTGCCGCCCATACGCTCCGGTAGTTCATTGACTTTTAAAATCATTTCGGCAGCAGCACACAGGGCGTCGTGACGGCCCTCCATGGGGGTGGGGCCGACCTGATTGGCTTCTCCCTCCAGGTAAATGTCGTACCAGTGCAGACACAAAATACCCTTGGGAGCACCAATGGTTTTGGACTCCCGCTCCAGGATCGGCCCCTGTTCGATATGGAACTCGTAGTAACAGTGAACCGGTTGCTTTTTGCAGGGTACCGTCCCTTTATATCCGATCCGGATCAGCTCGTCTTCGAATCGTTTGCCGCTAATATCGGTACGGTCATAAACCCAGTCTCTCTCCAGCGCTCCCGCCCACACCCCGGATGCCACCATGGCGGGTGCAAAACGCGAGCCCTCTTCATTGGTCCAGTCTACGATGACGATGGGTCGCTCGGTTTCGATATTATTTTCATTAAGGGTGCGCAAAACTTCCAGGGATCCCATGACGCCTAAAATGCCGTCAAACCGCCCTCCTTTGGGCTGGGAATCGATATGAGACCCGCTCATGACCGGCGGCAGGTCGTTGTTCTTACCCGGGCGCTTGCCGAAGATATTACCCATTTCGTCAATGGTGACGTCAAGATCCAACTCGTTTAGCCAGCTAACGAAAAGATTCCGGGCCTGTTTGTCTTCGTCGGTTAAGGTCAGCCGTTGAACACCACCGCCCGGAGTCGCACCGATTTTTGCCATTTCCTCCAATGTGTTTTGTAGCCGTTTGCCGTTTGCTCTCAGGTCTTTAAGATCCATATTATACCTTCCGATGATTATATGTTGAAAATGTATAAAGACAAATGAACGATTAGAATCCTTAATTAAGTTATAAAAAGTACCCTGTCAATTATATAATCCGGCCTGCCTGTGGTAGGTTTCTATGCGGCAGAGCTTAATTGACACCAAACTTTTGATCCCTATATTCTGGTGAGATAAATTTGTCAATTTTGAACAAATGAAATCTTTCCGCGGCCAGCCGCGGAGTATCATGCTTTTAGGATTTAACTCACTTTTATCGCAGCAAGCTGCGGGGAATTAAACCCAGGAGAGATTAATAGCAGCAACCTTCGCACTTTAATTTTGGCAAGAAAGGAGTCTAAAAAAATGGCTGATTGGTTTCCATTTCCACAACATCTCACCGAGCCGCATCCGGGGCACGAAGCCCATCTTTGTATGGCGGAGAATCTGGGTTTCGTCAAAAGCAATCTCGAAGACTACAAAAAATTTGTTCGGGACCCACAATTTCTCTGCAAAAAGTGTGGCCGTGCTGCGGTTAAGGCTGAAAATCTATGTGAGCCGGATAAGCTATAGGAATTTCTATTTTGGGGACACGGATGAACACAGATTAAATAATATTACATAAATATTCAATCTGGCTATGCCATAAATCATGCGCAAACATGATGTGATTTCAATGAATACGTACTAAGCTTTTTCCGAGACTACGCTCGGGAAAAGTGGCCCAGGATAGAACCAACTCCAACTTTTGAAATGTTTCATGCGGTTATCACCGTATCTTCCCCACCATTAACTTTAATACCAGACCGCCATGAAATAGAGGATACGCTTTTAGCTTGAAAGGGACTTTTTTTTCAAGCTGCTTGCTGGGTGCTATCAAGACCAGTTTCCAGCCCTTATATTCACGCGCCAGTGTTTCACAGATGGCCTGGAATATCTCGATACTCTCCTGCCGGGTCCCGATTCGGCGGCCGTATGGCGGATTGATGGTTATCAGACCCGGCTGATCCGTAAAATCTCCCGGAACAAGGTCAAAGAAATCTGCGTTGTGTATGCTGACCGTATCGGATAAACCAAATTGCCGCGTACATTGTTCCAACTGACGACAGGCCAGCGGGTCTTTATCGGAAGCGAAAATCAACGGTTTTTCAGGCGGTTCGAAATCATCCTGAAATTGCCCTTTCAGGTATTCGAAACGCTTCTTGCGGTAAGCTGGCCATTGCATGAACGCAAAATCTCTGAACCAGCCGGGCGGTATTTTTTTTACCATTAATGCGGCTTCCAATGAATAGGTCCCGGCGCCGCACATGGGGTCGATCAACGGTTCTGTGCCGGAATAACCCGCTAACGATAAAGACGCGGCCGCCAGGGTTTCTCTCAGCGGCGCCGTGCCGGCGTGTTGTTTGAGGCCGCGTTTGTAAAGACCCTCGCCACTGCTGTCAATGGAGACTGTAAAACGATCATCAACCCCGCGGACATAAATATTTTGGGTTAAGCTTGGTGATTTTTCATCCGGGACCTTAAACTCCCAATTTTTTTTGCGGGCCTCGATGGCGTTTAAAATACGCTCCGATATCGCCCCGGTGTGGTAGAGTTTGCAATGCCGGGTTGCGACATGGGTCTGCAAAACCTGGTCGGCGTTCAAAAATAGTTCCCAGGAGATTTCCGATAATTTATTTTTAAGTTGACTGAAGCTGGTTGCGTCAACGGTTTCAATTCGCATCAAAATGCGATTGGCCGTGCGTAAATTTAAATTGGCAAGGTAACATTCCTGCAGCCGGCCATTAAACGCAACGCCTCCGGTATCCGCGGATGCCGCTAGATGGTCCGGCACTAAAAACTGCAATTCGTTTAAGCAAAGCGTTTCGAAGCCCGGCGCGGTGACCGCAAAATAATCACGTCTGCGCCCGATCACATGCCGTTTAATTCGTTTTGTTAATGGAGATTCTGCGGACATTTTATCAAAGCCGGAGTATTGGATTATTGGGGTGTTGGCGTAATGGGATTGATTTGTTTGCATCCAGCAATCTTGGTTTCAATGTATACCATAGGAGACCCTGAATGTCTGACATTATTTTTGAGCGAACCCCGGTCCGGCAAAGGCGGAATTGAATAATGACTATTGATAATTGAAGATTTATGGTTTCGCTTCGCTCTATCTTTTCTAGTTAAATCGATAGAAATGCATAAATATTCAATCTGACTATACCATAAATTATGTGTAAATATGATGTGATTTCAATAAATAGGTACTGAATATACCAAAGCTAGTGACCAGTGACCAGTGACCGGTGGCCGGTGGGCATAAATCATAAAGAAGTTGGATTGACTTTGTAGCAGGTTTACTGTATCAAAACCGAAACTGTATCTGTAAATTTCAGAATTGTTCAGTCAAATTCAGCACTGTTGACGCGCTCACGGACAGTTCGGTTGCATCAGTTTATATGACACGTCAGTGGTTCTGAAATTTAGAAGGAGGAAATAATGGCAGGGATAAACAAGGTTATTTTGATTGGTCGACTGGGAAGTGATCCGGAGGTTCGCTACACTCCAAGCGGCGTTGCGGTTGCCAACTTCAACATTGCAACCTCAGAGGAATGGAAAGATAAGGACTCCGGTGAAAAAAAAGAGCGAACCGAATGGCATCGCATCGTTGTCTGGCGACGGCTTGGTGAAATTTGCGGGGAGTATCTTTCGAAGGGAAGGCAGGTCTATGTGGAGGGACGGCTCCAGACCCGGGATTGGGAAGATCGGGACGGCAACAAAAGATATACGACTGAAATTGTTGCGACCGATGTCCAGTTCCTCGGCGCACGGGATAGCTCTGAATCCGCCAGACCTCAGAGCACCGGATCTGCGGATTTTCAAGGAGGACCGGCTCAGGGACCCGCAGACGACGATATTCCGTTTTAAACCCTTAACGGGTTTTATCTGACAACATGTTGTAAGGAACGTGAGGTTTCGGTCCGCCCTGGCCTCCTCTCCGGCCTGTAAGCCTATGCCCATGAGCCTACGAGCTGGAAGCGGGCTCGTAGATCCTACGCCTCGGAGAGTGCGATATGACAGATTCTTGCTGTTCTCTGCAAGAGATCCAAATAATGTCTAATCTACCCCATTCATACAAAGTTAGGTCTGGGCCAGGGATGTCAGTGTTCAGCGCCGCCGCTGGCCTATAGAGCGGCCAGTTTGATCGAACAAAAAACTTAAAAGCATAAACGTCTCATTTCCTGACAGGATCCACAGGATGGACAGGATATAAAAAACGATACTAAACTAGAAATATCCTGTTAATCTCGTAAATCCTGTCTAATTAAATGAAGTTTCATACGAGGTTTCAGGAATAAGAAATTTCAAATAACAGTTTGTTATTACCGGCTTATCCGGGGTAGGGCTTTTCTTGACCTAACTTACTGAAAAATAATAAAAGAAATTTAAAACTGTACAATTTCTATATGTCCGTGTTTTTGAGTTTCAGGAAGATATTCAGTGGGGTTTTGAGGTAAATTTTCCAAAAAAATCACAAGGCACCATTTTGATAAATCATCTAAAAAAACCATAGACGGAACGAAGATAGCGTCAACTTTAAGGGAGTTTCTCAAAAAATTGGCTGTTGATCTCGATACCCGTTTATCCTCAAAACAATACGGTGCATCAGTTAAAGACAGAGCCTTACAGACCTTAAGATCGCACAAATTGAGCGTTCTATTTAATCTAACCTTGAACCGCCAAATTTGACGTCGTTGAATTTTCTCGGCAAGCGCTTGCGATCGATTCTCAGAGAAATGTCTGGCAAATTCATCTGTCGCAACTGCTTTGTCCTTTGCAAGATAAAGCGTCGGTTCTCCCTGGACTTTCCATCGGTTGTTTCTAGCTAATGCACAATAACTGAAATCGTACACCCTATTGCCGCCAATATCCGGGATGTGTCTAACCGCATAACCGTCCCAGGATTTGATATAAGCTGATAGGCTCAACCTCCCAGACCCTCATAATCAGCTGCTAAGGCACTCAATACCGCCTCATAATCACCGATAAAAAACATATCAAAGGCAGTTTTATTGCCGAACTCAGGAAGTGGGGTTGAAAAAAATTCTCTTAGACCTTCAGGGGTATAAACCTTTGTACCGAGCTCAATAATTTCTTGCAGGCGAGCAAGACGTTCTCTCTGCTCCTGTCTTTCCGGCCCGGAATTGGATTTTTCCCACCTGGCTACTGTACGGGAGCTGACTTTTAAAAGACGCGCCACTTGTTCCTGTGAAATTGGTAAAGTATTGCGCACAAGATGCAAAAGCGGAGTCGACGGGAGGCTTTTTAAACTGGTTTTCGGGGCTTTTGAGTTGCTGTCATGTGTTTTAAGATTTAAATTAGTCATGATTCACCTCTTATTTTTATCATTACGAAGATATTACCTTTTTCTAAATTATCGTTCCATTTATTTTTGATAAACTTGTTGCATCTTGAATTTACGCTTATTTTCATTACAAATTTTGTAGGTTTCTTAGATATCAGGACCTCCCGAGAAGTTTTTCCAATTGAGGTCAGGAGCCCTGAAATTCATAGTGCCGAAATCAAAGTTTAAGCTTAATTCATTATGCTGAATAATTAATAATCTTAAATACTTGCATGCTAAAGTCAAAAATTACAGCTGGCAGATTGGCACCCATTTTTTGCCTGTTTCAACAAGTTGACAATTTCCCGGAATTTAGTATTGTTGGCGCGGCCACAAACAGTCGAGTCGTATCAGAATAGACGAGTTGTCAGTGGTTCTGAATTTTAGCTATGTGTATCGTTATCAACGACGGAATGGCTGATGGTAGATTTGAAAAAACTGAAAGTTCTTCACTTGCTCAGTCAGAGGCCGGATTCTACCGGTAGCGGTATTTACGTGCAAGCCATGATGCGGGAAGCAACCGCATGTGGCTATGATAATTTTCTGGTTGCAGGGATTCAGGCGGATGGTTGTGATGTCACAGAATACATTGCGCAAAAAAATTCGATGTTTGTGACCTTTCATAATGCGGATGTGTTCTACCAAATCCCGGGGATGAGTGACGTAATGCCCTATGAAAGTACCAGATTTTGCGACCTGTCTGAAGAAGATCTCTGTGAATATGAAAATGCATTTTCCGAAATTCTTCGACATGCGGTTTCCAGGTTTAAACCGGATATCATCCACAGCCACCATCTGTGGATCGTCAGCTCTCTGGTTCGCCGACGCTTCCCGAATATTCCGCTGGTAACGACGTGTCACGGGTCGGATTTGAGACAATTTCAAAATTGTCCCCACCTTCAAAAAAGGGTTTTAATTGGATGCCGGAAAATCGACGTTGTTATGGCGTTAAGCGCGGCGCAAAAAAAAGAAGTTGTCCGGTTATACCATCTGTCTCCTAAAAAAATTATGATTGTCGGGGCCGGCTATAACGACAGTTTGTTTTATTCAGATACAAAACCAGGTCCCGATCCAGTGCAATTGGTATATGCCGGCAAGCTCAGTAATGCCAAAGGTGTCCCCTGGTTTTTGCGTGCCTTGCAATCAATCCGTTCGCCGGCGTGGCAATTAAATCTAGTGGGCAGTGGCAGCGGGGAAGAAAAAGAGCGTTGCCTTGGACTTGCAAAGGAACTGGGGGAAAAGGTTCGGGTTTACGGCGCACTTTCTCAAAAGGGTTTGGCCAAAATCATGAGACACTCTCAGATTTTGGTACTACCTTCTTTTTATGAGGGCTTACCGCTGGTGATCTTGGAAGCTCTGGCCAGCGGCTGCCGAATTGTTGCCACTGATTTACCGGGAACGAAGGAACTACTCGGCGATGATGATACGGATTTTATAACCTTGGTAAGGACACCACGTTTGCGGTTTTCCGATCAGCCATACCGGGAAGATGAGCAATTGTTTGAAAAAAATCTGGAAAAAGCCATTCGACAGCAGATGAATGCTGTTTCTAAAGGTGGTCAATTTGATTTATCGCCCATCCAAGATAAACTTGAGGCGTATACCTGGACCGGCATATTTAAAAAAGTCAGAGAGGCTTACTTGTCTTGTTTCATCTAATTTTCAAAACAATCGCATGGGGTGGGGGTGAGGTGATAAAGATCATTCACAACGTGGCTTTAATTTTCATCCGGTCTTTATTCCGTTAAACCACTTTTAGGGGCAATTTTGGATTGTGGTTTTTGGATTTGTTGTATCGCTCTCCGAGGCGTAGGCGGTACAACCCCTTCGAGCCGGAGGCTGCGCTCTATCTGTTTTTATTAAATTGACAGAATACGTTAAATCTAAAATCCCAGATATACGAGGAATAAAAGTGGGATCAATTGGCATACAGCAGCGTTTCAGGGTTTTTTCTCCTCTTCTTCTATCTTTTCAGGTGCTTTTTTTTCCTCTTCATCCGACGCGCCCTTAAAATTCCGAATGGCTTTACCCATCCCCGCGCCAATTTCCGGTAATTTACCGGCGCCAAAGATGATGAGGATAATCACTAATATTATGATAAGTTCCGGCATTCCGATTCCAAACATATTACCTCCTATTCCTCGGGCCTGGTTTGTTTGAGTTCTTTAATTAGCTGCTGAAATTCCTTTGATTTTAGATACCGATCTACGCTGCTTTGATAATCGATCCATGTTTTCCAGGCATCAATCCAGGCCTCATTATGCCAGTAACAGTCCGGATCCCCGGCTCCTTTAAGTCGTTCAATAAAGTCTAAATATTCATCCGAGCACCCTTCACAGAAATTATAAGGTACATTCAGCTTGCGACGGTAACCGCCGGTACTATCCGAGCCCCGGTCAATCTGGGTGCCACACTTCTCGCATTTAAAGGCGCACTGGGTGCACTGGAACACTTTTCGAACCGCCAGGACCTTGCGCTTTCTAATCAACTCAGCCTGTTTTTGCTCGACCAGACCTTTTTTGTCTTTAAATGATATAATGTTAGACATTTGTCACTCCGATACCCCCGGTCAGGTTCAATCGTAATTAACCATGACGTCAGAGGCCCTGAATATACCACCAGGCAATTTTTGTGTCAATCATTTCAAGTTTTAACCTGCAGATTTGTAAAATATTAAAAGCAATCTAAATCTTGCTAAACAAATTTTAGCGTGTTAATTTAATAGTTTTGGTTTAAAGACCAGCCAACTGCAGAGACACGAAGGTCCCAGAGTTGTTCGTTTCTAATTCTTTGGCCTCAAAAATTGAAGGATTCTAAAAAATGATCGAAACGTTTCAGGCGAACTGCCTTGCCACCCTGATCGGCAGTCTTCCGCTGAGCGACCATGGGAAAGCCAGCGACCTGATTATGGAGTATACACCCGAAATTCCCTTCTGGGCGCAGCTTCCGGTTCACAAAAAGGAGGGCATGATGGTCCAGTTTACACCCGGGCTGCCGGGTTTTTACAGTGATGACGGTGACGGTTTTGTCAATACCGACAGTGATTCTTATCATCATGAACTGTTGGAATTTTTTGAAGATTATATGGCGGTCATTGAAGGGAACATCGAACTTGACACCTCTCGGTTTGCCCTGAAAGAGGATGACGCCAGAGGCTTCTTTATGTTTTGGAACCGTCTTCAAACCCTTGCCACCCCCCCCATCGCCGTTAAAGGTCAACTTACCGGCCCATTCACATTCGGTACCGGAATTGTCGATCAAAATAAACGGCCCATTTTTTATGATCCCCAACTTAGAGATACTGAGGTTAAGCTCTTGGCCATGAAAGCCCGTTGGCAGGCCCACCGCTTATCGCGGCTGAAACGGCCGGTGCTGATTTTTTTTGACGAACCGGCCCTTGCCGGTGTCGGATCCTCGGAGTTTACCAGCATTTCCAACAAGGATATCCGCCAATGCTTTGAGGAAGTCTGCGAAGCCGTTCATTTGGAAGGCGGACTGGCCGGCGTACATATCTGTGCCAATACCGATTGGTCGCTGGTACTTGAATCCTCAGTCGATATTGTCAGCTTTGACGCCTATGCCTATTTTGATCGCTTTATTCTATATCCCGCTCAGATAAAAAAATTTCTCGAATCCGGTAAAATCCTGGCGTGGGGAATTGTGCCGACATTGAAGGTCCAACAACTTGAAAAGGAAACCGTTAGCTCATTGCTGAGCCTTTGGGATCAACAGGTTAACCAACTTGAATCACTTGGGATTGACGTACAACAGCTGACCGCCCAATCCCTGATTACACCCAGTTGCGGCACCGGGTCTTTGAGCATTGATCTTGCTAAAAAGGTACTTAAATTGACCAGGGATATATCACAAGAAATAAGAGAACGGCATATTATGGGCGGCATAGAGCATGGCGCCTAGAGCATAGCGTCAGGAGTTTATGCTGACGTAAAAAGTTGTGTTTATTTACACTTTGCACCATGCCCTTTGCGCTCTGCCATCCGACGAGTCTGATGGGGCTAATGTTTGGAATTAATTAATAGGATAATAATAACGTCTTAATATTACAGTAATAGGTGAGGTATTCGATGGTAGGCAATCACAGTGGAAGGCAGTTTGCCGGCGCATCCCGTTACGTTTTGGATGAAGAATTGGCAAAGATTGTGAACATATCAATGGCACTTGAGATGCCGCTGCTGCTCAAAGGCGAGCCGGGTACCGGCAAGACCATGCTTGCGCATGCGATTGCAGAAAATCTGAAAATGCCGCTGATTGTGCTCAACGTTAAATCCAGTATGAAACTGGTAGAGGCATTGTACCAGTATGACACCCTGACACGGCTCAACGACAGCCGTTTCGGAGATTCCAGTCGTAATGTCAGCAATATTGAAGATTACATAAAAATGGGCAAAATCGGTCAGGCCTTTACCGCAGATATCAGAACCGTACTTTTAATCGATGAAATCGACAAAGCGGATACCGATTTTCAGGATGACATGCTGGATGTGCTGGATCAGATGGAATTTGATATCATCGAGATTGACAAAACCATCAAAGCCTTGAACCGACCGGTGATCATCATCACCTCCAATGCCAAAAAAGACCTGTCTGACCCGTTTTTAGGACGGTGCAATTTCCATCATATCGCCTTTCCCGATCCGGACATGATGCGCCGAATCATCGAAGTTCACTTCCCCGAAATCGACACGGAACTCATGGAAAAGGCAATCTCGGCCTTTTACCGCATGCGCCAGCTGGATGCCGTTGAAAAGAAGCCGGCAACCCGGGAATTGATAAATTGGATTAGAGCCCTGCGGGCGGACCCGGATTTTAAACCCAAACGGCTGGCCAAAGGGGATCTGCCATATCTCGGGGTGCTGTTTAAGAAAACCCAGGACTATCAGAGGGCCCAGAGTCGGTTAAACGGCCGCAGAATCAACTAGGTAGCAGAGCGCATAGCGTGTTGGTGACTCTTTGGACCTTCCCACGATGCTCCATGCGCTATGCACTTTGCCAAGCGAAGCTTGAGACATGTTTGTCGATTTTTTCTATCAGTTGAAAGACGTGGGAATCCCGGTCAGCCCGACGGCGTTTCTGACGCTTCAAAAGGCGCTCAGAAACGGATTGGTGAATACGCTGGACGATTTTTATACCGCCTCCCGCGCAATTCTCGTAAAAAGTGAGCGCTATTTTGATTTGTACGATCAGGTTTTTGCTCACCATTTCCAGGGCGCTGATTTACCGGATTATGAAGGCGTCGAACTCGACGAATTGGTCCGGACGATGTTGGAAGGCTGGCTGCAAAATCCTCGCGAGTTATCCAAATTACTGGGAGTAGACGAATCAGCCCTCGCCAAACTGACCCCCGAGGAGTTGATCGAATATTTCAAGGAGCGCCTTAAAGAACAGACCGAAGCGCACCATGGCGGCACCAAGTGGATCGGCACCGGCGGATATTCCCCGGTGGGCCATTCGGGTTACCATCCGGGGGGTATGCGGGTGGGTGGTGTTTCCGGCAATAAATCGGCTGTAAAAGTGGCCATGGATCGGCGATATAAAGATTATTCCCAAAGCGGGCTTCTGACACACGCGATGGTCGGAGAGGCCTTAAAAAGGCTGCGCAATTTAATTCCTGTGGGTCCCGAAGATCAGGTAAATATTGACGACACCATTTACCAGACCATGAAAAATGCCGGTGAGATCGAGATTGTTTTCGACCGGCGGTTGAAAGACCGGCTGAAGGTGATACTGGCCATCGATAATGGGGGCTGGTCAATGGACCCCTATATACCGGTCGTTCAGACGCTTTTTGATTATTCCAAGAACCAGTTTAAAGAATTAAAGACTTATTTTTTCCACAACACGATTTACTCCACTCTCTGGGAAGATCCGGCGCGGTATAAAAAGCCCCAGCGAATTGAAGAATTTGTCCGTCTGGACTCCCAAACACGGTTCATCATGGTCGGAGATGCCAGCATGGCGCCTTACGAATTGATGGCCAGCGACGGTTCCATTCACATCGAAGAGCGCAGCGGCAAACCCAGTCTGGAGTGTCTCAATTTTCTCGCAGATACGTTTCCCCATTCCGTTTGGTTGAATCCGGTACCGGCTGCCATGTGGAACTATACCCACTCCATTAACACCATTCGTGGGATCTTTCCCATGTTTGAGTTGACCCTGGACGGCCTGGAGGAGGCGGTGGCCTATTTGATGGCAAAGTGATCGGGTTGCGGGTTGCGAGGGAAAAGAGCATAGTGCAAAAGGCAAATGGCATAGCGCATAGAGTAAGACATCGCAGGCAAGAATGCGTGCAAATTGGCTTTACAAGTACTCATCGGCGATCTCCCGCTTTCTGGGTGGTGGGGGTGCAACCGAGCTCGGCAATGCGCTGCTTTATCAGAAGTCCTTCTGGAAATATGTCGGAATTATGGTACTGATATCTATGATTGTCGCAATCCTCGGTATCCTGGCGGCCGTTTTTATTCCGCCCCTCTTAATGCTTTTGAATTAAGAGAGATAATATGCTATATCGGCTGAGCTGGGAGGAATGATCAGCGGGGATTGCGGTATCAGGCACAATCATCTGAAGTAATCCTTGGTTGTTGGGTTTAATAGCATTTTACCTTGATTTAACCCGATTCTTTTGAGACGATCCAATTATCCGGCTGATACTTTTCTGCAGCCGTGATTGGTGACAATACCTATCGTCGTAAACGGCGGAGGATGACAGAGTCCCAGGCGATGGGATCTCCACTTCGATACGACAAGGCAATGAAGTACAAATTATCAAACCTTGAAAAGCTCACACTCATTACTAAAAGCAGGAAAAACAATTTTAAATTGAAAGGAGAAGATCGATGAAACGTCATTTGGTTTTAATCTTATTGGTTGTTGGTCTGCTTATGATCAGCATTGGTGCGAATCAGAGTGTGAAGGCCCAGGAGACAGGGATTGCTTTGGGTCTTGGTGTGGGCGCCGCTCCGGACTACGAAGGTTCCGAAGATTACGAGGCCGTGCCGATCCCCTATGTCAATGTTACCTGGTCCAATCACATGTCGATCAACTGGCTGGGCAATAAGGCCAAGGTGAATTTGATACCATCTCCCATCTGGAAGGCCGGTGTCGTCGGTGAATATATCGCAGAGCGCGACGATGTTGACAACAACCGGGTTGACCGTCTGGAAGATGTGGACACCTCCCTCATGCTCGGTGGCTTTTTGGGATTCGAATATGCAAACTGGAGTGCCAGCATCGAAGCCATGGCTGACGTCGCCGACGGCAATGACGGCGCTATTGTTCGGCTCAATGGCGGTTACAGGATCCCCATCGATCAGAGCTGGCTGCTTTCTTTGGGGGCGTTTACGACCTGGGCCGATGATGATTACATGGAAGCTTATTTTGAGATCGATAACCGCGACTCAGATCGCAGCGGGCTGGATAAGTTTGGGGCCGATTCAGGCCTCAAAGATGTGGGGCTTAACCTGGCGGCTTCATTTAAACCCTGGCGGCACTGGGGGCTCATGGGCCTGGTAAGCTACAAGCGGCTGCTCAACGATGCTGAAGACAGCCCGGTGGTGGACGACGAGGGTAATGAAAACCAATTCACCGGCGGGATTCTTGTAATTTATAATTTCTAGCGGGATTTAATGCATATGAAAAACCTCTCCAGAACAGCTGTTAGTAGAAATTGCGCTCAGATCACGTTGATTTTACTGCTCGTCTGGGCGCTTGCGGCCTGTGGCAGCCAGAGTAACGAATACGTTGAACCACCACCGCCCAAGGTGACCGTGGCGAAGCCCCTGCAGCAGGAGGTTACCGACTATTTGGCGTTTACCGGCACCACCCACGCGTTTGAAGAAGTCGAAGTACGGGCCCGGGTGGCCGGTTTTCTGCAGAGTATGAATTTTACCCCCGGTACCAAGGTCGAGAAAGGCGAACTGCTGTTTGTCATCGACCCGCGCGAATATCAAGCGGAGCTGAATGCGGCTAATGCGGAATTGAGCAGTGCCGAGGCCCAACTAAAGCGGGCCGAGATCGAGTTTAAGCGGGCCGAGAAACTTTTTAAGCAGAAAGCCGGTGCCGAGACCGATGTGGTCAAGTGGCGCGGGCAACGTGATGTTGCCAGGGCAGATGTGCTGCGGGCCAAGGCCAAGGTCGAGAAGGCCAGCCTGAATTTGAGCTACACCCAAGTCACGGCCCCGATTACCGGCCGTGTTGGCCGCAATCTCGTGGACCTGGGTAACCTGGTCGGTGAACGTGAGCCGACCCTGCTGACAACGGTCACCCGCTATGACCCCATGTATGCCTATTTTAACCTCAATGAACGGGATTTGCTCAAGGCCATGGCGATGAATCGCAATAAAATCCAGGAAAAAGAAATAGATCCCGCTGAAGAACCGGTAAGCGAGGCGGATATCCCGGTATTCCTCAAGCTCGCCAATGAAGAAGGCTATCCCCACCAGGGAGAATTGGATTTTGCAGAATCCGGTGTCGACAAGGAAACCGGTACGTTGCAGTTGAGGGGGGTCTTCCCCAACCCAGGCCCCGCGCCGGTGCTCATTCCGGGTCTTTTTGTCAGCCTCCGCATGCCCGTCGACAAGCGCGACAACGCCCTACTAGTGACCGAGCGCGCCATCGGCTCCGACCAGGGCGGACGTTTCCTGCTGGCAGTCAACAGCGAGAACATGGTGGAAAAACGACCGATTCGCATGGGCCAGCTGGTGGATGGCCTGCGCGTGATCGAGGAAGGGCTGCAACCCGATGATTCGGTCGTTGTCAACGGGCTGCAGCGGGCCCGGCCGGGGGCGAAGGTCGACCCGGAGCAGACCGACATGAAATCGCTGACGGCTTCAGCCTTGAAGGCCGCGGCAGAGGCCGGAAAGGACAAAGACAAGGCCAAACCTGCGGCAGCACCGTCACAGGACGGCGACGCTCAACCCGACAAGGAAGCGGGAAGAAAGGAATGACAAGTGACGAATGACGAATGACGAATGGTGGATGTCGCTTCGCTCCGTCGTTTAATAACGGTAGCGTTAAAATCGACAGCATTCCATAAATAGGCATTCGTCAATAGTCGTTCGTCATTCCAAAAAGGGCTCCTAAAATGATTTCCAAA
This sequence comes from Desulfosarcina sp., assembly GCA_029288035.1. Classification (GTDB taxonomy): domain Bacteria; phylum Desulfobacterota; class Desulfobacteria; order Desulfobacterales; family JAFDCJ01; genus JAFDCJ01. Next base: position 19,722 of record JARFPZ010000229.1, read on the forward strand.
TTTTTCATCGAACATCCCATCTTTGCCAGTGTCATCTCCATTGTGATCGTGATCGCCGGCGCGGTTTCCGTGGGTGTATTGCCCATTGCCCAGTACCCCGAGATTACACCGCCCACGGTGGCGGTATCCACCACCTACCCCGGTGCCAACGCCCGGGTGGTGGCCGAAACGGTTGCCGCTCCCATCGAGCAGGAGGTCAATGGTGTTGAAAACATGATTTACATGTCTTCCACCAGCGCCAGCGACGGCTCTTACAACATGACGGTTAGCTTCATTGTCGGC
>JARFPZ010000248.1 GCA_029288035.1 Desulfosarcina sp.
TTTCAATTTCGGGCCAACTGGCATTGAGAATCGCAGAAAGAGTCAATGGTCACCCCGACTACGCTCAAAGGTTATGCAGTCATATATTCGATATCATTGAATCCAATACCGTGGGCGAAGAACATGTTGAAAAAGGTGTGGAGAATATGCTCGTATCCTTAACCCCTTCTTTTAGAGGCATATTTGAGGAATTGCCGCTGCGGGAAAGTCAGGTCATGACAATCCTGGCAGAACACGGACCCATTGGAACCTTTACGGCAAAACTGATCCAGCCCTATGAAATGGGGACACCGGCGCTTCACAAAGCCCTATCCAATCTTATGTTAAAAGACCTGGTCTTTAAGGGAAAAGATAAAAATTATTTTATCCTTGATCCTTTTTTAACGGAATGGATTCGGATGGTTTCTAAAGACGAGGGGCAATTTTCATCCTTACGAAGAAACCAATCAGTTTGAAGGCTATTTATTGATGATTTGTTTCGATGGTTTAAGGTTTGATAATTACGATTAAGCCAGGATTTTTTCAGGCTAAAGGACTGTAGATTCGTAACTGAAACTGAAACTTTTTGAAGCATTTTAGGATAGCAATTAATAGCCGAAATCTAACAAAATCAATTGAATTTTCTACCACCATATGTTGTGGTGTCCGAAATTCCAGGGTTCTTAAAAATGATTGTATATTTTTGTTACAAAACCTTCACTTTTCAAGGTTTTCCAAGATCGCAAAAGCTTTAACCCTTGCCCATGCCTGGATATCAGATTTTTAAATTGATAATCTGATTATTTCGAGGTTTACCCGCCATCACTTTGTCGGTATTCAAAATAAGCGAGAACGTCGCCGGGGGCCGAAAGATGCCAGATTTGGATGGGCATTATTTCACGGTAAGTACCGGACAAGGTGCCGTCAAAATAATCAGCTGAGCGTTGGAGCCGAAAAGCAACTTGCCAACTTTAGAACGTCTGCGAACGCCGATTACGATTAGATCGATGCTGTTTTGCTCGGCGAATTGGACGATATTTTCTCCGGCCGATAGCCCACTGATCACAACATGGGTATCACAGGCCAGACCCAGGGTTACAAATTCTCCCTTGACCTGATCTAAATTTTGTTCTGCCTGTTGGATGGTATCGCGTTTCAGTTCCGGGTTCTGCTCCAGAGATCTCAATAAATGAACCTCGGCCTTAAATGCCTGGGCCTGCTGTTTTGCCAGGGCCAGGACGTCCTGGGTAACGGTGGAATAATCGTAACCGACTAAAATTTTCATCTGTGCCTCCTGATATCAAATTATCAGCAACCAGCAGGGCTGAAAGACCCAATGCTGGCTTTGTTGTCAGTGCATGACCAAATCACCAAAATAAGGATTATTTAGGGCGTTTACGATCGGTTCTAGGTCGACCCTTTTCCAGGCAGCCCAGGATATATTTTGCCAGTGCAGCGGCACAAAGGCCGCATCGTCATAGAGAAGCTGTTCCACCCGCTGGAGCATTGCGCTACGTTTGACGGGATCGAGCTCCGATTGGCTTCTGAGCACCAGATCATCCACGATCGGGTTGCAGTAGCCGCCACTGTTGTCCTGGCCGTAGCCGGTGGTCTTGTTGGGACACATAGCCAGGTATTCGCTGTAATTGGCCGAGTCCTCGGTATCGGGATGCCAACCGATCATCTGGATATCACCCTGGCGGGCGGCGAATTGCTCCCAATAACGCGCCTTGTCCATGGTGGTGAGCTTGACGCGGATATTGATCTTGGCCAGCATGGAAACAACCGTGGCAGCGATCTTCTCGTCGTTGATATAGCGGTTGTTGGGTGCGATCATGGTGCAACTGAAGCCATCCGGATAGCCGGCTTTCTGCATCATTTTTTGAGCCCGTTTCAGATTGAAGCGGGGTTTGAGCCCTTCTACGTGTCCGACGTAGCCTTTGGGCGACTGCTGTCCGGCGGCAGTGGCGGCACCTTTCATGACGGCATCCACAATGGCCCGGTTGTCTACGGCATGCATGATGGCCTGGCGAACCAGCACATCCCTGAATTCCGGCCGACGGTCTTGATTCAACTGCAGAAGAATGATCCGGGGAGTGGCCGTGGTGACCAGACGGACATCGTCCACCAGACGAACCTGGTCATAATCCTGTGGGGCCACCGGCATGATCATATCCATTTTGCCCGCCAAAAGAGCGTTAACGCGATCGGAAGCGTCGCCGATGGCACTTAACTCAATCCGGCTCACGTTACCCGGGGATTGGATGTCCCAGTAGGAGGCAACCCGCTCAAAAATCATACGGGCGCCGGGCACCCGCTCGGTTACCCTGAAGGGGCCGGTACCGGAGGCATTATCGCGGGCAAAGGAGGGTTCAAATTTTTCGATGGCATCCTTGGGTTTCCCCAAATCGTCCACACCACTGTAAAACAGTCGGTCCATGGGAAAAATATAGGTCGCGATGTTTAAGAGCAGTGGATATGGAATCTTGGTGATGAGATCGATGGTGTGATCGTCGATGATTTTGGTCCCCGCCACCGGCTCAAAAATGCCCTTGAAGCTTTCACTGCGCTTGAGGCGCAGGATGGTCCACTCGACGTCCTTGGCCGTCAGCGGATTGCCGCTGTGAAAGGTCACTGCTTTACGCAGGTGAAACCTTAGCGTGCGTGCATCGATCCGTTCCCACTTGTGGGCCAGACGTGGCTCGAAATCCATCGCCTTCGTCCAGCGCAGCAGGGGATCGAAGACCAGGTGTGAAAACTGCAAGGTACCCGTGCTCAGATGGGCATGGGGATCCATCGAGACCGGTTCGGCGTCCATGGCCAGGTGCAGGGTTTTAGCGGCGGCCGGAGTGGCCCCTAAGAGGCTCAGCACGAGTAACAATACCGTTAATACACGATAAGAGCTTAACATCCTTATCTCCCTATCAAAAAAAGGTTTTTAGGCATATAGCAGACACGCCACACCTTGGCTGTCGCTCTTTTTGATCACTTCGGGCGTGACCCGATGGCAGTGCTCCATAACATCGGGGCAACGGCCCGCAAATCGACACCCCGGTGGAACATTGATCGGCGAGGGGATTTCCCCTTTTATCGGTACGTGCGCGTGTTTGCGCTCGTATTCCGGATCCGCCTCGGGATTCGAAGCGATCAAGAGTCGCGTATAAGGATGTAGCGGGTGAAAAAAGACGTCATCGGCTTTGCCGATTTCAACCAAGGCGCCCAGATACATCACGATGATGCGATCCGACACGTATCTGACCATCGACAGGTCATGGGCGATAAACAGCAGACTGATCCCCAGCGTATCCCGGAATTCGCCCAGAAGGTTGACCACCTGGGCTTGAACCGAGACATCCAGGGCCGAGATGGGCTCATCACAGACCACGAATTTTGGATTCAGCACCAAGGCCCGGGCGATGCCGATACGCTGGCGTTGCCCGCCGGAAAACTCGTGGCAGTAGCGCGACATATGATCCGGTTGCAGGCCCACCCGCCGCAGCCAGTCGGCCACCTTTTCCTTGATGTCCGCATGGGTGAAGCCACCTTGCAGATAAAGCCCTTCACCGATGATTTCCAGCACGGTCATGCGCGGATTCAACGAAGAATAGGGATCCTGAAAGATCATCTGCATTTCGGTGGAGTACTTTTTATAGTCCGACGGCGTGAAATGGGCCGGGGTCAATTCACCCTTATACCAGACCTCGCCGGAGGTCTTGTCATGCAGTCCCACCACGGTCTTACCAAAGGTTGACTTGCCGGAGCCACTTTCGCCCACCAATCCCACGATCTCATTTTCGCCGATGGTCACGGAAAGACCGTCCGTGGCATGTACGATCCGGTTCTTGCCGATTTGAAAGTATTTTTTCAAGTCTTTGGTTTCAATTATCGTATTCATTAAGCGTTCTCCGTGTGACCGATCTGAAAAAGCTCCCCCTCTACTTTGGGCGCAGACGGATGCTGGAGCCAGCAGCGTGCGAAGTGTTTCCCGCTGATGGTGAATTCCTCTGGGTTATGTTTTTCACACACGCGCATGGCATAGGGACAACGGGCATAATAACCGCAACCTGCCGGGGGTTTGAAAAGATCCGGCGGGCTGCCGTCGATGGGCATGAGCTTACGGTCGGCGCCCTCGATGTTGGTCGGCATGGCGTGGCGCAGCCCCAGGGTGTAGGGGTGCGACGAACGGTAAAAGATATCGTCCACGGGACCCGCCTCGATCACCTGACCGGCGTACATGACCGCCACGTCGTGAGCCATTTTGGCGATGACGCCCAAATCGTGGGTGATCAAAATGATGCTCATGCCCATGTTCTGCTGCAAGGCGTGCATAATTTCGAGGGTTTGGGATTGAATGGTGACATCCAGGGCCGTGGTCGGTTCGTCGGCCACCAGCAGGGTGGGATCGCAGGCCAAACTCATGGCGATGCTGGCGCGCTGCAGCATGCCGCCGGAAAATTCGAAGGGATACTGCTGGGCGCGTTTGGCCGCTTCCGGGATCTTGGTCTTTTCCAGAAGGGTAATCGCCTTTTGCATGGCCTCGTCGTTACTGGCGTGCTGGTGAACTTTTACCGTTTCTGCAATCTGTTTGCCGATTTTCATGGTGGGATTCAACGAACTCATCGGATCCTGAAAGATCACGCCGATCTCCCGGCCCCGGATCGTATTGATATCCTTGGGGCTCAACCCAATCATTTCCTTGCCGTTGAGTTTGGCCGAACCGCTCGTGATACGGCCCGGGGGCATGGGGATCAATTGCAAGATAGCCTGAACCGTCACCGATTTACCGCATCCGGATTCGCCCACGACCCCCAGGGTCTTACCTTTGCGGACCTGGTAACTGACCCCCCGCACCGCTTTGACAGTACCCCCATAGGTACTGAATTCCACGTTGAGGTCTTTGACCTCCAGCACATTACTATTATTGGTTTTATTCATTCTCTTGACCTCATTCGGGGATCCAAAGCGTCCCGCAAACCATCCCCCAATAGATTGAACGCCAGCACGGTCGCACTGATCAATACCGCCGGGAAAATCAACTCGTGGGGATGCGAGAGCATGGTTTTGATCCCCTCGTTGCACATCGAGCCCCAGGACGGCGTCGGTGGGGCGACCCCCATACCGATGAAGGACAGAAAGGCTTCCGTAAAAATACAGGTCGGCACCGCAAAGGTCAGCGATACCAATATCACCCCCATGGTGTTGGGAATCATGTGGCGTATGATCAAATAGCCGCTTTTGGCCCCCAATAATTGGGCCGCCTGAATATAGCCTTCATCCCGCTGCTGCATGACCTGCCCGCGAACCAGACGTGATGTTCCGGGCCACGAAAGGATCACCAGGGCGATCAGCATGGGAAGCACCCCGCTTTCGCCCGGCCCGATGCCAAAGGCGATTTTGAACAAGATCATGAAGAGCAGAAAAGGCAGGGCCACCACGAAATCGGAAAACGCCATCATATAGCGATCGATCTTTCCGCCCAGAAAGCCGGCAAAGCCCCCGTAGATCGTGCCGAAAAGGACAAAAAGAACCGGTGCTACG
>JARFPZ010000272.1 GCA_029288035.1 Desulfosarcina sp.
GTATATCCCCTGGAGACGACAATTGGAACGTCCGGCTTCAGGTGCGCGTCTATTCGCCTTCTGAAAATCGTTTTATAAGGAAAAGCGAGCAGCAAATCAGCGACCACCAGCAGAGATGGGGGTATGAGGATGGCCCCTCGAAGGGGCCGGGACCACGCTCTGCTGGTGGTCGCTGATTTTAACTCAATTCATAAGCCAACGGCATCGTTCAAGTTTAAATCACTTTTGTGTGTTCTCCCGGGAACGGTAGAACCTTTTCAATTCTCACCAGCTGAGCCGGTGGCTTATGAATTGAGTTAGGCAATCTTCCGTAACTGCCACAGATAAATACCGGAGATCAGTATCACGGGTGTCATTGCCGTAATCGCCGGTGCAAGACTCAATAGCAGGCCCAGATGGACAATCAGTTGATCGCCAAAATAAAACACAATGCCAACAAATGAGCCTATCATTATCCGCTTTCCCGCTGTCATAATACGGGTAGAGCCGAATATGAACGGCAGCGAAAGCAATACCATGGCCCCTGTCGTCAAGGGCACGCTTAGCTTGCGCCACAGTGCCAGTGCATAGCGATCTGCATTCTGTCCACTCTCACGCATCGCTTCAATATACCGGTAAAGATCAACCGACGAAAGACTGTCGGCCGGAAGTTCAAGCACATCAACCTGATCTAAGCTTAGAAACGAATCCAAGATCAGCTCTGGCAAATGTTCTGTTGCCATGCCTTGCTCGCTGAATGTCTTCCGGGTAATATCCCTGAGAACCCATTGATCGTTATGCTGAATGTTGGCCTCACGAGCGTGGGTAAATACCTTTAAACGACCCTTTGCATCCATCTCAAATAAATCCAAATCAGCCGCAATGCCACCGTAAAGTGCTTTCCCGACGTAGATATAGGTAAATCCACGTCGGGCCCAGAAACCTTGCTTGGTTGGCGTAATGCCCGTTTTGGAAATTGCCAGGGCGCGCCGTTTGCGGGCCAACTGATCCAGCGGAGGTACAACCATCTCTGCCAACATACCGGTTAACAGGATGGTGACTGTGCCGGCGGCAAGCACAGACCAGCAAATCCGGCGGATCGACATGCCACCCGCCTGCATTGCAAGCAGTTCATCGTGATCGGCCAACAATCCAAGTGCGATGATGCTACCAAGCAACGTAGATATCGGCATCAGATCGAGCATGCGCCTTGGCAATGTGAGACAAATGAAGACCAGCACGTCACGGATTTGATAATTTCCCTTACCAACGTCATCCAGCTGGTATACCAGTTCCAGGAAACTAAATAGCGCCACAAGGATAACAATTATTAAAACAAAGCTGCGCAAAAAACTAATGCCGATATAACGGTCAAGCGTTTTCATTAAAGCGGCGCCTCTGGCTAAAAAAACGGCCAGTCTGGTCATTAAAGAAACTATAAAAGAGAATAACGAATGACGAGTGACGAAGGACGAATGTCGAATGAATGTATCCTGTCTATTTAATAAAAAAAATGAGCAAATCTACCTCGCCGTGCGGGCTACGAAGACCGGCAGCGAATCTACTTTTCGAAATTTTGCAGATTGCTTATTTTAAAATCGATCAAGCGTAGCGCCGTCAATAATTCGTCAATCGTCATTCGTCATTCGTCATTCCAAATGTCACACGAGGTAGATTACGAATCCCTATTGCATTATTTTATTCGCCGGCGCAATACCCTGAAAGGCTGCCACAACAGAACCAGCAATAGTCCTGCCAGCAGCATTTGGATCCACCAGATCCCGGGAGTGGCGTCAAGGATACCCCGTTCAACCCATTTTTTGGTCAACGCGCTAAGGTTATAGTACACGGCAAAAATCACCACGGCCGTTGTGATCTTCGCGTATTTACCGTGACGAGGTGATGAACGGCTTAAAGGGACACCTATCAAAGCCAACAGGATGGCGGCCAGGGGTGTAGAGAGCCGCCACTGAAACTCGGCAATATCTTTACGCTTTTCGGATCGCGCGAGAGCTCCGGTTGGTTCTGCTTTAACTCGATACTTTTGATTTAGATACGCTTCGGGTTCAAGGGGCATCGCGGATTGTTCAAATTGGATAACACGTCCGTCATCTCCAGTGCGGGAAAATTCATAGAGATGGCCGTCGCTAAATACCATAATCTGTTTACCGGACGCTCGGTCCACGATCTGCTTGGCTTGCTTCGCGAAGATAACCTGCAAATCATCGTCTCGTTCTGTTCGAATGAAGACCCGCTCGACCTCATCCTGCTGGTGGTCTACCGCTTCAGCGTAGATAACCCGCATTCCGTTTTTGGTTTCATAAAACGTTCCGTCATTCATACGCGTGAGATCAAAATTTGCCTCTGCATTTGCCTTTATTTGATAATACTGTTGGTAGGCCCAAGGCCGAATTAAAAGCGACAAGCTGGCAACCACCACCGCAGTCGCCACTGCCGTGTACAAAACCGGTCGGATAATCCGCCCCATACTCACCCCGCAAGCAAAAAGGGCGGTCATTTCGGAGTCCTTATATAATCTGCCAAGCGCAACCACCACGCATAAATACAAAGTGGTGGGCAGCAGCACCTCCAGAGCAATAGCGATTCGAAGCAAAATTAAAATAATGACAGTGGTGCCGGGCAACTGACCGCTGAGCGCGTCCACTAAGAAGTGGGTCGCCATGTAGCACCCGAAAATGAAGACCAGTATCGAACATACCGCTATTGTCGGTTTGATAATTTCCCGCATTATGTAACGGTCAATAATCATTCGAGGCCATTTAAAAAAGCGTTCTTCAACACCATGGGAACAGAACGCTTATTCAAAACATTTTTTTTTAAAATAAATTAAGTCAAAGTTACTTCGGTTGTCTGACAAATGGGTTCACCGGCATCAACCCCTGATAGGGTGCCGCAGGCTGACACAACCTTTTCGGCCAGTTTGAGATCAGCATGGTAATCGACTTCACACCACTGCAACCCTTTCATTGAACATGTCCACACCGGCATCGACCGGGCCATCTCATCAATCACTGACAAGTACCACTTCGTCTGTGCCGAGGGGGTCCGCAGCGTCTTTTCCATAGCATCGCGGAACAATTTAGGTCCCTGTCCGCGAAACAAAATCATTCCAATGGATTCCCCATCGATTTGATCCGGTAAAAGCTCCTTGCCGATCTTCACAAGTCGGCATCCGTCCAATTCAACCTTCATATCGTCGGCATCATAATCCTTTTTATGACTAATCGCCACGGTCACCGGATGATTATCGGTATGGAGAAGCAATTGCATCACGGCTGCCTCAAACAGGGTATCACCATTTAATAACACAAAGTCTGAGCGCATCTCATCCCGGGCAGCCCAGCAGCTCACCAGGTTATCCGAAACAGCGTAAGCCTCGTTGTATATGCTTTTTACACGGTGTGAACCATAGCGTTCGCTTAAAAGTTGTTCGACTTTGTCGGCACGAAATCCTAAAACGACGGACACCTGGTTGATTCCACATTTGGCAAGCTCATCGATTTGCCACTCGATCAAAGATCGGCCTCTGACCGGCAGAATGCATTTTGGGCAATCAGCGGTCAGCGGCAGCAATCGTTTGCCCTGTCCTGCACTTAAAATAACAGCCTTCATAGGATAAGTTCCCTTTCAATATCCTAGGGGATTTAACATCCCGGCGATCCCTTTTGTGTCAAAGATCGCTTAAAAGTTAGACATTCTTGTTGCATGTCAGAAAAAATACCTGAGTCCAAAAAGACAGCCCTTTTTTGCTAATAGATATCGAGGTCAGTAGTCTATATTATGTGTTTTCTTTATCAAAGTTCAACCCCAGCGCTTTATCAAAAAAGCCAATGGCATGTTCTATAATTTCCTGGGAACTTTCGACTTGATCGGGTGATAAGCCAAGGGAAATTGCCACCGTACTGAAAACCTCGGACTGGGTGCGCCTGATTTCCGACAATATTTTTTGACCTTTTTCGGTTAGGGTTACCGTAGTCACCCGTTGATTTTCAGGCAGTATCCTTTTATCAACAAGTTGCTTATCTTTCCAGAGTTTTGTAATTGTCGTGGAAATCGTACTGTTGCTGACCGTCGGGTATAAGCTTCCAATTTCGGATATGCTCATGCTGCCTTTCATCCCAATCAGCTCAATTATCAAGCTTTCACGGTCAGTTAGATTACCTACTTTTTTTTCAGAAATTTTAGAGGCGATATATAACCGCACCCTGAAAGCGAGATCATAAATCAGCGATTCCGATTTCTTTTTCATCAGCTCCTCTTCGCCGGATTTCCCAATTTGATTATATGTGGTTGGAAAGTATTTATAATACAAAAAATATGAATTGTAAAGAGTTTCCCAATATAAAATTAATCGTCTCTTAATATTTCTATTATTAAATTATTAACTTTTCGCAATATTGATAAATAGAATTAATTTAACTATGATTCATGAGCGGCCGATGTCACGGCAAATAAGCGCCGCCTCTTGTCGCATTCTTCCAGTCTGATCATTAAAGAAACTTAATGATAACTTTTGTAATGTTCCACATTAGTTTCGATATTGACCTCCATAACCAACCTATGTATCATGCCGCAACTTGAAAATATATGATGACAAATTCCCATCCAAAATTTACCGCAGTCGTACTCGCAGCTGATCGCGGTCCCGATGACCCAGTGGCCGTGGCTGCCGGCGTGCGCTGCAAGTCATTGACCCCTGTCAGCGGCAGGCCGATGGTCCTTCGTGTGCTCGATGCCCTTACCGCATCTCAGACGGTAGATACCTGTATCCTCTGCGGACCTCCAAAATCTGTTGTGGACCAAGAGCCAGATCTGAGGACGCTGATAACATCTGGAAACGTTAAATGGTTCGAAAATCAAGCAACCCCAAGTTCAAGTGCGTTTCATGTCCTGCAGACCTTACCGGATGAGGCCCCGGTACTCTTGACCACCGCTGATCATGCCTTGTTGAGTGCCCGTATCGTTGATTACTTCTGCTCTGAAGCGCAGGCCACGGCCTGTGATGTGGTGGCGGGAGTTGCGCGCCATGAAACGGTGACGGAAGCCTATCCACAGACCCACAGAACTGCCACCCGACTTGAAGATGGGGCTTACTGCGGATGCAACCTGTTTGCTTTTCTGACCCCCCGAGCTCGCCAGGCAGCGGAATTCTGGTGCCAGATCGAAAGCCATCGCAAAAATCCGCTGCGTTTGATCCGGGTTCTGGGCTGGGGCGCGGTTTCGCGTTACCTTATGGGCCGGTTGTCCCTCAATGATGCTTTGGATCGGATATCGCGCCGTCTTGGTTTCAAAGCAGGTGCGGTTGTCTTAACCTGCCCGGAAGCAGCCGTCGATGTCGACTCGGTCAGCGACCTGAAATTGGTCGAAAATATTATATCCAACAAACAAATGTCAAAAGAAACTTTGCGATAGAACCTATGAATTACACCATCCTAGCCGCCAGCTGTCCCCTGCTTTCTGTCATTTCGTTTAGGAAAATCTTGCTAAACTGAGATTCATGAATACTATTGGAGGGCACAAAAAACTCCATAAATCTTGATAAACTGAGATTTATGCATATCATTGAAAATAAAAAATTTCAATATTAAAAATGTTGCTTTTTTAAATATAATATTTTCAAAGTTTTTCTATTTATAAAAATGGTAATATTTAAATATTTTTCCTAATAAAAACTTGACAATCAGAAGTGATTGAACTACCATTGAATCAATTTCTAAACAATTGAAACTCAGAACGAATAGAGGGACGATCAAAAAAGGAAATTACGGGTTCACCGGGTTTCTGTGTCTCATAAAAAAATTTGGAATAATTTGAGCTGTTTCTTTACACTTCTTAAAATACGTGTTAGGCTTTCTCAAACAGCTAGATTGTAGGCCAAGTGGTTAATTTGATAATAAAATGGACCTCCGCGCAGCAAACTGCGGGGGTGTCGTTCATTTGGTTTGTTGGATATACCACAGCCAGCTGTGGGGAATTAGACCCCAAAAAAGGTTAATTTTTCAGGCATTTGACATTTAATTTAAAATCAGGTAAAAGCCGACCCAACGGCAGAATTGCCCGCGATCTTAAATGGCAACGATAAGAACAGAGAAGAGGCAAACTCAGATGGGGGGGTTGACGTGGCGTTTCGAATGGATTCCGAATCGCTGCATTCCCTTGTTAGAATCAAGGAGGCTATAGTTGCTATGGATATTACGGATGCTACACCTGCGGCGAATGATCTGCCGTTACGAATTGCAGATTTTTCGACGCTAGCAGAAGCACTCGATTACGCCGCCAAAGGAAAAACCGGTTATAATTTTTATCACGCTGGCGTCAAGTTGCAGGAGAGCCTCTCCTATGCACAACTTCGCGAAGACGCGCGATCTCTGGCACGTCGTCTCGTCGATCTGGGGGCAAACCGCGGCTCTAGGGTCGCCTTGGTCGCTGATACTCACCCGGACTTTATGCGTTTCTTTTTTGCCTGTCAATACGCAGGTCTGATACCTGTGCCGCTTCCGGCTTCCATCAACCTGGGCGGTCGCAAGGCATATGTCTCACAGTTAAAAAGACTGCTCGCTATTTGTCAGGCGGATATTGCCATGGCGACCGATGAATTTCTGCCTTATCTGACCGAGGCTGCACAAGAGTTGAAATTGCGCTTTCTGGGCAGTCCGCAGGACTTCAATGACCTCGCCGAGCCCAACGTCAAACTACGTCCCTCGAAACCGAATGAGGTGGCCTATCTGCAGTACACTTCCGGCAGCACCCGTTTCCCGAGGGGGGTAATGATCACCCAGAAAGCCGTGCTCAGCAATCTTTTCGCCATCCTAAAATATGGCATCCAGGCTCGACCGGGGGATCGGGCGGTATCATGGCTCCCTTTTTTTCATGATATGGGCCTCGTTGGCCTCGTGCTGTCGCCCATGGCCGCTCAAATTTCTGTGGACTACCTGAACACCAGGGACTTTGGCATGCGCCCAAGGCTTTGGCTGACGCTGATGTCGCAAAATCGGGGAACTGTTTCTTTCAGTCCGCCCTTCGGCTACGAATTGGCCGCACGCCGTGTACGAGCTGATGAGGTCGATAAACTGGATCTCAGCGCCTGGCGGATTGCCGGTGTCGGGGCGGAACCGATTCGAACCGAACCCTTGAAACGTTTTGCCGATCTTCTGGCACCCAGCGGATTTGACAGGCGCTCATTCGTAGCGTCTTATGGCATGGCCGAATGCTCCCTGGCGGTGAGTTTTGCGCCGTTGGGACAAGGCGCGGATGTCGACTATGTGGACGGCAATGTGCTTGCTGAAGAGCAAAAAGCCCAACCCCTGCATCCCAAACAAGGCAGCCGGACGGTGCGCACAAACGCTTTTACCAATTGCGGGGCACCACTGCCGGGCTACGAAGTGGAGGTAAGGGACGCTCAAGGATTGGTATTGCCGGAACGGCACTGCGGCACCCTCTATGTCCGTGGACCCAGCGTCATGTCCGGTTACTTTGGGGACCTCCAGGCCACCCGGGAAGTCTTGTCTCCCGATGGTTGGCTAAATACTGGCGATCTGGCATATCGCGTTGGAAACGGCATTGTAATTACAGGGCGTGAAAAAGACCTGATTATCATCAGCGGCCGCAATATCTGGCCCCAGGATCTGGAGAATCTGGCGGAACAGCAACCTGAAATACGCACCGGAGACGCTTCGGCCTTCTCAGTAACGGACCCGGAAGGACAGGAGCGGGCTGTCATGATGGTTCAATGCCGTCAATCCGATGAACAAAAGCGCGCAGGCCTGCGGGAACGTTTACATGGCTTGGTCAGCGAGGAGTTCGGCATAGATTGTCTGATTGAGTTGGTACCTCGAAACACCTTACCCCGAACGACGTCTGGAAAGCTATCTCGCTCAGGAGCGCGTAAAGAGTACCTTAAACGGATTAAAGCTGAACAGGCAACAGAACTCAACGAAAGCCTCTACACATCAGCGTTTCGCCGGCAGGCCATCTAGCCCGGAATTAGACTCAAAAAGTCCTATAATCAATGAATGAAGAAGCTGGTCAAAATGCGTTATTCAACCGGTAGCGGATAAGTATTTCCGTATATCTAAGCAAATTAGCGCTTATGGTTGGAGACGAACCTTTGAACTCTGAACCTGGAAACGTTGCAAAAAAATACCAGGATCGATACGGTTGCCATAACAGGGGCGACAGGGTTTGTCGGGATCGCCTTGACGCGGCGATTGGCCGCCAGCGGCCGGAAAATCCGGGCGCTGATCCGCCCTGCATCAACCCATAAACGACCGGCTGGCATTGATGTTGA
>JARFPZ010000276.1 GCA_029288035.1 Desulfosarcina sp.
GACCGGCATACATGACGACCACCCGCGCGGCCATCTGAGCGACAACCCCAAGGTCGTGGGTGATCAGCAGCATTGACATCGCCAACTCGGCTTTAAGACGGTTCATCAGAGACAGGATCTGGGCTTGAATCGTGACATCCAATGCGGTAGTGGGTTCGTCGGCAATCAATAGTTTCGGCCCACAGACCATGGCCATAGCGATCATCACCCGCTGGCGCATCCCGCCGGAGAGTTGATGGGGATAGTCATTCAGGCGCTTAGCGGCCGCCGGCATCTTGACACGCTCCAGCCAGCTCGCCGCTTTTTCAAAGGCCTCGGTTTTACTCAGGCCCTGGTGGTGCATCAACGGTTCAGCCACTTGACGGCCAATGGGCAGTACCGGGTTGAGTGAGGTCATCGGTTCTTGAAATATCATCGAAATTTGCCGCCCACGAATTTTGCGAAGGCTCTCGAGATCAAGATCCAGCAAATTTTGACGGCCAAACATGATTTTTCCCGATTCAATGCGGCCCGGTGGTGAAGGGATCAATCCCAGGATGCTCAGGGAGGTAACACTTTTGCCGCAACCTGATTCTCCTACCAGACCAATGGTTTCTCCGACAGCCAAATCAAAACTGATACCATCCACCGCCCGGGCAACCCCTTCGGGGGTATGGAAATGGACAGAAAGATTTTCTATTTCCAGCAGTTTGTCCTTCATTTAGTACAACATTCTAAGAAACGCCTGAAACGATGGGTTTCGAAGTTGGCTTACGGTATCCCAAACTGATCGGTTCCAGGTTCAGGGTTCAGCGTTCAAAGGTTACAACTGTTTGAAACTGTTTATTATATTGATTAAGATCCGTAATTGCCGAAATCACCCATTGGGTGACACGGCTTAATAACAACGCTTAGGAGAGAATCCTTTTAATAAGTGCTGGTTGGGAGTTTTTCAACCCGGAACGTTGAACCCTGAACCGCTTAACCTTGGATTCATAGAGAAAGACAGAGCGAAGCCTCCGCCTCGTAGGGGTTGTAGCACCTACGCCTCGGAGAGCGATTCCACCCTTCGTCACTCGTCATTCGTCATTCGTCATTGCTTTCAGGCCACAAATAGTACAATGCCGCCAGGGCATAAATTTTAGCGGTTTCGATCAGCTGATCCAGATTGACCCACTCGTCCATCTGATGGGCCACCTGGCGGTCACCGGCACCCATGGTGACGATGGGAATATTCTTCAAGGCCCATAAAAAGGTACCATCCGTCGCCCCGGGAACGCCGGCATAAATGGGGTCCGTGCCACTTATTTTTCGCGTCGCCCAGTCGGCCGCGGCGACCAGCGGATCGTCACGTTCCGTCAATGTACAGGGACGGTCGGTAAGAATTTCGACAGCAATTTTGAGATCACGAAGTCGGTCCTTGTTTAAAATTCGGTCGTATTTTTCATAATCCCTGCGAATTTGATTTTCAATTGTTGTCGCCAGGGCGCTTAGTTTGGATTTAATGTCATGATGGGACTGGCCCGGTATCGTTCGGATATCGACCAGTACCTGTGCTTCTCCCGGCATGACGTTTAGTTGGGGTACGCCTCTGGCCGGGGCCTGGATAACTGTCGGCGTGAAACTGGGCCAACCCAGGTACGCATCCCGACCCGAACGTTCCACCGCCTCCGTTTCCAGTTTATGCAGATCGGTTATCAATCTTGCCACTGCCGGGGCGGTATTCAGACCCGCCAGGGGCATGGCACCATGGCTCATACGGCCTTTGACCGTAAATTGTGCCCGCAAAGCCCCCTTCTGACGGGTACAGATCAAACCATCCTGGGGCTCGCAGATGATTGCCCCGCTAATCCCATCGGCATGTCCTTGGTCGATAAAATTCCTGACGCCCAGCATTTGATCTTCTTCGTCGCACAGGACACCGCCGATGATGGTCCCACCGATGTTGACGCCGGATCGTTTCAAGGCCGCCATGGCAATCAGCATGGCCGCCAGGTTGCCTTTGGTGTCATTGGTTCCACGACCATACATGCGCCGCCCCACGATTTCGGCACCAAAGGGATCATAGCGCCATGCGGATATGTCTCCCGGTGTTACCACATCGGTGTGGCCTTCGAACATGAGGGTTCGCCCACCGGGGCCGGCGTGCCAGCTGATAATCACGTTCGGTCTGCCGGCAGCGACGTCCTCCTGCTGGACCTCAAATCCCTGCCGGTCCGCCCAGCGGACCGCATGATCCGCGGCGATCTGCTCACTGGTCCCGGCAACCGGATCCCAGACCGAGTTGATTTTAACAAGATCCGCAGTGAGTTTAATTAACTCATCTGAATCAATACAATTTAATACCTTATCGATGACATCCTGCGATGGTGCCATATTTCCTCGCTGCAAATCTGAAGTCCTTTTTTCCGACTTCCGCATTCCGACTTCCGAATTCTTCTTTTTGACCTATGCCCTATTCCCTTTGCCCTTTGCCCTATGCCCTTTGCCTTTTTGCCTGCACCCCTCTACCTCACCCTCACCATCTTGGGATCCAGGGTATCCCGCAGCCCATCTCCTAGCAAATTGAATCCAAGCACTGCCCAAGCAATGGCGCAACCGGGAAAAATGGCAATCCAGGGCGAAAGGTTCATATATGTCTGAGCCTCGTTCAACATTCGCCCCCAGGACGCATGGGGCGGTTGGGTGCCCAACCCCAGATAGCTGAGTCCGGCTTCGGCCAGAACGGCGACCGCAAATTGAATGGTTCCCTGAACAAGCAGGGGCGAAAGAATATTCGGCAGCACGTGCCGCCAGGTGATGGCCCATTCTTTGACCCCACAGGCCCGCGCGGCAGCAATAAATTCCCGTTCCCAGATGGATATGGAAACGGCTCGGGTCAGTCGCGCAAATATGGGTATGTAAAAAATACCGATGGCCAGCATGGCGTTGACCATGGACGGTCCCAGAATAGAAGTGATTAATATGGCGGACAGTACTGCCGGAAATCCGAATAAAAGATCGCAAAAGCGCATAATGCATTCATCCACCCATTTACCGTAATAGGCGGACGCCAAACCCAAGATCACACCCACACTCAACCCGATGGCCACGGTGACGAGTCCGACAATAATCGAATTCACCGCACCTACCATTACCCGGGAAAGCATATCCCGGCCATAGTGGTCGGTACCCAGTGGATGGACTAAAGAAGGGGCCTGGAGTCGGGAGCGTGCATTCATTCGGTTGCTGTCATAGGGCGTCCAGGCCAGACTGATGAGTGCAACCAAAACGACAACCGCTGAGAGGATAAACCCAGCCGTAAAATTCTTATTGCTGAAATATCGCTTCATGGAGATTATTGGGGACACGGATAAATACGGATGAACACAGATAAGGGTATAATTTTGCAATACTTGCTCATTCAGATAAACTTTAATTAAAAAATCCGTGTAGATCTGTAAAAATCCGTGTCCTGTTTTAAATTGGCTAAGGCATTTCTGCAACTACTGCAGCCGTATTCTTGGATCCAGCGCGGCATAGGCCATGTCCACAACAAAATTCACCACGACCACCGCTGCCGCCATAAATAAAACAATATCCCTGACCACCGGTAAATCACGCTGGCCGATGGCATTGAACACCAGCCGCCCCAATCCGGGCAGGAAATAGACATTTTCAATAATGATTGCCCCGGCCAGAAGCTGACCCAGTTGAAGACCCATAATGGTCAAGACCGGGACGAGAGCATTGCGCAGAGCATGCACGTAAATAACGGTTCGCTCCTTGAGGCCCTTGGCCCGAGCCGTGCGCACGTAGTCTTCGCGCAGAACCTCCAGCATGGAAGAGCGGGTCAGCCGAGTGAGGATGGCGGCACGAATGACGCCCAGGGCGAACGCCGGCAGCAGCAGTGCTTTGAGCGATCCCCAAAAATCTTTCTCCCAGCCTGGGAATCCACCCGCCGAGAACCAGCCCAGCTGAACCGAAAACAGCAGTGTCAACAGAATCCCGAGCCAGAATTCCGGTGTCGCGAGCCCGAGCTGAGTGCCGACCATGACCGTCACATCGCCTGGCTGGTTCTGATGTCTGGCGGCGAATATACCTAAGGGCAGAGAGATGACGAGGGCGAACAGCATGGCGATCAGCGCCATCGGACCGGTCACCGCCAGGCTGCCCAAAATCAATTCAAACACCGGCATCTTGTAATGTATAGATTGCTGGCTCCGACCCAGCAGGAGGTTTCCGATCCAGTCCGTGTATTGGCCCATGAAAGATTTGTCCAGACCGAGTTCGGCCCGCAGATTCGCCAGCACCTCGGGGGTCGCATGGATCCCGAGTATAATCTGGGCCGGGTCTCCGGGCAGAACGAACAGAACCGAAAACACCGTAATGGAGACCAGAAACAGGAGCAGAACCAGAGTGATCAGTTTTTTTAAAAGATAGCGCGGCATGGGATCGTAATTCGGGCAGCCCGGCTTGACAGGCTGCCCGTTCGTTTTTAGACCGACAAAATCAGAACCAGGTCATCTTTACTTTTTCCACCACACTTCCGTGCAATCCATTGCGATGGTCGGATAGTTCTCCCACCAGCCCGTCAACTCGACTTTCATTGCCGACAGCGATGGCGTCAGAAATAGAAAGCCGTTGACGGCATCCTCGGCGATGAGTTCCTGGCAGCGGCCGAACCATTTTGTTTTTTCTACTTCATTAGGGGCCTTGAGCGCTTTGGCATACGCATCCCGGAACTCCTGGGAGTCGTACTGAAAATAATAGTCCGGATTGGCGTAGATACCAATATCCCAGGGCTCCGCATGACCGATCATGGTCAGCTCGAAATCCTTCTGTTTGAAAACACGGTCGAGCCAGTAACCCCACTCCACGACTTCGATCTTGAGCTTAATGCCGATCTGACCCAGCATGTCGGCAATCACCTCACCGGCGCGTTGGGCATAGGCGTAGATCGCCGGCAGCTTGATGGTTGCCTCAAAACCATTCGGGTAGCCGGCCTGTACCATCAGATCTTTGGCTTTTTCCAAATCATAGGTGAACCTGCCGGTCATGTTCTTGTAGTAAGGGGTCACGGGCGGCCAATGGGAGCCGATGACGGTGCCATAACCCGCCATAATCAGATCGATGACCGTCTGGCGGTCGATGGCGTGGGCCATGGCCTGGCGCACCAGCTTGTTGTCGAAGGGCTTGACCTTATTGTTGGTGGACATAATGACTTCGGAGGTCGAAGCACCCGCGAGCACCTTGAAGCGCTTGTCCTTGGCGATATCCGCCGCCAGTTCGGGAGCAAACAGCCATCCGATGATATCGACGTCACCGGCCTTCAAGGCGGCGACCTGAGCACTCGGGTCCTTGATAAACCGATAGGTCACCTGGTTCAGATAAGGCAGGTGGTCATTCCAATAATTCTCGTTTCTGACCATCTCCACGCTATCGCCCCGGTTCCACTTGGCAAATTTGAATGGCCCGGTTCCGATCGGTGCGGCGGCGGCATTTTCGTACCCCTTCATCGGCAGCATGACTGCGTCGCCCTCAGCCATGTGGACAATAAAAAGGGCATCCACATCTTTAAGGGTTAGTTTCAAGGTGTTGTTATCGGGGGTCTCTATTTTTTCGATCACGCGGAAAAATTCCGGGTGGGCGTTCTGGGTCCCTTCCGCCCCGCTGCGCTCGAGGTTCCACTTGGCCACCTGGGCGTTGAAGGGTTCACCGTTGTGAAATGAAACCCCCTTGCGCAGGTGAAATGTATAGATCTTGCCGTCCGGGGTAACTTCCCATTTGGTAGCCAGGCCGGGAACAAATTGGCCCTTGCGGTCGACCTTGACCAACCCCTCCATAATGTTGGCGTATACCACCCGATCGATGGCGGCCGAGGCACTCGCCGTGGGGTCCAGCCCCGGTGGTTCATCCCCCACGCAGATGTTTAGACTTCCGCCTTTTTGCGGTGATTCCGCCATGGCCCAGGTAGCTGGCACAATTAAGGCCAAAGCCAGCAAAATAAACACAACCTTTTTCATGGTGCGATCTCCTTT
>JARFPZ010000286.1 GCA_029288035.1 Desulfosarcina sp.
AAACGTAATCCGGCTGCCGCAAAAAACCAGATCGGCATTTTTAAGATAGGTATGCGTGTTCTTATCTTCATCCCAGGCAATGACCCAAGCTGCCTTTCGAATAACCGTCGTGTCATCCATGATTTCTCCTCGCTGACCAAAGGGCCCGGCCTTGGCTTAAGCCCAGAGGTAATGATTTAAACTACTTTGATCGACAAAATTCGAAATTCGAATATCGAAATTCGAAACAAATTCAAATATCAAATGCTCTAATGACAAAACGACCCTTACATTGTAATACCGGACTTTGTCTTTTGTTTGGGTCATTTTAATTTTGGTCATTCGATATTGTTTCGGGTTTCGCATTTCGTGCTTCGGATTTAAAATGCTCTATTCAATTAGGCAGAGCCAATCAAATCTGACCTGGCCCTGAGGACCAGGTTTTCGTGATAGAATAAAAATCAGGGGCCAATGGTTTTATTATGATTTCCTATCGGCGGGTTTTGTGTTATCTGTGCCCAGCCGTATTTTTAATGCAGTTTCTTAAGAGTGCGGCCGCTGGCTAAAAAAACGGCCAAGCTGATCAAAAAAGAAAATATCGAATAACGAATAATGAATATCGAATGTCGATGGAATGTATCCTGTCTATTTTATAAAAAAAGAATGAGCAAAGCGAAACCACCCTTCGAAATTCTGCGGTTCGATATTCGATATTCTGCGGTTTGCTGTTTGGTCTCGTTAAGTTTCATATAAGCAGCCAACGGGAAATACACGCACGCAATGAAGTCGAATATCAAATCCATCGACAATCAAACGGCGCAGAAACGGCTGAATATAATATCCATCACATTTGCCTTCAATACGTTGGCTGGTTCCATTGTTTTTCCATTCTTGCCCATTTATTTGCATACAATCCGCGGAATACCCATGTCAACGGTGGGATTGATCTTCCCGGTTATGGGATTAGCAATGATCATCGGTTCGCCTTTCTCCGGATACTTAGCCGACCGCTTCGGCAGACGCATCGTCATGGTCGTCGGTCCTTTACTACGCAGTGTATCCCATTTTTCATTGGCCTTAATGGCTGCCACGAATGCACCGTTTCTGGTCATTACGATGGGTCTTTTTTTCGCCTTTTTTCTGGGTACGTTTTTCCAAAATTCTGCCAATGCTTACGCCACCGACTTAATCCATGTCAAAGACCGTACCTTGGCCTTTAGTAAAATTAGAGTCGGACTAAACATCGGTTGGATGATCGGACCGGCCATCGGTGCTTTTTTAGCACGAACCCCATTTGCCTTGCTTTTTTTGTTGACGGGCAGTTTTTGTTTGCTCACGGCGCTGACTGTTTATAAATTATGCCCGGAGTTGCCATCGGACGAGGGAAACACCGTTCATGATCAAGCTTCAAATATATCCTTTCCGCAAATCCTAAAACAAGATCGTTTTTTTCTGTTGTTTTTAATGCTCTGTTTTTTATTATTTCTTTCCGTATCGCAATTCGTGTCCACCCTTTCGATCTACGCCACTAAAATTGTCGGCATCAGCAAAAGCCAGCTGGGGCTTTTATACACATTGAACGGCGCGATCGTCATCATGACGCTGGTTTACCTGAACAAGAAACTTCAAGAAAATAATATATTTTTGAGAATCGGACTGGGGGCCATTATTTATGTGTTTGCCCTTTTAGGGTTTGGTCTAAGTCTAAACTGGACGCATTTGATCCTTTGTATTGTTCTAATGACCCTGGCAGAGATGATATCCATTCCTGCGACCACCGCTGCAACAGGGTCGTTGGCGCCCCAGGACCGAGTCGGTCGGTATATGGGCTTATACGGATTGGTGCAGGGCATCGGGTGGTCCATGGGACCATTTTTGGGATCACAGCTATTTGAAGCTTATGCCGGCAGACCGCTGTCGCTTTGGGCGATGCTGTCTTTTTCGGCGCTGATGGCCGGCATTGGGTTTCTGTGGATCGGGTTTAACAAATTGCCACAATGGCGCACATCAATCCCAGGTCCATGCATGGTGGAGAAAAAGCTGCCACAAAAACACCAAGACACAAAGCGGAGCCTTTAGAAAATCTTCATTCCTCAATCTTCAATTCCCCGATAAATCGGGATTTACGCTTCGCTCCAACCGGCTTGGCCGGATTAGGATCCTTGATACTTAATTTCTCCGCCAATAATGGTATAGGCAATTTGGGTATTTAAAATATCTTTCTCAGGAATGGTCATGATATCCCGGGAAAAAACCGTGATGTCCGCCAGTTTGCCGGGGGTCAGGCTTCCTTTTATATTTTCTTCAAAAGCGGCAAAGGCATTATTAACGGTATAGGTTTCTAAAGCCTGCCGGCGGGTTAATCGCTGTTCCGGAAAAAAGAGCTCCCCATTTTCCATTTCACGCGTAATCGATCGATAGAAATTATCGATTGGATTGATATCTTCCACCGGGGGATCGGTTCCATTGATAACGGTAATGCCTGATTCCATAAGCGTTCGATACAGGTATCCCCTTTGCCGGGCCCGTTTTTCACCGAGCCTCTTGACGACCCAGGGGCCATCCGATGTTGCGAACACGCCTCTGATGGATGCGATCACATTCAGTTTCGAATAACGAATCAGGTCATCCGGATGAATGACCTGGCAATGTTCGATTCGCCAGCGGGGGTCTTTTTTAGCGGGGCTCCGTCTGAAATTTTTCTCATAGATATCCAAAAGCTCACGCGTGGCCCGATCTCCAATTCCTTGAATGGCCATCTGATAATCGTGTCGGATCGCCAATTCGGCTGAACGGCGGAGGTCCACCAGAGGCACGACATTGAATCCCGAACTCTCCGGCATGTCGTCGTAAGGTTCCAACAGCCAACCGCCATGAACGCCCAGGGCGCCATCGAGCACTTTTTCTCCGATGGCACGTACGGTTAAATAATTATTCCCATAGCCTACCATCCGGTAGTCGGCGAGTTTATCCTGCATCACCTCACTCGGCTCTTGGACACAGACATAGAGCCGTAGCGGCAGATTCCCTTCATCCGCCATCATGCGGTAGAAATCGATGGTTTGAAACGTTTCCCCCATGTCGTGGAAACTGGTGATGCCGTTGGCAATTGCTTCTTCTGCGGCGAGCTTGACCTGCTGTCGTCGCTCCGAATCAATCACATCAATTGGGCGTTTCGACAGATTCACTGCCAGCGCTTCCCGGGCAGCATCCTGAGCGGTTTCTCGCAACATTCCAGTCGGATTTCCATGTGAATCACGGATTATTTCACCGCCGGCGGGATTGGGCGTATTCGGATAAATAGCGGACTGCTCCAGCGCCAAGGCATTGACTAAAACGCCGTGTCCACTTGCGTGGATGAGAATGACAGGGTTATTGGGGCTGTACTCACTGAGTCTATGATGCACTGGAAACCCATCAATAATGGGGGACGGCAGGTCATCCCATTTATCCTGATGCCACCCTCTTCCGACAATCCAGTCCCCCGGGGTCGCCGTTTCCACCGCGCCGGCCACTATATTAACAATCTGTTCCCAACTTCGGGCGGGTCTGAGGTTCAGCCCCATCAGCGATTCACCAAGGGACATATAGTGACCATGCCCTTCAATCAAACCGGGAACAGCCAGTTGTCCTTCCAGATCGATTACGATGCTGTCAGAAGATATATAGGGTTCAACTTCACCATCATTTCCCACCGCGATGATGGTGTCCCCTCGAACCGCCAGTTCCTCCACCAGAGGTCGTGCGGCATCCATGGTGAGGATTTTCCCATTTTTAATTACAAGGTCGGCCAAATTCTGATCGATGTGTTTGATGATTGCCTCTTTTCCTTGCATTGTTTTCTCCTTTTTAAACAGCGAATACAATCCTAAATCTTTGTTGGTTGGCCTTCCATGTATTCGCAAAATTCCTTGTGAATCTAAACGGCTGATTGTGGGACCAAAAAGTGCCCATCTTTGGAAAAGGTCTTTTGTGGATGGGCACTAACTAATCAAAAAGTAGTCTTACACAAAATATGGAGAAATGGGAAGCAGAAGATAGGACAGGTTTCTGATTTGATTTGGAAAAGGTTATTGACGCCCTGACGCAGAATTGATAAAGCCATGTGCGGATTTACTGGTAGTAAAAGGAAAGGAGAAAAAAACCATGTACGATGACCTTAAAGATAAACGAGTGGTCGTCACCGGCGGCGCCAGCGGAATCGGATATGCGACAGCCAGACGTTTTATCAATGAGCGCAGCAAGGTGGTTATCCTGGACAGCAATCAGGAGGCACTAGAGAACGCCCAGAGTCAATTGCCACCGCTAAGAGGCGGGGTATGTGCAGATGTGAGCAGTCCGGATCAAATAGATGCGGCATTTAAGGAAGTCGACGAAATCATGGGCGGGATCGACGTTTTGATATCGAATGCGGGTATCAGTGTTCGCCAGCCGTTTACCAAAATCGACTATGACCAGTGGTCGAAAGTGCTGCGCGTCAATTTAGACGGGATGTTTTTGTGCGCCAAAGCAGCCATTGAACGCATGAAACCGCAGCAATCCGGGGTAATTTTGTTCACCGCATCAACCAACGGGTTTGCGGGTTATCCGTATTATGCGGATTATAATGCATCAAAATCCGCCGTGATTAACCTGACCAAAACCATCGCTATGGAATGTGCGCCCTGGCTCAGAATCAATTCGATTTGTCCCGGTTATGTGTTGACGCCCATGCAAAAAGCAGAATACACCGCCGAAATGATGGATGCGGTCAACGCCCGGATCCCCATGGGGCGTCATGCGGACACCGAAGAAATTGCCGCGCTGTTTGCATTTTTAGCGTCTTCCGAGGCCAAATATATTACCGGTACAGCAATTACAATCGACGGCGGGGAGTCTTTGGGGCCGTATACGCCGATGAAAACGCAAACCCCTTAGTTGCATAAACAACATGGCAAAGATAATATAACAAAACCCTCTGTTTTAGCGCACCAAAGGACGGCCACCCTGCGAATTTGAATACCCGGCAGCGGCATTGCCGGCGAAAATGCCGCATCATATGCAATAGGAATCCCATACCACAGGAGGAATCGTACATGTATCATTTCGGCTATGGCTCTAATCTAAGCATCGATTTTGTCAAAAGAGAATTGATTCCGAACGCGAAGTTTGCCATGAAGGGCTACTTGCCCAACTTTGAAGTACAGTTCCCGTTCTGGTCGGAAAAACGCCAGGGGGGCTATAGCGGCATTATGGAGGCCCCCGGTGAACTCGTTCACGGCGCCCTTTACGAAGTAACCGAGCAGGAGCTCATAACGCTCGATAACCTGGAAGGTGTTTACAAAGATTTGTATAAAAGGGAGACGTTTCTGGTGTTGGGCGAAGACGGCAAATTCCATGCGGCTGATTTATATCGGGTGATCGATCCTAAAGGCCCCTTCCCGCCTTCCCGCAGCTATGTGGAAATCATGCTCACCGGTGCGCGGGATCTTGGATTGGCTCCAGAATATATCAGGAAAATTGAGGGATTTTACCATCAAGGGCAATAGTGCCCGAAACATGCGATACTTTCTTTGCGATACTAAGCGAAAATGCAACCGATTCGATCTGAAGGAATGGGCCATAAGAGTATTACGTCTGACTAAACATCACTCCTCCTCCTTAAAATCCAGAAAGGGAGTCAATTTTCCATCCAAACTTTTGTATGGAAAAAAACCCAATTCTTTTAAATCACTGAAAACATTCACGGGTAAGGCCTGGTCTTCAAACTTCTGATTCAAGACGCCACCCATGATAACCGGTATCTTTAGATGTTGTTTATTTAGCTCCGCTTTCACTTTGCGGGCATATTCCAATGCCATACCGTTATGGGTGCTGAGAAGAATGGCTTCTACCTTATGGCGGCGGGCCTCAGTCACGACTGTATCCGGATTTTTTTCGGCACCCAAATAGGTTATCTCCGCTCCCACTTCGGTTAGAATCTGATTGATGATCAGTATGGCATGTTCATGGACATCGGATGAGGCAATCAGGAAGCGTCGGCCTGCCAAAGTCCTGTTTTGCACATGTTCGACAATTGACTGGCGGTAATGCTTTAAAAAGGTCGTGGAAGCCTCGAATACATCGGTCATGACAACCGGTTTTCTGCCCCTTAAATAAGCGACATCTATTTTACCGGCCCCGAACATCTCTTCGAATAACCCCGGCCCCAGGCGCTTCAGCAAATAGAGCAGTTTTATGGGATCACAGACATCCACGCCGGCTTCCTTGAAGCCCGCCATGGCATTATCAAAGACAGTCTTTCCCTCTGCCGTCACGATACGGGCGAATTCATGGGATAAGTCGAAATTCATGTGAGGATAGAGTCGGCGGGCCGTATCCTCCACCCGATGACCCAGGTTTTGTGCATCGGCTATCTCTTCGGCTGAGGGCGTCCGTATGGCTTCGGATACGGGCAGGGGCAAAACGGCATGTCCGGTGGGGCATTCAAATTGGGCCATGATATCCCAGAGCAGATATTCGCTCACCAAAGCCTGGTTGGCCACCAAATTGTGTGTAAACGAAATGGTGTCTCCATAAAACATGGAGCCAAGACAATCATGTTGATGGATTTCATGAAGGGCAAAGACCCAGCCAACCCGTTTTACCGGATCGACGGTCAGCCCGCCAATGCAGTGGGATAGCTTTCCCCCCAGGAGATCTTCAACAATATACTGTTCCAGTAAGGCCCAGCCTGCAATAGTGGCGCAATCGGAAAACAAGGCAGCGTAGCCGTCTTCCAGATAGGAGTGTATGAGGGTGCCCCGATCCCGTAAGGCGCCCATGAGTGACAAGGCCCGAATCGTTTCAAAGGTGGTGCGGACATGATCGTGCCACATGGGAACCTCGTGGGCGAAATACTGAGAAAGATTCCCGATGGTCGTGACACCGGCCCGAAGGGCATTCAGCGTATTTTCGGTTGATGCCGGGAATCCGATCATGAAATCCCCCATATGGGGTTGAATCGGAGCGGCCGAGCCGACTTGGATCCATGCTTCAGGGCTGGTAAGCATCGGTCCGGTTTCAGCCGGAACGATATCCCGAAACTTAGCGGGCAATCCCATCCGCCGGTCGAGACAGATACCGGCTCGATCCACCTTGAAGCCCATTTCCCGGCTGTTCTGATATAAAGTATTCAAGGCCTCGGCCGTCGCTTGCCAGGATCCCATCCCGATATGGGCATGGAACATGACTTTCTTATCGCGAATGCAGGCCTTTTTGTATTCGACTTCCGAAGCCAAACCCACTTTGTCCATAAATGCCGTACGACCGATTTCTACATCTTCGGCCATGAGCCGGCCCTCATTGATGACGGGTCCGGCCGCCGGCAGATCAATATCGAGGATGTTCCGAATTTTTTTATGAAATTCGCTAAATTTCATCATCTCTTATTCTGTCTTAATAATGAAGCAGCTATGTCTTCTGAACTTTGTCACCTAAATTCTCGGCTTTCAACACAGCAGTGTTAATTGCCTCGTTCAGTGCGGCTCTAAACGCATATTTCTCCAATGTAAAAATGCTTTCTACGGAAATTCCCCCCGGGGTGCTGGCTTCGGACAATAACTCATGGGGTGAAATCTGCCGTTGATTCCAGATCTCCATGGCGCCCACAATCGTCTGGTAAACCACTTTGGTCGAGGTCTCACGGTCGATACCCGCTCTAATACCGGCATCTATCAACGATTGAAAAAAAAGGTAGGTTGTCACCGGACTGCTCAAGGCCATCACGGTGTTAATGTTTTCTTCTCTGAGAACAACATATTCTCCCAGTGCGGCAAAAAGCTCGAAGATATCACTTTTTTGTTCATCCGTTACGTCTGGATTAAAGGCCAAGGCGGCAATGCCCATGCCGATCTGACTGGGCGGATTCGGCAGCGCTCTGGCAACGGGAATGTTATCCCCCAGTCTTTCATAAGCTTTTATCGGTATGCCTGCAGCCAGAGTAATGATGAGCGTGTCATTCGGAAAACCTTTCAGGCTCAATTCGTCGATGACATCCCCTACCACCTGGGGCGGAACGTTGACAAAAACAAAATCCCCCTTGTCAACAGCCTCAACATTGTCATTTGCCATGATTATTTTATATTTATCTGAAAGCTGCTGCAATTTGGTCTTTTCCGGATCACTGGCAATTAGCCGATGGGATGGTAGTTTTTTTGTTTTAACCAGATTATCCAAAATGATTTTTGTTATATGACCGGCACCGATGAAGGCAACCCTTCTTTCATCTAAAGCCATTACAGCCTCCTTCATTTACATTGCATATTCAGTTCCTTACGGTTTTCAGGTTCTTTATCTGGATTGAGCTTCTTATTCAACCGTTTTTTTCTTGATGAATTCATTCATTTGTGATTTTCTGCACCCTTTTTGTCAACCTTAAAAATAATTAAGGATAATGGAAATAGAACAAAGACAAAATCAATTTTGGAAAACCAAAAGCCTAAAAGAGATGACAAAGGCTGAATGGGAATCCCTTTGTGATAATTGCGGACGCTGCTGCCTGCATAGTGTTCAAGATGGAAAGACAGGTAAAATCAAGCTGCTGGCGGTTGCATGTCGGTATTTAGACATATCCACTTGTCGCTGCTTGGTCTACAAAGATAGATTCTCATACGAACGGGACTGCGAGGCGCTTTCTCCGGATAGGATAAACCGAATTAAAAAGTTGCCCTACAGTTGTGCCTACCGATCTCTTGTTGAAGGCAGAAAATTAGGGAGTTGGCATCCATTAGTATCCGGAGATCCTAATAAAGTTCACGAAGCCGGTATTTCCGTAAAGGACAAGGTTGTGAGTGGGGTGCATGTTAACCCAGATGATTTAGAATACTTTCACTTTTAGTAAATAATATAAAACAATTGACTTTTAGATAGTTTTAAAATACAGATTTATCAAAATATAAAAACTTCCATTGTATCTGCTCCGTCTCTGTCTGTGCTGAAGCCTAAACGTTATTCATTTACGTCCGTTTCGCGTGCCGGTAGCCCGGCTGGCGGCAGCTCAGGCCGCTGTACAAGAAACTCATTCTTAAACGACTTTAATTCTGGTCGCCAATCTTCATTCGTCATTCCATATTGATTTGTCAACTAAAGATATAAATAGTTTATCCGATATTAATATAGTGAAAAATATCAAAGAGTTTTCCTAAATTCCTTACCGTTTGGCAAATTGATCCAACTCACTTTGATGCGAGAATTAGAATATGCGAAAATCTACGCTCATTTATTTTTGTTTGTTATTCCTTATAGCGCTATTCCTTCCAACTCAGTCGAATGCAGATACCAAAATCAAGGTCGGGGTTTACCAAAATAAGCCGCTTCTATTTACAGATAACGATGGTAATGTAAAAGGTATTTTTGCAGACATATTGAATTATATAGCCAAAAAAGAAGAATGGGAAATTGACTATGTCAATGATTCCTGGATCCAATCTTATGAGGATTTGAAATCCGGTAAATTGGATATGTTAGGAGCTATTGCATTTTCTGAGCGACGCAATCAGATTTTTGATTTCACATATGAAAATGTCCTAAGCAATTGGGGACAAATATATATAAACAAGCGATCAGGGATTGAATCTATTCTTGATTTTGAGGGAAAGAAAATCGCGGTTATGCAAAATGATATATATTTCAAAGGATTAATAGAGCTCACTGAACAATTTGGAATTGAGTGTCGGTTCATCGAAGCATTTGAATATGATGTGGTTTTAGAGCTTGTAGAATCCGGGAAATGCGATGCGGGCCTTGTTAATTACCTATATGGGCATCAAAATGAACGAAAGTACCATATCAATAAAACTTCAATAATTTTAAGTCCTCAGCAGATAAGTTTCGCCGTTCCAAAAGGTAAAAACAAGGCATTGATCAATACTATAGATTTGCATCTCAGAAAATTAAAAGGTGATAAGAGCTCAATATACTACCAGTCTCTGAGTAAATGGGTGGGTGTTGATACTGTGCAGATAAATCCCATCTGGCTAATTATATTAAGTGTGGGTGCGATTTGTTTAATTTTGATATTCTTGGTTTTGAACATGATTTTGAGGAAACAAGTCATAAAACGAACGCAAGAACTTAATGCCAAAAACCAGCACTTAATAGATGAGATTGAACGCAGAAAAAAAGTTGAAGAAGCCCTCAAAAAAAATGAAGAGAAATATCGTAGTGTTTTTGAGAATACCGGAACGGCTACATTTATTATTGAAGAGGATATGACCATTTCAAAAGTTAACACAAAAGCCGAAGATATGACCGGATATGTAAAAGCTGAAATTGAAGGTAAACTGAAAACAACTGATTTGGTTTCAAAAAAGGAACTGAAACGAATCACTGATTATCATTATGCTAGAAGAGGAAATGTTGGAGAATTCCCCTCTGAATATACATTGGATATAGTTGATAAAAAAGGCAACATTAAAAAGACTTTTATACAAATCAGTGTAATTCCGGGATCTCAAAGAAGCATTGCCTCTCTTATAGATATAACATCGAGAATTGAAGCGGAAGAGGCCTTGAGGCAAAATGAAGAAAAATTACAACAGGCTCAAAAAATGAAGGCTATCGGCACCCTTGCAGGAGGGGTTGCTCACGATTTGAATAATATTCTTTCCGGAATTGTGAGTTATCCGGATCTGATCTTAATGGATCTTCCAAATGATAGCCCTTTGATCGGGCCGATACAAACCATTCGAGAATCGGGCAAGAAAGCCGCGGCCATTGTCCAGGATCTATTGACATTAGCTCGTCGGGGGGTCTCGGTATCGGAGGTTGTGAATTTAAATGACCTTGTCGACGAATATCTGATAAGCCCACAGTTTGAAAAATTAAAATCATATCATCCTAATGTTAAGGTTGAATCACATTTAGATCCGGCCTTATTGAATGTGATGGGGTCCCCGATCCATCTATCCAAAACAGTTATGAATTTAGTTTCCAACGCTGCTGAGGCCATGCCAGAGGGTGGAAGTATAGAAATAAAGACAACAAATAAATATGTCGATTTTCCAATTAACGGAAATGTTGATGTGGAAGAAGGAGATTATATAGGATTGACGGTATCAGACAGTGGCATTGGAATTGCCGCTGATGATATAAATCGAATCTTCGAACCGTTCTATACCAAAAAAGTCATGGGTCGCAGTGGAACCGGCTTAGGTATGGCCGTTGTATGGGGTACGGTTGAAGATCATAACGGTTACATTCACATAGAAAGTAGAGAAGGAAAAGGTACCACGATAAAATTATATTTTCCAGTGACAAGAGAGACTGCGAGGCGTATGGAGATGCCCCTTTCATTCGATAATTATAAAGGTAATGGGCAACATATCTTAGTAGTTGATGATGTTAAAGAACAACTTGAAATTGCATCCAAGATATTGACCCAACTGGGATATTCAGTTGAAACAGTATGCAGTGGTGAAAAAGCGTGTGAATATCTTGAGTCTAATTCACCTGATCTAATAATGCTCGATATGATAATGGCGCCAGGAATTGATGGACTGGAGACTTACAAAAGGATAAATTCAAAATATCCTCAACAAAGAGCTATAATAGCCAGCGGCTATTCTGAGACCGAGCGTGTCAGGGAGGCTCAAAGATTGGGAGCCGGGAAATATGTCAAAAAGCCGTACACAATTGAAAAAATCGGATTGGCCATTAAATCCGAATTAAAAACGTCTCAAAATGTGGCATAGAGTTTTTTCCTATTAATGGATTGAAAGCATTTACAGCTAAAATGCGAGGGGCAGCTAATCAATTCCATCATCCGCTATGATTAGCTGCCCCGAATTTTCAGTTAAATAAACGTCGGGCTAGATTTTTTCTCTAAGCGTTTTGCCGGGCTTGAATTTGATAACATTTTTGCCCTTGATTTTGATCATTTCGCCGGTCTGGGGATTGCGGCCCTTGCGGGTTTTTCGGTAAACATTGCTAAATGTACCGAAACCGACCAGGGTGACCCTGCTGTTTCGTTTCTTCAAGCCCTTCGTCACTCCGTCCATGAAGGACTCCAACGCCCTGCCCGCAGCGGCCTTTGTCACTTTTGCATCCTTTGCCATTCTTTCAATTAACTCTGCCTTGTTCATCTGACCTCCTCGTATTTGGATTTAAAGCCATCGTGATTGTGATCGTTTACAATTCTACAGCGATTTTTTTAAATCGTCAAGTGCACAAGTCCATAAAATTAGCGGTTTTCATGGGAGGTATGGCTTCAAAGTCCTGATGTATAACACTAGTATCGAAGTCGATTATCCAATTTTTTAATTATAAAGAACATTCAAGCCCTATATCAGCAAATGTTTACGTTCAGCTTTGGGTTGTTCTAACTTTTCAAAAAAAGATATCAGCGATATCTATCTAGTGCCTGAAACTGCCGATTCTAAAGCTGCCATAGTGGTTTGCGTATCACCCATAAAGCGCGAGGCGGTTAAGGACCAGGGTCTCAAATCCATGACCGCCTCGGCATAAAGGGTCGCTGCATCGAGATCCTCGGGATAGCGATGGTGCAACTCGCGCATTGCCTAAACATAAGAATGATCCAAAGCGGTACGATCAGGGGTTTCCGCGCCGGTGTAACGCACTGAAAGTGCATTTATGTAAGCCTTTTCTTTCTCAGAGGTATTTGTTTTCAGCGCCATCGCTTTCTGAATCAACTCATTAGGCCGCTTGTTCAACGCCCATCATTAGGCTGACGATTTGGCTGTGGCTGGCTTCAGTCATGTCGAGCTTACCAACGATCCGGCCGCTGCAAAGAACGACGGCCTTTTGGGCCACTTCAAATGCATACTCCAAGTTGTGTGTGATAAAGATGATCGCATAATTTTGACCCAATTCCTTCAGAAGGCGAAGTACTTCTCGGCTTTGTTTGACGCCGAGTCCGGCAGTCGGTTCGTCCATAATTATCAACTTCGGATCGTGCCCGATGAAAACACCTCTCCCAATGGCGACCGAATGTTGCTGGCCGCCGGAAAGAGAGCGCACCTCTTGTTTTAGGGATTTTATGGTGGTTTTCAATTTCGAAAGCACGGCCTGAGCCTCTTTGTCCATTTTTTTCTTCTGCAAAAATCCCCAGCGCGTATATTCGGATCCGGCGAAAAGATTGACGGTAACATTCAGAATCCCGAATAAGGCCAGGTCCTGGTAAACCGTTTTAATACCCAGGTTATGGGCGTCCTCCGGTTTCGTAATCTGGACTTGTTTTCCGCCAAAGTATATGTCTCCCGCATCAAGGGTATGGGCACCGGATATCGCTTTGATCAAGGTGGACTTTCCGGCGCCGTTGTCTCCCAGCAGCGCCAGGATCTCGTTGTCGTAGATGTCGAGATTGATATTGTCAAGGGCTTGTATGCCGCCAAATCGCTTCGATCCCCCACGAATGGACAAGATCGGTTGCCGTTTCTCCTCTGAGATCTCTGATGTCTTCATGTTGCTGATTCCTTCTTTTAGACCCCCGTCACCCACTCTTGGCGTGACGGACAGCCGTTGCGATGGCAACGATTAAAATCGTGCCGTTGACGACTTTTTGCCAGTATATTGAGGCATCCATCAAAACAAATCCGTTATTAATCAGCGCTAAGAGCAGGACGCCTAAAAATGTTCCCCAGATGCTGCCACGTCCGCCGGAAAATGTCGCCCCGCCGATAACTGCTGCGCCAAGGGCCCTGAGTTCAATTTCCAGTCCAAACTGAGCGTATCCCATCGCCAATCTGGAGCACATGAATATCGCGGATACCCCGGATAAAAGGCCACACAAGGCGAACCCCAGAAAAACCGTTCTTTTGACGTTGATTCCCAACAATTCTGCATAGTCGGGATTTGCTCCCACAAGAAATGCCCGGTTCAGCGAAACCCAGTTTTTTAAAAGAAAATCGAGTACGATGGAGATTAGCACTGAGGCAATAACAGGAAAGGGTATCCCCATCACCTCACCACGCCCGATGATCAAAAAACTTTGAGGCAGACTGGTGACAAAATAACCGGATGTCAGCACCATCGCCGCACCCCTGGCCAAAGACATCATGCCCAGCGTAACAATAAAAGGATTTATGCGGTATCGTACAATGACGGCTCCGTTTATCGCTCCGATTAGAAAACTCATGCCCAATCCGATAGAAATTGCCAACGGTACGCCGACCCATCCCTTTTGCAGCAATAGCGTTGTTATAATACCGGAAAGCGCGATATTGGAGCCGACGGATAGATCGAGACCACCTAGAATTAATACGTACGTCATTCCCAGGGCCACAATCAGGTCGTAGGTCATCCCCATGGCAACCGATTTGAGATTGCTGTCGGTCAAAAAATTCGGAGTTAAAATAGATATGATCGCACCGACAAGAAGGGTCAACAGCAGCAACTGTACTTCCCTTACCCGTAAGGATGTGACCATGGATTGCACGGATTTCGAAGAATCGGTCATTGTTTAGACCTTACCCCCCAACATAAAATCTTTCCACGCTTCTTCGACACCCGTTCGTTTGTACCTGAAATACCGTTCCAACATGACGGACAGAACCAACATCGCGCCATAAGCGATTTTCTCCCAATAAGTGGGCACGCCTGCTTGAACCAATGCGTTCGCGACGATGGCAAGGAAGATGACTCCCAGGACCGTTCGGCCGATGGTTCCGACGCCGCCGCTTAAGCTGGCGCCGCCGATAATCACCGCGGTTATAACCCGTAGCTCTGCATCCAGTCCGAAACTCGCGTTTGCGCTGATATATTGCGAGGCTGTAATGATACCGGCTGTTCCCGCTAGGATTGCGCTGATGACATACGTGACCCATCGAAACCGTTCGACATTCATGCCGCACAGGCGAGCGGCATTTGGATTGCTGCCGATGAAATAGGCTTGAGAAAAATATTGGTTTCTTCGGAGCAAAACGTGAAAGACAATGGCTAGAAGGGCGAATAAAACCACCGGGAAGGGGATATTGAACAGGTAGCCCTGACCAATATAGAAGAAACTTTTCGGGAAACCGGTTACCGGATGGCCGCCGGTCAAGACCAGTGCGAATCCTCTGACGGCCGTCATGGTTCCCAGAGTGACGATAAAAGGGTGAGCACGCAGCCGGTTGATCATGACCGCGTTGGCAAACCCGATAAAGCTTGAAATTCCAAGCGTCAGAATTATCGAAACGGCGATCCCCCATTTCGCTTTAAGAAACAGCCCCACGAGAATCGATGAAAACACGAGGATGGATCCGACGGAAAGATCAATCCCACCGGATATGATAACGATCGTCATGCCCAGGGCCATTATGGCTTCCTGGACAAAGCCCATTGCAATCACTTCCAGGTTGTAGAGCGTAAAAAAATGGGAGTAGACGATGCTCATCACGAGAAACAATAGAACCGTCACTACGAGCAGTCCCAAATTCGTATATTCAGACAGCTTGCGTATCATTCTGGTTAATCCGTTGGCCACCTCTGTCCTATAAAAATGATGGTGTCAGGTGTCAGTGTTCAGCCTGGCCTGAAAAGCAGCCAGTTTGATTGGAAAAGAAACTGATGAACGTCCAACATCGAATAAGGTATTCTGTCAATTTTATAAAAAAAAGACTGAGCGCAGCGATTCCACCCTTCGATATTCTGCGGTTCGATATTCGATATTCTGCGGTTCGCTTTTAATGTTTCACACGAGCGGGAGCCGCTAGCCAAAAAAACAGCCAGTCTGATCGGCAAAGAAACTCTGAAAAAGAGAATATCGAATATCGAATCATGAATATCGAATGTCGAAGGAATGTATCCTGTCTATTTTATAAAAAAAGAATGAGCAAAGCGAAACCACCCTTCGAAATTCTGCGGTTCGATATTCGAAATTCTGCGGTTCGCTGTTTGGTCTCGCGAAGTTTCATATAGCGCCGCCGTTGGCCGCAAGCGTCCAGTCTGATCGGAAAAGAAACTCAGTAGGTCAGGGTGCGAGCGAAGCGAGTTCCCTGACAAATCCCTTTATCTGGCATCACCCGAGGATTGTCAGGTAACGCCTACGGCGCAACCTAACCTACAGCCTGTTCATGGTTTCGGCCAGGCACAATCTCATACGAAGTTTCATATAAGGTGTCAGGATTTAACTCTTCAACTCACTGACACCCGAAACCTGAAACCTATAAGTTTCATTCATAGATAATCAGTACTGTTGTCTCCCCGCAGGGTCACTTTATTGGGTATGATTGCACCAACTATCATTTGCCTGACACAAAGGCAGGTGGGCTTTTATAAACTCCGATGTCTTCTTTGGTTAGGATTCGAACTCCCGTATTAATGCTGGGCGGCACATGCATGCCATCGACCCTCGTCTTCTGATTGGCAGCCCAGGCCATCATCATCCCTAC
Source organism: Desulfosarcina sp. (assembly GCA_029288035.1). Lineage (GTDB taxonomy): Bacteria > Desulfobacterota > Desulfobacteria > Desulfobacterales > JAFDCJ01 > JAFDCJ01. The sequence goes on from JARFPZ010000286.1 coordinate 16,329, forward strand.
ATAACCCATCAGATAGGGATTCTGGCCGACGGTTCCCCGGATCTGACCTTTGTCGATACCTTCAACCACCGGCATTCCGAAATCAAAACCCATTATCTGTATCTTTCCTTCTTTACCCACGTTCTTGACTGCGGCGACGGCACCGGGGCCGGGATTCCCGTGGGCCGCAAATACGGCGTCGATTTCCGGATGGGCCTGAAGCATCGCCGTAATCGCGCTTTCAGCCGCCGCCACTTTGCCCTCATCGTTGCAGGTCGCCACTACTTTTACCTTGGAGCCGGCCAGACCGTCTTTAAATCCTCTGATCCTCTCCACCAGGTGATTCGGGCCCGGGAATGTGGAAATACCGACTTCGCCCTCACCATTCAGCCATTCTACCATGGACTTGCCGGCCACCTTGCCCGCTTCATAGTTGTTTGTGCCGGCGAAACAAAGCCGCTGGCTGTCGGGAGCGTCGGAGTCAAACGTGATAACCGGTATGCCTCTGGCCATCGCTTTATCAATGGCCGGGTTCAAGGTGGTGGCATCGCCGGCAGTCACAATAATACCCTTGACGCCTTTGGCAATCAGCTGTTCGATGGCACGAGCCTCCTGAGATGCATCCCATGTGGCCGGGCCGCGAAGTTCGGTCTTGATGTCAGCCCCCAGAAGTTTGGCGGCATCCTGCATCCCACCATAAGCCCAGTTAAAAAACTCCGATCCCTTCAGGAATACAACCATGGCATAGGTTTGATCTTCGGCACAGACACTGCCGGCGGAAAACATGACCATGAAAATAAAAACCAAAGATACGACCAGTGTAAATGATTTCGTTCTTCCTCTCATTATTCAACCTCCTTGTAAAATGAATTTAGAATTAAGAGACACCTTAAAAAAATCACAACGGTTGGGTAGGTATCCACGAAATGGTGGATAAAACAAACGAGCCTGGTGTCTCTGATCAATGACAGCTACCCGGCAGCTCAATCAATAAGGCCTATTTTTAAAATCCTCACCTCCTTTCGATAGGATAGACCGCAACCGATCAGCCCATCCGATTAATACGTCGCTAATTTTTTGCCTATTTCTTTGGCCTGAGCCATCAACTCGGCGTTTGAGGAAATCTCACCCGGTTCATCGGCACTG
>JARFPZ010000287.1 GCA_029288035.1 Desulfosarcina sp.
CGTTGTAGAAACGAAAATAAAATTAATAACCGCTTCAGTTTTCTGAGGATTTGTCATAAATAAATTGGCTATTTAAAATCTGACAAAAACCGGATATAGGTTGAATTATGCTTCAAAACACATTTATACATATTCAAGGCATCGGAGCAATCACCGAACGGCGCCTCTGGGAATCTGGACTTAGCGATTGGGAATCATTTTGCGATGACATTTCGATTCCAATTTCTGCCGGCCGAAAGCATTTCTTAGAGCAGGGAATTGGAGAATCCAAACGACACTTAGATCAAGGCAATCCAGGATATTTCTCAAAGCGGCTGCCATCAAACCAATCTTGGCGATTATTTCCCGAGTTCAGAGAATCAACCGTTTATTTAGATATTGAAACAACAGGGCTGGATCGCCAATTCAACGATATTGATCTCTTAGGCGAATTTAGATATCTTAAGACAATGAATCAGAAGGGAGTAGAGCTATGAAGATAAATCCGAATTTTATTTCTCCTTGTGGTCTTTATTGCGGAGTTTGTGCCATTTATATCGCGCACCGCGATAATAATCACAAATTTAAGGAGCGGTTAGCGAATCTTTACAAGGGAGAAGTTGCCGGCAAAGGCACCCTGCCTAATAGTGAAACCCTTTCCGCGGAAGATATTCGATGCCGTGGCTGCTTATCTGATGAACAGTTTATGCATTGCCAACAGTGTGAGATTAGGGACTGCACAAGAGCGAAAGGCTACAGCGGATGTCATCAATGCGATGAATTTCCTTGTAAGCATATTGAAAATTTTCCAATGACTGTTGGTAAAAAGGTTATTTTGCGGGCTATTCCATATTGGCGAGAGGTTGGTACCGAAAAGTGGATTCAAGATGAAGAGGCCCGCTATATTTGTCCTGAATGCGGCAATAAAGTTTTCCGGGGCGCCGTAAAATGTAATCGATGTAAGGCACAGTTGGATCTGGACTAGTTTAGCTTTGAGCTCCATTTAATTAACCATTCGCTCTTTGACTTTATCACTGATTTGATAAAACCAGTAAACGGTTTGAGCCACCACCGGTCCAAAGGGTTTGGCTGCATAATCGAGTCCAAAGGGTTCGAATAACTTGTAGGTTTCATCACCTGAGGCGATAGCGGCTGCCGCCACTTCGGCTCCGGCCACGGTGGAGCACATGCCGTGTCCGCAAAAACCCTGACAATACCAGGAACCGTCTTTCAGCCTCCCGATTTGAGGCATTTTATGTTTGGTATATCCCATGTATCCGCCCCAGGCCACTTCTGCCTTGATCCCGGCCAATTGGGGATAGACATGCAAAAGATCCTTTATCATAATTTTCTTGAGCGCCGCCTGGGAGGGATGAAACATGGATACCCGGCCGCCCCACAACAACCTGCCGTCGGGCAGCGGGCGGTAGTAGTTAGAAGATGTGCGGTTGTCGGAAGCCCCATGAAGGGCGCGAATCGCCGTTTGCATCCGGTCACCCAAAGGTTCGGTAAGCAGTACGTAGGTTGCCACCGGAAGGGTCGCATTGGCCAGTTTCATTTTTAAATTCCCGATATAGGCGCTGCAGCAATAAACGACCTGGTCGGCAATGACAGTGCCCCGCCTGGTTTCGACACGCCAGTGGTCATCGATTTTTTTAACCTTGGTTATCGGGGATTTCTCGTATACCCGGGCGCCAAGGCCTATTGCCAGTTTGGCGACGTGACCGGTATATTTTAAAACATTGGCAATTAAACCACCGGTTTTGAAATAAGCGTCATAGTATCGTTCCGTTGTGAAATACTCACGAACCTTTTCCTGCGGCCAGAATTCAAATTTTTCACCAAACACCTCGTTCATGCGTTCAACATACGATCGAATCTTTTCGGTTTCATTAAACCAGGAAATATTCAATATGCCCGTGTTGGGGTCCAGCAGATCATCCTCGACGCCTTCCATGCGCCGGCGAATGAGTTTCATCGCCGATTGGGTTAAACCATACAGTTCTTTGGCCTGGGTCTCCCCCACTTTTTTAACTATATCAAAAGGTGGCAAAGAATAACCGGCTGAGATGAAGCCGCCATTTCGACCGGAAGCACCCCAGCCGATCCGATTCGCCTCGACTAAGACCGGATTCTTCACCCCGCGCTCCGCCAACCCCAGAGCAAGCGCCGATCCGGCCATCCCGCCGCCGATCACGCAGACCGGTGTTTTGACTTCTTCATTCAGCTCGGGATGGGGCGGTTCATTGCCTAACGATCTGGAATAATAGCTGTCGATATGCTCTTTATCCTGATGAACATTAACATAGGGTGTTGCCAAATCGCCATTTACATCATTCATGGTTTCCTCCCAAAAACTGCAACTTTATAGCGTTTTAGTTGTGAATTCTTAGCATTTTATGGAAAAACATTTTCGCCACTAAGACACAAAGACGCGAAGAAGAATATTATCTAAAAGTTTTGCTTTGTGTCTTGGTGTCTTTGTGGCAAATCATTTCGGCTTGTGCGGGTTGGATTTTTGAGAATCCTCATAAAATTTTTCAATAATTTTTATACAAGTCGGGTCCAAATCAATTTCTCTATCTTCCTCTAACATGCCCTGCTAAAGGGTTTTTGAGGGTGGAAACGGGCCTTGAGGGTCAATTACTTGGCCATCTTGGAATCACTGTTCGAATTGATGATGAGTGTTCTCATTTCTTTCAATTACATAACGAATTATCGCTTTCTGCACCTCTAACAGACATAATTTCTGTTCGTATCCGACAAAATTGGCATAAGTTAACGGATCAAATTCAAGCTCTTGACCGATTGTAAAAGGCGGTGTCGGCAGGAGCAATGGCATTCCC
>JARFPZ010000332.1 GCA_029288035.1 Desulfosarcina sp.
CCCGGCACCCGGGCTTGAATGATCTTTAACTCTTTTTCCAGATCCGGGTAGTCAATCCAGTGGAAAAGGCATCGCCGCTTGAGGGCATCGTGGACGTCCCGGGTTCTATTGGACGTGATGACCACCATGGGTTTGTGGGTCGCCTTTAAGGTGCCGACTTCAGGGATCGATACCTGAAAATCCGAGAGTATCTCGAGCAAAAAGGCTTCAAATTCCTCGTCGGCCCGATCCAGTTCATCGATTAAAAGAACCGGTGCCTTGCCCTGGGAGCTCATGATGGCTTCCAGCAACGGCCGTTTTATCAGATACGGTTCCGTGTATATGACCTGGCCCATTTCTTCCGGTGATTGGCTGCACTGTTCATCCATTTTGATGCGAAGCAGTTGCTTGGGGTAGTTCCACTCATATAAAGCGGAGCCGGCGTCCAGGCCTTCATAGCATTGAAGTCGTATAAGTCTGGCGCCCAGGAGCTCGGATAGGACGAGGGCAACCTCCGTTTTGCCAACCCCCGGTTCGCCTTCCAGGAAAATGGGCTTGTGGAGATGGTAGGAGAGGTAAAGGACCGTCGCCAATGATTGATCGGTGATGTACCGGCCGTGTCTTAGTTGTTCGCAGATGTTGTCTATGGAGGAAAATGAGTCCTGCGGGTTCATTCTGCACCTTTTTTTTAAGCTGCGCGGTAAGATGGGCATCTGGATTTTCAATTAGATGTTTTTATTCACCGCAAAGGCGCAAAGAACGCAGAGAGAAAAATAACTCTGCGTCCTTCGTGTATTTGCGGTGAAATCAATTTCGATTTAATAAAAAGGGAACTTCTCCCAGAAATCCTGATCCGATTCCTTCCATTCCTTGCCAAATCTTTTTTCAAAAAAGGAGCCCATGCGATCATACCAGCGGGTCCAGGTATTTTTTCCTTTTTCTTTGGCTTCCAGGATGTCATTCAAAAAGGATGCAATGTTAATCATTTCTTCTTTCGGCAAGTAGGAGGCGGCCCCTTCATTAAAAGATTTAACGAGATTTTCGGGGCTGAGGGCATGGGCCGTCAACATAGCGGCCGTAATGTTCTTATTGTTGGCGATTTCCAGCAGATCGTAGCCTTCAACGCCCATGATATCTAAAACGGCGATGTCGAAATATTGGCTTTGCAGGTACTCTTGGGCGTCCTGGAAGTTTGAAGCCTTTGTGACCTCACACATCGATAAGAGGTCTTCCAAAGTGTCCAACACATCCGGCTCATCGTCAACGACAAGAATTCGTTTGCCTTCCAAATATCCGTATTCTGACATGGTAAGATTTCTCCGCTTTTGAAATTTAGCGCACCATTACGAAGCCCTTCGAAATTTAATACTTTTTAGCGAGAATTCAAGGTGAGGTTGAATCCCGAAGCTTGACACCACTCAGGTTATGTCAAATTTGCAGGCGGACGGCTAAACGGCTAAAGGCTCAGGGCTCAAGGCAAAAATGCTGCGTGTGAAAATCATGCATAGCAAGGCTTTTAGCTTTCATCCCATTTTTATTCTGTTAAATTAGCTTTTACGAGCAATCTATGAGGAATAAAAGCGGGATCAATTATTTCAGGTATCATTTTGAAAGTAAGCATGATTTTCAGCATCCCGGTCCTAAACTATCGAATATCTCCTCACTGTACGACGACAGAAATTTCCTTAACACAGCGAAACCCGAGCCAGGGGGCGCCGTTAATCGTAGTAGTAGGATTTTAGCTGGACCACACGAGCGGGTATTTCACTGGTATACACCGGGTTTTCCCGTTGATCTAACAACGATATCTGGTTGAACTCTTCCTGGGAAATACCCATGGTGAAGTCACCTTCGGGTACCAGGACCATTTCAGCACCGTCGATGGGTGAAACGATTGTTACCGGCAGAGGGCCGGTGTCCGATAACTTTGATATATCCCAGTGGTTTTCCACCTATTAATTTTCCTTCCGCCACACCTCGAGAGGAATATCCTCCATAAAATCTCGACTAAGAAATCTATAAAAAATAAGGACGAAAAGCAATCCACAATATGAATTTTGTAATCCCTAAAATTTAAATGGCGGCTGCAGGCTCTGGTCCGCCATTCAAACCAGTCTCAGCCCAGCCGCTGCCTGGAAAGCGGATAGTTTGATAAAAAAAGAAACTCTAAAGAAGAGATTTTTCTTGCGGGTCAACGGTTCGCTTTTGGGGCAAGAGCAATTTCATAGGTAGTTTCATGAAAGCGTCGCCGCTGGCCGCCAGCGTCCAATCTGATCGAGATAGAAACTGTGGAAATGGCTAACAATCTTTTCAGCCCGTCTCCGCTGGAGACGGGCTGAAGGCGATCTGTCCTAAACACTGCGGAACGTGCAGCAATCATAGGATTGTTGGCTGGAAATCAGGCCGCGTCCATCATGGCGTCCACGTCCGCCTGAACTTCGCCGGTAGGTTTAATGTCAAAATTTTCAACCAGCACCTTGGCTACGGTCGGTGACAGAAACGCCGGCAGTGTCGGCCCCAAGCGGATACCTTTGACCCCCAGGTGCAGCAGGGCCAGCAGAACCGCAACGGCTTTTTGCTCGTACCAGCCAATGTCGAAGGAAATCGGCAGATCGTTGATATCATCCAACTCAAATACTTCTTTGAGCTTTAGGGCGATGACCGCCAGGGAATAGGAATCGTTGCACTGACCGGCATCCAGAACTCGCGGGATACCGCCGATATCGCCGAGGTCCAGCTTGTTGTAGCGGTATTTGGCACAACCGGCCGTTAAGATGACGGTATCTTTGGGAAGTGCTTCGGCCACATCGGTGAAATAACTGCGAGATTTTTGACGTCCGTCACAACCGGCCATAACTACAAATCGTTTGATGGCACCCGATTTGACGGCATCCACCACTTTATCGGCCAGGGCCAGTACTTGGTTGTGGGCAAATCCGCCGACAATTTTTCCGGTCTCGATTTCTTCAGGCGGCTGACATTTTTTGGCCAGGTCAATGATTTCGGAAAAGTCCTTGGTGCCGCCCTGAGGACGATCCGCAATGTATTTGGATCCCGGGTAGCCCGTCATGCCGGTGGTAAAAAGGCGGTCCAGGTAGGTGTTGTCCTTTTTCAAGGGGACAATACAGTTGGAGGTCATCAGAATCGGTCCGTTGAAAGACTCAAATTCCTTGTTCTGGTGCCACCAGGACCCACCGTAGTTGCCCTTCAGGTGATCATATTTCTTGAAGGCCGGGTAGTAGTTGGTCGGCAGCATCTCACCATGGGTGTATACATCCACGCCGGTGCCTTTGGTTTGTTTCAACAGTTCGTCCATGTCTTTCAGATCGTGGCCGCTGATCAAAATACCCGGATTGCTGCCGACACCGAGATTCACTTCGGTGATTTCCGGCTGACCGTAAGTGGTGGTGTTGGCCTCGTCCAGGGTGGCCATGGTGGTTACCGCGACCTCACCGGCTTTCAACACCAAGGCGATCATCTCATCCACGGAAAGGTCTTTGGTGGTCGAGGCCAGGGATTCCATGAAAAAATCGTAGATTTCATCTTTTTCAAACCCCAATTCGGCGGCATGGTCTGCATAGGCGGCGATTCCTTTAACGCCAATGATCAATAGCTCCCTTAAGGAACGCACATCTTCATTTTCGGTGGATAGAACGCCGACGGATTTGGCCTTTTCGTGAAATTCAGCCACGTCCCCGGAAAACCAGGTCGCCGAATGGTGGAGGGCTTCATCGAATTCCCGGGCGTTTTTTTCTTTGTAAGCCGCCAGGAAATTCACTTTCAAAGCTTCCCTGCGGCTTAAAGCCTTTTTAATCAGATCGATGATGCGGTCATTGTCAAAATTGGCATTGGTGATGGTGTTAAAAAGGGCTTGGGCCACAAACAACCCGTCTTTTTTATCTGAAATCCCGAATTCTTTGGCTTTTTCCGCATAGACGGCAACGCCCTTTAAGGCATAGATCAAAAGGTCCTGAAGATTAGCCGTTTCTTCCGATTTGCCGCACATGCCTTTTACCGTGCAGCCTTCGTTCTTGGCAGTTTCCTGACATTGATAACAAAACATGATTTTCTCCTTCGCTTTAAGTTGGTTTTCGGTTTGGTGTTTTTCCGAATCAGACTATGCATTCAACGCTAATGTCGACCGGTGAATTGTCAATCCTGATCTATATATGCCTCATACCAGTGGTGTTTTCCTTGATATAAGTCAAAACCACGAAATTTTTTAAAAAAGAATTGTCTTATTGTATTATATTCGAAAGATGCTAAATTTGACTCGTTGGATATCCGGAGAATTGTGTTTTCCCTATGATATCGTTTATCATAAGGGATCCGTCACTGTCCTTTGGCAGGTTGCTTATGCGACTTATTTGGGGGAAACCGCCAATAGAAAAGGTGATTTGAGGATTATTCCTTGACGGGATCTCGTTTAGTTGTCATGTTTTTATTTACAAATCAGCGATAACATGCAGAGCGAGGTCCCGGCTCCTGCCAGAGGCCTTCCTCAGACCCCAGTTCTGCCGGCAGTCGCTGAATCCTGAATCCCATTGCGAATGAATGAATTATGAATCAAAAGATGGCCAAAATTAAGCCGGCAGTGAACAGGCGGGTGCTGCTGTTTCTGGCCGGATTAATGTGGCTGAGTGTCGGAACCATGCTATTGTACCTATCATTTTCCTGGTTAAAGGCATCTCATGCCCATGGCGCTTTCCTATTTGCCGGAATAGGCGTCGTGGTGGCCCTCGTCGTACACCATTTTGGCTTTTTGAAACTCGTCGATAAAAATTTGGGACGAATATTGCCGATGGAGGGGTCGAAGTGTGTCTTTGCCTTCATGACCTGGAAGAGCTATATCATCATCGCCATAATGGTGGCAATGGGCTCATTGCTGCGGCAATCCCCGATTCCAAAACCCTATCTATCAATTATATACATAGGTATCGGTCTGGCGCTTTTACTTTCGAGCATCCGGTATTTAAGGGTTCTGCTAAGTCAAACGAGTAGACGCCGGTAAACAGTCATTTGTGCTAAAACCCAACACGACGATACCGATAATATTTAGCAATTTCGAGACATTTAAACATTGGGTGAAATATGGAAAGGATGGTAGACGAATTTAAAGAGATCGTCGGCGATCAGCATTTTTCATCATTTCTCACGCTCCTAAAGGAAATTGGTCCTGATGCTCGCACGCATCGAATAAGTGTCGTGATCGCGTCTATTTTGCGATTTGCAGTCAATCAATTGCCGCCGGAATGCGAAGACGGTTCGATTGCTCAAGCCTTGCTGGGACTTGATGAAGAGCCCTATCTTGCTCATGAGCAATCTGATGAGCATGAAATGGTATTTGATCTGGTGGATGGTTTATGTAGTGAAGCCAATATGATGAACGAACGCGAGTCCACACGGGGGGAGGTCTACAGCATCGCAGAAAATGTAATTTTAGAGTATGCCGCCTGGTATAACAGGCCCGGGGAGGAATCGTGAGTGAAAAACGCTTTTTGTTAGTTGTCTGTTGTCCGTGGTCAAACAAAGAATTGTCACTTATGGCGGGTTATAGGTGAGATAAATCTTAGAAATTTTATTTAAAGGTGAATAAATGGCAAAAGTATTTGATGGAAAAAAGACCGCAAAACTAGGTACCGAAAAGAATCCTGCCGTTGTCCGTGTAAGAACAGAAAAGCGAATGAAAGAAGTCGCCTCGATTTTTGAAAAAAATGGTTGGAAATTTACAATCGGATTAGAACCGGATGAGCCTGAGGACATCACCGATTTAGAAATTTTATTGAATCCGCCAAAAACAATTGTCGGCGAGAAAAAAATTGGACGAAATGATCCCTGTCCCTGTAAAAGTGGGAAGAAGTACAAGAAATGCTGTGGGAAATGATAATATTTTCTAATATTTTCATACCAACGCTCCTTTTCATTCCCTCTTTCTGCATTATTGTCTGTTATATTCGTTACTCAAGAGTGGACTTCATTGCAATTGAGACCTTAAATAACCTAAAGTTGAATTCTTCGCGAAATTATCGACATCTGAGAAGCAAATAGGAGGAGACCCATATGGAACTTAAAGAATATTTTGAAAAAACCGAAGGCAGGGCAATACTGGCAACCGCCGACAGGGATGGCAAAGTGGATGCGGCGGTTTATGCGCGGCCTCATTTCATGGACGATGGGACCATTGCCTTGATCATGCGAGATCGACTTACCCATCATAACCTGCAGTCAAATTTTCATGCCTGCTATTTGTTTATGGAAAAAGGACCGGGCTATAAGGGGAAAAGGCTTTTTCTGACCAAAGTGCGGGAGGAACAGGATACTGAATTGTTGCAATCATTGCGGCGCCGACAATATTTAGATGAGAAGGATGAAGCCAAATTTCTGGTCTTTTTTAAAGTGGACAAGGAATTGCCGTTGATTGGCGCTGGAAAATAAGAATCATTATTGGCTCTGCTAAGGCCTCAAATTCCGACTTGTCTAATCTCTATCAATGCGATAAAAGAAAAACCCGAGATCCGGAACGACTAATTTGTCGGGATGTCGTCATCTTAATAATCGCATCAGGAGATTGTAATGAAGAAAGTCGGAATTTTGCTTTGTATGGGGATCATTTTCTTTCAAAACATCATCGTATCCGCCGCGGATGACGCTGTCAGCGAGGCGACCGCTGAATGCATCGATTGTCATGCATCGATCCATCCCGGTATCGTTCGCGACTGGCAAAAGAGCCGCCATGCGAAAATCACCCCCCAAGATGCCATGGCCGTGGATGGGTTGGCACGTAAACTTTCCAGTAAAAACGTGCCTGAAAATTTGAAAAACTCGGTGGTCGGCTGTGCCGAGTGCCACTCGCTCAATCCCAAAGCCCATGCCGACACCTTCGAACACAACGGCTATGATATTCACGTCGTGGTCAGCCCCACCGATTGCCGCACCTGTCATGCGCAGGAAGCAGAACAATATTCCCGTAACATCATGTCGCATGCCTACGATAATCTGGCAGCAAACCCGTTGTATAAGAAGCTCGAGCTCAGTATCACCGGATCCAAAACAAGAAATAAGGACAAAATTGTTTATGAGCCGGCCAATGCAGCCACCAAGGCAGAGACTTGCTACTATTGCCACGGGACAAAACTCAAGGTAATCGGCACTGAAACCCGAGACACGGAAGCCGCCGGTGAGCTGGACTTTCCCATCATTGAAGGCTGGCCCAATCAGGGGGTCGGCCGTGTGAATCTGGATGGCAGCCTGGGTTCCTGTGCCGCCTGCCATACCCGCCATGCGTTTTCAATTGAAATGGCGCGCAAGCCGTACACCTGCAAAGAATGCCATGTCGGCCCCGATGTACCGGCATTTAAAGTATACGCTGCCAGCAAACACGGCAATATCTATTCAGCCATGAACAAAGCATGGGATTTTAAGGCGGTGCCCTGGACCATCGGCAAAGATTTCACCGCACCCACCTGCGCCACCTGCCATATTAGCTTGCTGGTCAATACGGATGAAGAGGTGGTGTCTGAAAGAACCCACCAGATGAACAATCGGCTGCCGTGGCGCATATTCGGTCTGATCTACGCCCATCCCCACCCGCTGAGCCCGGATACGACGGTTATCCGCAACAAAAACGGTCTGCCGCTGCCGGCCACTTTAGACGGTGAGTTTGCGACGGAATATCTGATCGATGAAAAAGAAAGAGAAACACGCAAAAAGGCCATGCAGGCTGCCTGTCTGAATTGTCATGATACTTCCTGGGTAAAGGGACACTGGCAGAGATTCGAAAATACCATCGAGGAAACCAACGGGGATATCCGGCTCGCAAGCGAAGTCATGGGCGACATCTGGCGCGAGGGATTGGCGGATTTCAAGGCCAATCCATTTGATGAAGCCATCGAAAAGAAGTGGACCGATACATGGCAATTGTATGCCAATACCATTCGATTTGCTTCTGCCATGGGTGGTGGCGGCGACTACGGGGTTTATGCCGGCGGACGCTATCAACTCAGCCAGGCCTTGCTGGAGATCAATGACTGGTTGAACCTGCGAAAAAAAATGGATATATCTGCCAACAAATAGTTGATTTAAATAGGGTCTCAATATGCCCAGCTTGAGATCAAAATACGCAGTTTAAGGGGATGAGAATGGAAAAAAAAATTCTCATGACGGCCTTCTGCAAGGACAGGCCCGGAATCGTTGCAGATATTACCGAAATAATTTTTCAAGCCGGCTGTAATCTTGAAGACTCTACCATGACATCTATGCTGGATGAATTTGCTATCATTCTTTTTTCTGAAGATGTGTCACCATCCGTTTTTCATTTCCAACATTTTGTTTTGTGTTTAATCCAACACGGCAATCGCCTCCACCTCAATCATGTACTCCGGCAGTGCCAAACTCTCTACTATCAATAAGGTGTTGGGCGGACAGGGCGCCTGGAAATACTCGTTTCGAACCTTGCGATAGGTTTCAATGTAGCTGTAATGGGTCAGAAAAGTCGTTTTCTTGACAACGTTTTGCAGCGTGCCACCGGCTTCCTCGACGATGTTTTTTAAATTCTCGCAGACCTGTCGAACCTGGGCTTCGAAATCGCCTTTGCCCACTAAATTGCCATCCACATCTTGGGCAATCTGACCGGCAATATACAGGGTGTTACCCGCTTTGGCCGCGTGGGAATACCCCTTGGTAGGATGAACGCTCTTGAGTTTTAGTATGTCATGGGCCATGATAACCTCCTTTTCATTTGCATTCCTTGACAGATGAACCCAACCCGCTTCTGCAACGCTAATTAAACGATACTCAATAAGGTGGTACTGGGTATAGGGTATTTGGTATTAGTGTATCTATAGGTATTCAGCATATATTTTATGAATTTTTCCATATTGAAATATTAAAATCGGAAAAAATTCCCCCTATGCCAGTACCTGATACCTAATACCAGATACCTCTTCAATTTTGTTTGACTCAATTGGGGTGTAGCCTAACGCAATTTTTAAAAGATGGGAACCTT
>JARFPZ010000333.1 GCA_029288035.1 Desulfosarcina sp.
ACAAACGGATCTGGAAATATTATCACAGGGGAAAGAGAGGTTTCGGAGTTTAATAAAATACACTTGAAAGGTTCCGGGAATGTTTTGATAACCTTGGGTGAAAAGCAGACGCTGAAAATTAAAACCGATGATAATATCATGCCGCTGATTGAAACTGTTGTGAGCGGCGACAAGATGATAATCTCTCATGGTAAGCACCATTTGAGGCCTACCGTATTTGAAGTTTTTATCACCGTTAAAGATTTGGCGGGTGTTGCCATCTCGGGCTCCGGTGATTTACGCGGCAAGAGCCGATTTGTAGCAGACGCTTTTTATGCGGAAATTAGCGGATCCGGCAATATCGATTTAGAGGTAGAAACGGGCATGCTGGACACTAAAATTTCCGGCTCCGGCTCGATCCATCTTGTGGGAAAGGCGGAGGACTATACGGTTTCAGTCAGCGGATCGGGAGAAATTAATGCCTTTGAGGTGCAGGCAAAAAATGTTTTAGTGAAGATCAGTGGCTCCGGCAATTGCAGGGTACACGCTACCGAATCATTGGATGCAAAAATCTCCGGCAGCGGCGACGTGTACTACAAAGGCCGGCCACAGATCAATACCAAGATATCCGGCTCCGGATCTCTTATAAGTAGGGATTAAGGAACTGGTTTCTAATTTTAACTTTATCTTTTGACAGGATTAACAGGATTGTCAGGATTATCTTTTGGTTTTATTCCTTTCCGGAAAGCCAAGAGGTGAATATCCAAAAAAATCCTGTCGATTCCGTCTAAAACGTTTTAAAAATAATAATAATGAATCCATTCCAAAAATATTGGCCTATCATTTTGATATTCCTGCTATTCATGGGCTGTGGAGATAACGAGCGAATCACTGCATTCAAAAAGGTCAACCTCGTGCCCATGACGGAAGAGAAAATCGTTGAAAATCAGACAGTCCTGGTCAAAGGCGACAGAATTGCTGAAATCGGCGACACTGATAAAATCCGAATACCGCAAAATGCCAAAGTCATCGATGGACAGGACGTCTACCTGATGCCGGGCCTGGCGGATATGCACGTTCATTTAAGAAACGATTGGCCGCTGTCCCAGTTGGATATGTATCTGGCGAATGGCGTTACCACGGTCAGAGATCTCGATGGACGTGATTTTATGCTGCAATGGCGCACTGAAATTAAAGCAGGTCAGCGCAGCGGCCCAACTTTATATGTTGCTGCTCCAACAATTCGAGGGCATGAGAAAAATCCTTCTGAACTCGTATTAAAACGCAACTCCGGGTATGACTGCATTAAGCTTTACTCATACTTGTCACAGGAAAATTACCAAAAGGTCATGGAGATAGCCCGAAAACAGCAATTATATACAATTGGACATATTCCATTTGCAGTGGGCCTGGATGGTGTTATCGCGGCCGGTATGGACGAAATCGCCCACGTTGAGGAATTAAGTTTTGAGCTCATCGATTTCGACAGAACCAAAAATCTGAATCCGGAAGAGTGGCTGCCTTATGTCATCAACAATGCAATTCAACAGAATAAAGTTTCGTTAGGTTTTGATATAAAAAGTATTAATAAAAATCAAAGAAAGCGTCTTTCTTCTATCATAAGCAAGCTAAAACCAGCAAACATCCCGGTATGCACCACCCTGGTCGTAGATGACGTCATCGTTCAAAAATTGTTCGAACCGAACACATTTCTGGCACGGTCGCAAAACATGTATTTACCTCAAATGTACAAACAAGCCTTACTTCAGGGAAAGGAAAAGCACCAGATTCAATTTGGAGGAATCAAGGATTTAGCACCCTTTAAGTATGATCTGGATAAAACACTGTTGATTGAATTACACCGGGCGGGTATTCCTCTCATTTTGGGAACCGATGCCGGAACCGGCGCTATGGGTATTGTACCGGGGTTTTCAGTTCATGATGAGCTTCGCATTCTGGTGGAAAATGGATTTACCCCATATGAAGCCATTGCAACCGCCACTGTCAATGCTTCAAGGGTCGTCGCAGCAATGACCGGAAAAAATGAGTTCGGAACCATCGAGATTGATAAACGCGCCGATTTTATTTTGGTAAATAAAAACCCTTTAGAGAATGTTGCCCATATCAAAGATAATCGCGGCGTCATGGCAGCAGGTGAATGGTATGAAAGTCCATATTTACAGTCTATCATCAGTCCTGCTTTATTACCCGGTATTGCAATTGAAGGTAATGTCTTCCAGGTTCGTAGATCAGATAACAGCTTAAATACCAATATTGAGATTATTATTGGAGAGAGTTTTATTGGACAATTACCGGATGCCGTGGATTCGATATCGGTGACGCTGACAGGCCCAGACGGTATCCCATCACGAGTAACCCTCCCGCACTATAGATACTTTGAACAGTTAAGGGATTTTTGGTATAGAATTGACGGACCTCCTGCGCTGGGTGAATATACTTTTAAAGTTACAGGCCAAGGTTTAAGCGGGACGGCCACCGATTTTCAAACCGTAAACAGAGCACTTCCATTTCCTGATATTACTACCTTCTCGCCTGCCAAAGGGGCGACGCTCACTTCCAAAACACCCACCTTTTCATGGACACCGGTAGAATACCCGGATTGCGAAATTTACTATCGCCTGGTGATCAATGATCTCGCCGGCAAGCGTATCTATGGGACCGACCGGACTCAGAATATGCTTTCTGACACCGTCGCCGAAGGCATTTTAAAACCGGGACAAACCTACCAATACAGAGTTCGCATCACGGATAGTGAAGACTGGGTTGAGATGCAGAATCGATCTGATAGTCAGTGGCTGACCTTCACTATGTCGGAGACCTTGGAATAATATTTTTAATCTCCCTACCTGTTCGATAATGAACACCGTCTGTAACAATACCGAACACTGATATTAGCTGACTTCACAGTTTAAAGAGATCCCGCCATTGACGACAATTAAATAAAGACAAATTACTATCCTCATGATTCAAGCTTATAATTTTATCATCATTTCGTTGCTTGAATTACAAGACGGGCGGCTAATTCCATTCTCTAAAATTTTTACTTATTTTGAGAAATGGATTGAATTTTTACATCTTATCTTCCTTCACTCGCTGACCTTTGAAATTCTGGCATACCACTTGCTATTATAGAGGGCAGGCTATCTCTTAATTCATTCATAACTAGTCCATGAGGTAGTATCATGTTTAAGATTCATCTCCATCCATATAGTAAAATTTTCTGGAAAGAAAAAGCACAGTTGAACATTTGCATTGCAAAAGACCTGTCCGACAGCTTTGGGGGTAGAAAGGCAGAATACTTAAAAAGATTAAATCAGAACCTGAGAATGAGAATTGCTTTTGATACAAACCAGGCTTTTGCAGAAGCCGCCTAAATAAACCCTTTCAAATAAAGCGTTAAAAGAAGTTATTTACCATAGACATGAACATTCATAGACGAAAGATAAACAGATAACGTTTTATAAAAGGCTTTCCAACATAAAAGAGACACCATGAAATCCAATGTAGGTAATCCAATACTATTTATTTGCTTCTGCGCGACGATTTTTATTTCATGTAACCGTCAAACTGAATTGGAAGGACCATGGATAGGTTGTGAGAGTCGAAAACCACTCCTTGATTGGACCTTAACTGTTCAGGATAATCATTTTTCTTTAATTCGGGAAGATTTCGATATCTGGTTTGAAGGCTGTTTTAGATTGAATAGCAATTGTGTCTTGAAAAAGATCGATCTGCAAATCAATGATACCCACGAGCGTTCGCAAAACGGAAAGACGATATTGGGAATTTATGAAATTGATAGCGACACCTTAACAATTGTTTTGGGTCTACCCGGTAAACAGGAGCGACCACTCTCACTTGACAAACCCAGCGGCGCAGTAGTTTTTAATTTCGTTAGAAGCTAAAACTTTCAACATAAAGGATACTTAACCATCGTGAAAAACGGCGGAACGACCCGCTGACAGTGGATCAACAGTCGGGAGAAAATTCACTGCTTCCGACGCATCCGACATAGATTAAAGGAGGAAATTATGAAAAAAAAAATAATCGGAACCATATTCGCGATGATCCTCGTCTCTACATTGGTGTCGTGCCTTGCCGTAGGAACGGGGGGTAAAAAGATTGAACAGCAGCCTACCTTGGGCCAGGAGCTGCTGGATTTAAAAAAGGCTAAAGATGAAGGTGCCATTTCAGATCAGGAATACAATGAAATGAAGGAAAAGCTGAAAAGAACAAATAAGAACCAAAACATGAATTTTGATAAAGTTGATTAAACCTCATCGAAGTCACGATGGTTACTTGTTTCACACAGACCTGCCTGTACCACACTCATAATATCGTG
The DNA here is from genome assembly GCA_029288035.1 of Desulfosarcina sp. GTDB lineage: Bacteria > Desulfobacterota > Desulfobacteria > Desulfobacterales > JAFDCJ01 > JAFDCJ01. Next base: position 4,343 of record JARFPZ010000333.1, read on the forward strand.
GCGCCTTTCGGCGAGACCATTCTGTGCGGTTTAGAAGAAATTGTAGTCCTGAAATGCAGTACCGATATTCATTGTCGGCGGAGCGAGAGCACGCAGGGATGCGGTGCGTAAAACCGTCATGGCTGTTTGCGAAATCCTACCGTGTATTTTTAGTTTGACAATGCTGTCCTGGGGCAGCTCACCGAAGGTGTTTTCAAGCCACGACCTGAGAATTTTAGCGTCCATGTCCCCGGGATGTACATTGAGCTGAATCATGGGCCGGGTGGGCAGTTCATGAAACCGCCACTGTCTTAACCTGCCACTCTTTAAACCATCCGATTCAAACTCCAGGATCAAATACCCTTTTTTTTCATTAGAGAAGATCACCGCCGTGTACCACGCACGCAGTCCACCCGACCTTCAACTGCAGGTTGAAGGGCACGCTTAAAATTGGCGAAAAATTCCGGTCCTCTTCGGCGGCGCTGAATTCGAGGGCGAAATGGAAGATCATAGCCCAGGTCTGTGTCGGCCAGAAACAGGAGACGGATTATACCCATTGCAGTACTTTTGTTATTCCCCGACGATTCAGGGTCACGCCGGGACCGAGACGCAGCTCGATATCCCGGCCTTCGGAAACGAGCCGCCGCAGTTCGGTGGTCAGGACGCGCAGCCGATCGTAGGTTATCAAATCAATATTATTTTGTCGGGATCGAAATGATTTCGCGCGGCCCGGAGGTACTGGAATCTTTTCTGCGGTTTTTACAATGTTCCGATCCACTGCGGCTCCGTTTGCAAAAACCACCAATATTTTATAATTATCTCTCTGTTCGGCGGATGTCCAGGCTAGAGAGGACTCACTCAGCAGGCAGAACCAGCGAGCGCGTCGTATCAGATGAGCGCTATGGCGTATCATATTTTCGATGGTGCGTGCGACTGCCTCGGGGGTCCAAACATGCTCACGACCGGATTCTTTTTGTTTTTTGTCGTAATTTTCGGTTTCAGTGACCATTTCAGCAAGTGCGTCGGCTTGCAGACGCTTACGCCAAAACTCTGCGCCCAATGCAGTTAGAACCCGCAAAGCAGATTGATGCGTCAGGCGACTGCTGTACGTTACCCGAAACTCTTTGAAACCCTCCTTCAAACAGTCGATCTCTGGTGCATAATCCGGAGGAAGGGCAAGAATGGAGTGTAAGGTATCCAGCTGATCATCATCATTTACTTGCATGCCATAAGCCAGCCACAAGCCAAACGCCGTAATTGTCTTAATAAACCTGCCTGCGGGAAGGGGGCCCACGGCATAGTCCCCTTCGGCAACAGGGGCTGTGTGGCAAAGGCCTTTGGTGCAATATGTGAGTACACGCTCCCGTCGGCGCAAGGCAATGTTGTAAGGAGGTGAACTGCGTTTGATTTCATCGGATTCCAATATGGCGGCTTCCAGGGCAGATCCCGTCAGGGTAAAATCCAGCTCCCTGGCCTGGGTCAGCATCTCCAGGGTATGTTCCGCGTGGGCTGCTTTTTGCCGGAAATAGCTGTTTACCCGCTGCTTGAGGGATTTGGCCTTACCGATGTAAAGCGGATCGCCATTCTTGGCGCGTAGCATTCGATAAATGCCGGGCTTGTCCGGCAGTTGTAGGTGAACCTCGGGATTCATGGGAAACGACCGCCCGGATCGGCCGGGGGGCTTGGTGGCTGCTAGCCAGTCAATCAATTGGTCGAGACCTGATACGCCGCAGGTTTTATCTAATAGCTCGATCAAATGTTTCCAGATGAATGCAGTTGCGATAACATGATCCATACTGCGCTTGAGCTCAGGCATGCTATGACCAAAATAGCCTGCAATCGCTCTGATACCCCTTCGTGGCAGACCGGGTAACAGACGGATCGCAATCTCATGGGTGCAGATGATTTGGAAGGGAAAAGCGTATTTTGGGCTGTGTTTTTGGTAAAGCTGGCGTAAAAATGGCTTTTCAAAACGGGCGAAATGGATAACCAGTGGACAAGATGACAACGGATTCCTGATAGTGATTTGCTGTGCCGTCTCGACCAGACGTTTCCAGACGATTTTGGATGATATGCCAGCCGTCGCGATATTGCTTGAAATCCCAGTGATCCGTTCAACCGGTCGCGGGATGACTGCACCAGCAGGCAAACTAACCAGATAAGCCTGAAGGCCAGTCAACGTCGAATTATCGGCAGCAGATGCCTGTGTTGGAAACCAGCCGATTTCAAGAAGATGCCCTTCGTGCGGATTCGCTGCGGTTGCTTGACAGTCAAGGCTTAAGATTTCTAATTCCGCAAGATTTGTCGTCATATATCAGACCTTTATTGGACTATCCGTCGATCTTGTGATCATTTTCTCTTTTAGAATAATTTTTATCATTTTCAAGATCGGATTCCAAATGATATGTAATTTTGTCTATTGATTCGCAGCCTGATCGTGATCATATTAGGAGCTTATAATTTTTTTAGAATTTAGAATTATTATGGAAACAGCACAATTTGAAGCGCTAAAAAAACTCAGAAAAAATATTCCCCGTTTATCCGGGTTACTCAAACTCGGAAACGATGAACAAATTCGTTTCTGGACCGACATCGTCGATGCCAAGCTACTTTCCCGGTTGACACCCGATTTTCCGGTGGTCGCCGCTATTTGCGGTGGCGGTTCCTCTGGAAAATCCAGCCTTTTCAACTCGCTGATCGGAGACCATCTTTCTCCCACCGGGGGAACTGCGGGATTGAATCGACGCGTGCTTTTTTCCATTCCGGCGGTGCGGACCGGGCAGACAGATCTATTAACCGAACTGGCACGACCTTTCCAATCGGCTCCGGATCCCTTGAACGCCGGGGAAGAACTGACGGTTCCGGGAAAACCGCTCTATGTGCTGAACCGATCCCCCATGAACAACCTGGTGATCCTGGATACCCCGGATTTCGACACCGGTGCAAAAGGTGCCTACACCAACCGGGAGGTCACCCGGATGGCATTGGAAACTTCGGACATTCTAATCTACATTTTCACCAACTCAAATTATAACAACCGCGACAATACCGATTTTATTGCGCAAATGCTCACCGGGATCGGTAAACGCAAATGCTTTCTGGTGTATCGCGTTTACCCGAGTTTCACCCAACAAGAGGTGCTAGATCATGCCATGACGGTGGCGAAAGGCATTTACGGTGAGCTGGCAGACAAGTATCTTCTCGGTGTTTATCGTACCGATGAAGACAATGATGTGGCAGCCGGAAAGGGTTTCATGAGACTTAAACCGGTTGATGCCCACAGCCCGGGTTTTGCCGAAGCGCTGCAATCGGTCGATGCACCCAAGCTACGGTCCGAATTGTATGCATCCATCTTAAGGGACGTCTACAAACGCGCTGGGACTATAAATGATGATGCCCAAGTTTCTTTCGATGAACTGCGTCTTTATTATGATGCCCTGCAAGCAGCCCAGGGCTACTGTGTTCACGAAGCGTTGAAGCATTTTCCGATGGATCGCGTCATGAGGCGATTTGCTCGGATTTGGGCGGCCACGGACCCGACCCATGTGAAAATTATGCGCAGGACGGGCAGCGTCATCGAATTACCTCTGAAAATGTTGCTTGGCGCAGCGGTTTGGGCCAAGGACCAGTTATCTGCGGGGCAACCGAAACCCTCGGCTTCAAAGGAATTCGCAGAAAAAGTGGATGAGGATTTGGTGACAGCGGTGACGAGTATGCATTATCAGGCGGTCAGCCGCCAGATATCCGTCAGTGGGACCTTAAGTGATTTTGTTGCCCGACAAGTATCTGAAATAAATGATAAAATAATATCGAAAAGAAAATTGGAAAATGTACAAAATCCCCAGGCCGAGCCCTCCGGAGAAGATTCCAAACTCGCTCTTTTGGTTGATGCTCATCCGGTGGTGATGACTGAACAGGAAAAACTGCGTGCCAGGGACTTTAAATCTATTTTGCAATCGATCCTGGCTGAAAAAGAGTCCATTATATCGATTTCCAGGGACATGGAAAAGGATCTCGAACAACTTGCCGATCATTTCCGTCGCAAAATGGGGCTGTGGCACAAAATAAGCCAGACCTTCTGGGCGATGCTCAACGTCTTGCCGGCGACGGTTGCGGTCACTTATGTACTTTCCACCGGGGATCCGGTGGGGGCAGCCGGCATAAAGGTGAAACTGGCCGGACTTTTCGGGGCCAAAGATCTTTATGCGCTGTTTGCGATACCGGTTACCACCGGGTTGAAAAAAGCCGATCGTAAACAAATCGAGGAAATGCTGGGACCCATTGTACAAACCTGGTTGAACCATAAATTAAAAACCGTACAGAACCTCTTTGAGGAAAACATAACCGGCGGCATTTTGCAGTGTGCTCGAATAAATATCGCCGACGCCGAACCGCTGATCCGTGAAAACGGGCAATTAATAAAGGCCGGCGCGAAAGGAGTTGAGAATTAATGCTACCGACGCGACAGACTGCCACCCTCAAGGCGCTCGGCAAAATTGAAGGCTTTAAAAATGATCTCAATATGCTGAGATCAACAATGGCGGACCTGTCATTATGGCTCCCGGCGACACGGTTAACAAAACAGTGCGATGAGGCCATCCGAATGATTGATGGGATTGCCGAGCGCTTCGAACGGAAGTTGGTCGTGACCATTGTCGGACCCTGCGGCGCCGGGAAATCCACCCTGCTAAATGCCCTGGCGGGGATCGATGATTTGTCGCCAACAGGACACCAGCGACCCACCACCGGACATGTCATTGTCTTCAGCAGCGACGAACGAGATGCGGCACAGCTTTTCGCAAATCTCGGTAGCGATTCCGTGGAGGTCAAGTCCAGCCCGGCCGCGGCGCTATTGGAGCATGTCATCATCATCGACACACCGGACACCGACAGCATGGCCTACCAAAAACACACCCCCCTTGTGCGTGAAGCCATCATGCGCTCCGACATGCTCATCTGCGTATTTGACTCTGAAAACCCCAAAAGAAAAGACCATGTCGATTTTCTGGCCCCGTTTATCCGGAAATTTAACGGAGAGTCATTGGTGAGCGTGATGAATAAATGCGATCGTCTGGATGAGCCGGAATTGAAAAATAGGATATTACCGGATTTTTCAGCGTATATCCAGGCAGCCTGGCAAACCTCCGTGGACCACATCCTGTGTGTATCCGCCCGGCGGCATCTTACAGACCCGCAATGGGACCGTACAGCAGTTCCCAAGCATGATTTTGATCAATTTGAAGAATTGCAAAATCTGATCTTTGACAGCATCAACCGCGCCGGTTATGTGGTGGATCGGCGGCTTGAGAATACTAGAAGTTTGCGGGATTTTGTTTTCGATGAAGTCGAACAGGAGCTTTCCGGGCACAGTTCGTCCTTGGAGACGGCCAAGCTAAAAATCCGCGAATCAGAAAAAAAATCTTTTCTTGAAGCGGTTACCACCATGAAAAATGATGATACAAGACAGCTTTTCGGTATCGGACTGATGGTTTATCAGAAATTGGCCCAACGGTGGGTCGGGCCCATGGGATGGATGATTGCCATCTGGGCCCGTTTGCTTATTTTCGGGACCGGCATGGCTGCCCTTTTCAGATTCGGTCGACCTGTAACTCAGATAATGGGTATGATTTCAGCCTGGAGACACTTCAAAGAATCAAAATCGGCAACGGCTGATGCCCGCAGCGATGAGCGAGTGGGGGCCGGCCTGAGGACATACCGACTCACCACCATGAGCAGCTGGCCGGATATCGCCGAGTCTTTGATCGGCGGCGGATTTGACGGTGCCGTTCGCAGGATGGATGCTGCTTTGCCTGGCGGTGATAGGCTTAGCGAAAAATTAGCAGGGGTCTGGAGCGAGACCCTGGAATCTGAAATAGAACGCGTTTCACGTAAGCTGTCGGGAATACTATTTCAAATTGTGTTTAACCTGCCGGCATTCGGCATTCTGGGTTACAGCGGTTGGATCACCGTAAAGGGGTTTTTGTTGGGAGAGTATCTTGCGGGTTCCTTTTTTCTCCATGCCCTGTGCTCGATCGTAATTATACTTTTATTGAGTTTTTTCATTTTTCAGGCCTTTGTACGGTTGGTCGCTGGTCCGGAACGTGTGACCACAAAAGCGTTCGAAAAAATGAAACGCCAGGCCGAACACTCAGATATGATGGCATCCAATCCGGTTTTGTTGCAGCTTGAAACTATCATTGAACTAAGTGCTCTGTTGGCCTCGCGGCAGTCCGGATGACTTTAGCTTAATTTTATTGTGCGGCGCGGCTCTTTTTGGCATTCGATCAGCTTGCATTCGTACCATCGCCGATTTGGCCCTCATGGGGCGTTACTCATGGTCTCCATATAAAAAAATGGGGTGGCTTCCCATAAGCCACCCCAATCAGAAAGGAGGTAAATGACGCTGTGTTAATATACTGCACAGGCCTAATATTATTTTCGGAACATAAGAAAAATTCTTTAGCTTTTTTATTAAAGGGGCAAATTAACGATTCAGTCTATTACTCGTTCTTATGCCGTCGCTTCATATTATAAATTTGTTCAAACCAACTTAAATGCTCTTCGTTCGCAATTCCTAACCGTTTGGCGACTGCGGGCGAAAATATGGCAAAATTTGCGGTTGATCGGGTGCATATTGTTCCATCGCTGTTTGACAGGCTTCCTTCCATCACTGCTTCGTGTTTACCTTTTAGTTCCAACACCTTGCCCTCGACTCTCAATGTTTGTCCAATATATAACGGCTTCAGGAATTCAATCGTCATCGATTTAGTCAATGTGATCCGTTTTAACAGATAAATTGCAGCCCAACTCATAATTTCATCAAGAATCGTCGAAAGAATCCCACCGTGAATCAGATTGTTCCATCCGCACAGATTCTTCGGAACCGTTACCTCGGAAAAGACCAATGAGTCGTTTGTGTAAAATTTCATTTGTAGTCCCGATGGATTGATGGGGCTACATCCGAAACAGTTATGTACCTTGCTGTTAGGCAGGCATATGCTATCTTTTTCCAATTCCATCGTTAGTAATAAATGAGGTCAAACAATTTGTCGGCGGCGTCTTCGTCCAAGCCTTTTAGGATTTTGTATTCATCTAGGGCGGCCGCTTTGTTGCCTTTTTGAAAGAGGGTATAGCCTAAATTATAATGAGCCGGCGCGAAATCAGGATCGATCCGAATGGCCTCCTTGTAGGAATTAATTTCCGTGTTCGAGTCTCCCAGCTTGCCGTATACGACGCCTAAATTGTTGTATGCCGGCGCAAATTCGGGATTGATTCGCAGAACTTCCTGATGAGCCTTGATGGCGTCCTGGTAGCGGCCTAGTTTGGTATATGCAATGCCAATGTTGAAGTAGGCCGGAGCCGCGTCCGGATTCAGTTGTATGACTGCTTTAAAGGCGTCTTTGCCGTCATCAATCCGGCCAAGCTGAGCGTAACTCAGTCCGAGCTTAAAGTGTGCGGATTCCAAATCAGGATTTATTCGGATTACCTGTTTGTAGGATTCGATCGCCTCCTGGTGTCGACCGAGTTTAGCGTAAAAATTGCCTAAAATGAAGTGTGGCGTCTCGTCATTGGGATTGATTTTTATAGCCTGCTTGTATGACTCTATGGCGGCAGCGGGTCTGTTCAGTCCGACCTGACAGGAGCCTAATCCATTCCATGCCATGACACTTCTCGGGTCTTGTTCAATTGCTTCCCTGAAAAGTTCAAGGGCTTTCTGGTCATCGCCGTTTATTGAAAAACTGTGTCCCTGGCGACAAAGCTCTTCGGCAAGCTTCGGTTGCTGCGAACTATTGGCAAAGGTCCACAAAGAAATAGTCAGGCCGTGTCGGGCCGGTTTTAGGTTCAGCACAGATTTCCCTGCAATGGCGAAATTAAGGTTTTGGCCGCGAACAAACTGAAACGTGCTGACACCAATGACCTCACCTTTCAAATTGATTACCGGACCGCCGCTGGATCCTGGGGAAATCGGAGCTGACATTTGAAAAAATTCTCCCACCAATGGAATTTCTCGAATCGAAGACACTATGCCCTCGCTGACGGTCTGCTCAAGTCCCATCGGGCTGCCAACTACCATGATTTGCTCGGCAATTGACGGCAATTCTCGGCTGACTTTTAACCATTTAACCTTTTCCCTGGGGATGTCCACCAACACTTTTACAAGGTCAACCGATTTATTATCTGCTGCAACCAGTACAATCGGATAAGTGTTCCCATCGGAAGTTCTTACTTCTGCGGCATATTTACCATCCAGAACATGGTAATTGGTTATCAAATGTCCGTATTTATCAATAAAGAATCCACTCCCGATCCCGCTAACCTGATGATTCGCATCATATACAACAACAGTCACGACGGCAGGGCGAATATTCCGCACCAGTTTTGTGAAGTTTACTTCGGCCATTAAAGGCCCGGTCACCGTCAGCAGTATAATCGCGCCGACTGCAATTTTTAGTTTGGAATTCATATCAAAAGCTTTTTATTAACGTTACTAAGACTAAATTAACTTAAGCATAAATTTTCATTTTTAAAGCAAAATCGGATTCTTTATTCACCTATGATAAAATTATTTCGGGATATACCGTGGGATCTTACAATTCACTATTGAATCGATTTGAGTTAACGGGGAAAATTTTAAGGATAAATCAAATTTGACAGCAGGTGAACTAAATAGGATGTCTTTGATGGATTGCGGAGGGGATGATCAAAAAAATAGGGGTGATCCACAAGGACCACCCCTTGCCCTAAGGAATTATATATTACAGAGTACCCCCCAGCACACTGATGAATACTAGATCGGTTAGCTCCTCAATAACTTAAGAGAAAAATTCAGTGGATCATCACTGAATAGGATCCAAGATCAGTTT
>JARFPZ010000412.1 GCA_029288035.1 Desulfosarcina sp.
AAAGATGTCCGGGTTCCCAAAGAAAATGTCATGGCACCGCCGGGCGAAGGATTTGTGTTGGCCATGCAGACCTTTTCCCGCACCCGTCCGGCCATTGGCGCCTTTGCCGTCGGCATGGCACGCTCAGCAATGGAATTTGCAGCGGACTATGCCAAAAAACGTCGTGCCTTCGGCACCAAGATCGGAAATTTTCAGGCTATCCAGCATAAAATAGCCGAAATGTACCAGAAGGTGGAAACTTCCCGCCTACTGGTCTGGAAAGCGGCCTGGGAAGCAGACAACCATTTGGACCCCACGATTTCAGCCTCCATTGCCAAATTTTATTCCACTGAAGCAGCCTTGGAAGTTGCCAACGAAGCCCTTCAAATTTTCGGCGGTTATGGTTATACAAAAATGTTTCCCATCGAAAAACTGCTGCGTGATGCACGGCTGTACAGGATTTACGAAGGCACCAGTGAGGTTCAACGATACATTGTTTCCGGGTACGCCATGAATGTGTATCAGCCGGTGATGCCACCCCTGGAGGATCTGCCGATCCATCGAGAAAAGGACCCCGCAGATTTGGTAGCCACTGAGGATAACACGGCCTGGCGATGCCGGATTTGCGGCTATGTCCACTATGGGGAGGAACCACCGGAGGAGTGCCCCTATTGTTTTTTTCCGCAATCTGCCTTCAAAAAAGTATAAAAAGGATCTCAACGTTGTGATATAATAGAATTCAATCCCGCTGACGACATGGGCATTCAATAGTGACAATAGCTCTGCCGTAAGCGGGATTGGCTTATAGGCTAACTGTTTTAGAGTGAGTAATGGCTTTTGCTATACTTATATCTTAAGTATAGTTAAATATTAATTTTAGATTGTTTGGCACCGGCTCGGCTGAATTAGGATATTATAATGGATATGAACAATACGGTTGAGGTCTACCGACAACTGGAAAAAGAATTTATAAATACTGATTTGCATCGACCTATGCATCTCGAGCGCTACGAAGACGGCACGGTATTGCAATATGATGTTATCGGCGTTGCGCAAGCAAACCGGGCAAAGGTGCGCCTGGAAGTGGATAAATTTATCGGCGGCGGCTTCGCCGGACAGGTTTACCGGGTGCGAATATTGGATATCGAATCCGAAGATGGCGCCATCGAAGGTCTCAAGATCGGAGGAGAATATGCGATCAAAATTTTAATCCCGCCGAGCAATTTTTCGCGTCTGTTTAGAAATGTGTTGTATTGGATCGGTTTCCAGGGACCGTTTCAACTTCAAGTCAATCCGTTCGCAGCCAGAGCCGGCGCGTTGTGGCAAAAATTCATCCGGCGGGGTGCAAAAATCAGATTCGGTCAAGAATCCTCCGTGGTGGATATTTATGCAACCTTTATCGATGAAAAACTGGGCAGTTGTGGTGAATTGAGTGAATGGGTGGAAGGTCGTACCTGGCGTCTGGAGGTGGATGACCGGCTGGATTCACTGAAGCGCTGGATGAAAGGTAAGAAGGTTGATCCCGAGAAACTGGGCTCTCCGGAGTATCGTGCCAAATATGAGTTTATGCACCATTTTGTAGAACTCTTGCATCAAATGGGCGCCCATGAATTTGCCAGGCAGTATGAGTGGTCGACCTGGAAGAGCCAGCCCAATTGCCTGAAACGCACTGATGAAGAGGATTCTGCCTATCAGGGGTTGACAGCTGTAGACTTCCGGGCCGGACTGGCACTTTTGCCTTTTTTGCCCATGAGTCCGGGCGATTTCAAATTGATCGTTACCGGTTTAGTTCGTGGCAGTCTGGTTCAGTTCGACCGTGGTGATATTGCCAAACTGAAAACGTTTACCGCGGCGCACAAAGACGAATTTGAAGGCATGGAAAGCATGCTGGCCGAGCTTGAAACCACAGAAGAAGTCTATCGTGACTCTATTCCGGATGTCACCCATAATCATATTCGTCTGCTATTCAGCCGCAAGCTGTGGTCGACCATACAAAATAGTACGATCACCGGTTGGAAGATCCGAAATCTCATCAGCGCATCATGCCGGCGAAAGCTTCAAAACAGCCCGCTGTCGACGCTGCTGTTTAGCATACTCGGTGTGATACCGTTTATAGGACGGTTCCTTAGACGGATTTGGGGACAGCCTTTCTGGCGGACCCATTACCGTAGAATATTCACCCGTCCTGATTATTTCCGACGAGCATTACGTGCAAAATTCATCGAAAAAATTGTTGGCTGGCACCGAGACGGTCGGGTCGATGATCACAATGCCCTGGGATTGGTCGAGCAAATGTGGCGTTGCTCCTATCACTGGCCGATTTCATGGCTGCCGGCAGGTGTTCACCGAATCATTACCGACTGGCGGTATGCCAAAGAACGCTTGGACTATATATTGCTGCGACCGGTGCGACTGTATTTTAACAATGAACTGCGCGAACAGTGGCTGCGTGACATGGTCACCGAAGGAAAAGACAAACACCTCCTAAATGATGAAGATGCCGGGACCATCTTGTCGCAAATCAAGGAACCTTATATCCAGAAGTATCTAAAAAGCCTGGCGGTGCATGTGTGCACCCTGCCGGTGACCCAGGTGGTCTCCGTGCTGGTAGCGATCATATATGTCGCCATGCATCCTGAAATGCCGCGCACCCAGGCATACGCCATTGGAATCGGGATCATTGCGCTGTTTCAGGTGGTACCCATCTCCCCCGGTTCCCTGGTTCGTGGATTGTATGTGCTGTACCTGGTCATTCGGGAGAAAAATTTTAAAGATTACAACATCGCAGTCTTTCTGGGATTTTTTAAATATATCGGCTACCTGGCCTTCCCCATTCAGATGACCTACCGCTATCCGGCCCTGGCCCGGTTTATGGCCGGCCATTGGGCCACCGAGGCGGTCCATGTGGTGCCGGTATTCGGCGAAAGGGGTGCCCTGCTCGAACACAAGATTTTTAACCTGTTCTATAACTGGCCCTTGACTCTTCGGAATAGAATTCAAAAACGCTGGCAATTAAGATCCACCCTGCCGCCTCGCTACTGGCACATTGGTCTGTGCTTGATTGCCGGACTCGGCATCATTGTCACTGCCGATCTGTATCACTTGAATAAATTTGGTGAATTGCCGCACTTAAAAGAGATCTGGTTTGTCTCACTAATCGTCCCGCTGGCGTGCGGCGCTACCGTCACCATGGGCGCCGGTGGCGCCATGATATGGAACCGGGTGATTGGCGCCGTTATCTGCGCAGCGGCGGTCGGCATTTTCAGCACCCTAATATCTGCAGTCCTCGGCACCGGTGAGGCCATTGGGTTTTCTGAAATCGCAGTGGTCTGTCTGTGGCGAATATTTGTTTTCACGATACTTGCCGTGGTCGGTCTGCTGTTTACGGAAATCAATCTGCCGGAACCGGAATCAACCTGAGAGTGCCGGGATCCATCGTGAACCCCAGTTGAGGTTTCACCACCCACCGTACTTTTCTTTTGTGCGAGTTCAATTCTCGCCTATGGAATTAGTCGAATAAAGGGTTTACGAAAATTTGCATAAACCTTTTTCTATTTATTTGACATCTAAACCTCAGCTCTGATACTGAAAAGCCAATTGTTCACATTTAAGCCAACCGTAACCTCTTTGGAGATTGCCATTATTGAAATTTAAAACCCCGTTTCTTAAAGAGAATTGGGGTTTTTGTTTTGGATATCCATTTGAAACATGCAAAATGCTCTGGTTGCAAGTATTGACAAGAAACCCGAAATCATAGTGGCCCCATAAGATTTTCCTTGACCTAGGATTATGAATTAATTAATAGAATCCTATCGATAACGGCTTGACAGAGCCATCTCCAGCTTAATCTTCTAAAATAATTTTGGTTCCCCTCTAACATTAGCGTAAGATTTTGGTAAAGTTATAATGAAGCATCCACTCAACTTTTGCCTACCTCGCTTCTGACAGAGTATTTTCTGTTAGGGGTTTAATTCATCTCGCCACACCGAAACTGTGAAAATACAATTCTTGCGAACCTATCCAACAAACAACAGGAGGTTGCAATTTTTTCATAAACTCTTTTGTCAAACTGTTGGATCCTGAATTACGCTACCCGGATGCAGGATTATCTGATGGAGTCAACAGATCTTCCGCTGGAACGATTAGACCCCGCGTTTCCCAAGCCAACGATCCGTCTGCTGCGCGTCCCAAATGATCCTCCGGAATTCGGAGTTCTAGGGGACATATATACTATTTATGATTGATGCCTCCAACGTAGTCCCACCGGGCCATTTCAGAAATTGAATTAATCACAGGCCGAAGTCGGCATTGTGATACCATAATTCAAGCGGGTCACCTTGGAACTGGGATATATCATGGTCATTTTTATAAAATAATGCCCCTCAGAACCTTGGGCATCTCCAACAAAGTTGGAATTGTCAGGGGCCGCTAAAATTGATAATATCATAATTTCCGGTTTTCAAAGCTGGAGGGTTGCTTTCTGCTATCTACAATTAAATTAGTAGGTTAAACGTTAAGATATCCAAAAGTTATATGAAATTTTCAGTGAGTTATGCGGGAAGTCATCACGGTCATGGGTCGGTCAAATTTGGATTTTAGAAATCATCAATTTTCGTTATTCTCGTTTTTAAGCAACGCATCGATGATTTGTGGGATAAATTCGTCCGCCTTACTCGCATGAAACCGGGTAGATGCTGCCCCGAAATGCCCGCCACCTTCAAAGCCTGCCAGCAGCAAGCCGGCGTTCACCTTACAAAGGGGGTTAAAAATGCTATGCCCCACGCTGACGGCGATAATCTCCTTGTTCTTTTCCTCATAGCGAATTCTTACATGGACAAATGACTCCGGATACAATGCATAAACGAGAAATCGATTGCCGGTCGGAGTCTCTTCCAAATGGCGAAAATCTGTAATGGCAACATGTTTTTCCAGGCGAGTGTTCGCCTTCAAGTGAACCGCATACTGCTCATTTTGCTTAACGACATCTTGACAGCGGCGTTTGACTTCCGGATCTTGCATTATTTGACCAAGTTCATGTTTTCCGAGAAGGGATACCAATTTATTCCAGTACAATTCGCTGGGATAATCTCCGTCGGAGATGGTCATGGATAGCAGCACATAATCATGCTTTTCGGGATGATAAACTTCATCCAAATTAAGGTCGGCCGAATCGATTTTATCTGTGGCGGTCACCAGTTCGCTGTAGTCACGCTTAAATCGATCCCTGAAATGCTCAAAAATTATTCCTGCCGCCGACGGTGCAATCTTGAATACCCCGTTGAAGGGAAAATCAATCTGGTTGGTATGATGATGATCAAACCAGAGAGTACAATTGTCAGCGTAAGGCAAGTTGGCAATGACGTCTCCTTTAAGGATTTCCACTTGACCGCGTTGCAGAACATTGGGCTCAACCCACCTAACCGGCTCCTTGATGCCGAGGGCATCAATCAACAGGACGGCACAAACAATCCCATCAAAATCCGGTCTGGTTACGATTCGCATGCCTCCCTCCGTATGCTTCTTTTATACCTAAATTGATCGGTACCTGGTTCAGGGTTCAATGTTCAAAGGTTGCAAAATGCTGATGCCCGCAGCTTTATCCCAATTGTTTGGAAATAGTCTTTATCACCCATAGTATGACAAATGGAATTTGAACCGATTGACGCGTAATTCTATTATTGGAAACCAGTCAGGTACCTTAACTGTGAACGCTGAACCGCTAATATAGATTATACCAGAAAAAGTTAAAAAAATGTTGATGTTTTGAAACCATTGGAATATCTACTCAACTTAGGTTGGGTGGTTTGCGGTTCAACGTTCATCAGTTTCCTTTTCGATTAAACTGGTCGTTTTTCAGGCCAGTGGCGACGCTGAACCTTGAACCCTGAACATAGGATTTACTGAGGAGGATTCTCGCCATGGCACTTTACCTGGTTCAACACGGCAAAAGCCTGTCAAAAGACATCGATCCCCATCAGGGGCTATCTCAAGAAGGGATCGCCGAAACCAAGCGCATCGCCGAGGTCGCCGCAAATTACAGGATAAATGTTTCTCAGGTCAAACACAGCGTCAAAGCGAGGGCGCACCAAACAGCTGAAATTTTTGCATCCGCCTTAAACCCCGAGGGAGGCATATTAGAAATCGCCGGATTAAAGCCAATGGACGATGTTACCACCGTTGCCGCTGCTATCGATTCGGATGAAAATACTATGCTGGTCGGTCATTTGCCCTTTATGGAAAGAATGACATCCTATCTGGTGACCGGATCCACAGATACGCCGGTTTTCAAATTTCAAAACAGCGGTATTGTGTGCTTAAATAAAAATCCGGATACCGATTCATGGGTGATTGTCTGGACACTGATGCCAAATATTGGTTAAAGCATTATTGCCACCAAGGCGCCAAGTCACAAAGATTGCTGTTAGCAAACAATTATGTTTCGTGCCTTTGTGTCGTTGTGGCCAACTTTGAGGTTAATCCGGGTTAGGAAATGATCATCAGTACGAAATCGAAATATGGAGTTAATGATGAATTTTGAGTGCATAATCTATGAGAAAAGCCAGGGGGCGGCGACGATCAAATTAAATCGAACCAAAGTGTTAAATGCCATGAACAAGCAGTTGTGGCTAGATTTTCAGGTAGCCCTGGAGGATGCTAAAGACGATCCTGATATAAAAGTGCTGATTGTCACCGGTGAAGGCAGAGCCTTTTCTACTGGGGCTGATTTAAAGGAATCCAAGACCAGAACCCTGGAAGCCTATCGGGACTACCTGGAGGAACTCCAGGAAGCTTCCCGAAAGATCATTCGCTTTGAAAAGCCAACCATTGCTGCCATAAACGGATATGCCATCGGATCGGGTTACGAACTGGCCCTGGCTTGTGATATCCGAATTGCCGCTGAAGAGGCCAAAATTGGTTCTCCGGAGGCCAAGGTTACCTCGTCTGTGACCGGCGGAGCCTTTAGATTGGTACAGGATTTAATTGGACCCGGCAAAGCCAGTGAACTCCTATTTACCGGCGAATACATCGATGGGAAAGAGGCCGAAAGGATCGGTCTGGTCAACAAGGCGGTCCCTCTGGATCAACTGGATGCGGAGGTCCGGCAGATGGCAGAAAAAATCACCGCCTGTTCAGCCATTTCTTTGAAACTGATCAAAAAAGGACTGCGTATGGCCCGCGGCGAGGCCAGCTTTGAGGCATTGATGGACTTTGAAATTGAAGCCTGCCTGACCTGTGTATCAACCAAAGAAAGGCAGGAATCTTTGAACGCCTTCGAGGGTAGGAAAAGAACGTAGTTGCGCGTTGCGGGTTTCGGGTTGCGAGCAACCAATAACCGATAACAAGTATCCATAATTAGGAAAGTAGTCGCATGTCACTGGAAAAAATATTAAAGGCCGAATCGGTTGCGATCATTGGTGCATCTAAAAATGAAACCAAACGCGGCTATCAGACGATTCGGACACTGTTGGATGAAAAATATGAGGGCAGAATATATCCGGTAAACCCCA
>JARFPZ010000292.1 GCA_029288035.1 Desulfosarcina sp.
TCTATCAGATTCATGGCCGGGCTGCCGATAAATCCGGCGACAAACAGGTTGTGGGGGTTCTCATAAACTTCCATGGGTTTGCCCATTTGCATGACAATCCCCTTTTCCATAATCACAATACGATCGGCCAGGGTCATTGCCTCGATTTGATCGTGGGTGACATAGATGATGGTTGTCTCCAGCTGGTCGTGCAGTTTAGCCAGCTCGCCCCGCATTTGCACCCGCAGCTTGGCATCCAGGTTACTGAGGGGCTCGTCAAACAAGAAGACCTGCGGCTTGCGGACAATGGCACGACCCATCGCCACCCGTTGTCGCTGACCGCCGGACAGCTCCCTGGGTTTGCGTTCCATTAAATTCTCGATGCCCAGAATTTTGGCGGCATCCATCACGCGCTGCTCGATCTCTGGTTTGGCCATCTTGCGCTGCATCAGGCCGAAGGCCATATTTTTGTAGACATCCATGTGGGGATACAGGGCATAATTCTGAAACACCATGGCAATATCCCGATCTTTGGGGGGCACATCGTTGACCCGTTCCTCACCGATAAAGACATCGCCGTCAGATTGCCGTTCCAGCCCGGCAACGATTCGCAATGTCGTCGTTTTACCGCATCCCGACGGACCCACCAGAACAAGAAACTCCTTGTCATGGATGGTTAAATTCAGCTGATCGACAGCGACATTCTGACCATATCGTTTGATAATATCCGTTAACCGGACTTCCGCCATGGTTGGTTCTCCGTTTGCTTCTTTTTGGTCAGCCCTTCATTCCCGCGCCGGCCAGGGTGAATCCCCGGATGATCTGGCGGCGTAGAATTAGAAAAATAAACAACGAGGGCAACGATGCCATAAAAGCCGCTGCCATAAAAAGGCCATAATTGATGTCGAAGGCACCGTGCAGGTGCCGTAATCCTACCGGCAAGGTCAGAAGATCGCTTTTCTGAAGACAAATAATCGACCAAAAAAATTCGTTCCAGGCCATGTTGAACATAAACACCCCAAAAGCACCGAACACCGGCTTGGAAATCGGAACAATCACTTTCCATAGGATGCCAAAGCTCGAGCAACCGTCGATCCGGGCCGCATCTTCAAGCTCACGGGGGATGTTGATAAAAAATTGACGCAACAGAAAAACGCCGATCGGCATGGCGATCATTGGCAGCGCCACGCCGGGAACCGTATTCAGCCAACCGAACTTGGACATTTGAAAAAAGAGCGGAATGACATTTAATTCAAAGGGCAGCAACATAAAGATCAGAAAGAATATAAAGAGAAAATCCCGCCCCCACCACTGAAGTCTGGCAAACGAATAGGCTGCCAGGGTGGATACGATCAAAGATCCGAACGTCACCGTGGTGGCCACAACCACACTGCGAAACAGCCATCTTAGAAAAGGCCATTCCGTGATGACTTCTTTAACGTGATCGAGGGTGAAGTGGGAGGGTATCCACCTGGGCGGGCTGCTGAAGATCTCATCGTCCGGTTTGAACGCCGTATCGGCCATCCACAGAATGGGAATCATCCAGAGGAAGGCCACCCCGTACATGACAATGTATGGTAGGAAACGTTTGATACGTCTCATTGAAGCTCCGATTTCAGTCCGATGATGCGGACACCGATAAGGGTCATGATGAGAACCAGCAGCAGCAAAATGACCCCCGAGGCCGCCGCCTTACCGATCTGAAAATATTCAAACCCAACCTGGTATAAGTAAAGTGCCAAGACTTCCGATGAACGCCCCGGTCCGCCTTCGGTCATCATCAGTACCTGGCCGAACGTCCGGAAGCCGGCGATGATGGTAAGGACCAGAGAGAACAATAGTGAGGGCTTCAACAGCGGCACGATAATGTGCAGAAATTGCTTCCATGGACCGGTTCCGTCAATCTTCGCCGCTTCGAAAAGATCCTGCGGAATATCTTCCAGTCCGGCTTGAAAGACGACCATCCGATAGCCGGCCAGCCACCAGGCCGTCACAAACGCCAGCGCCGGCAGCACCCAGAAGGTATCACTGAGAAAGGTCGGGGTTGGAAGTCCCAATGATCGCAATGCCCACAGGATGAGACCGTAGTCCCCATCAAGCAACCAGCGCCAAACAAGGGCAATGATGGAAATCGTCAACAAATATGGAAAAAACATGCCGGCCTGGATAATCGCGGTCCCCTTGCGGGTCCTGCCCCAGCCCCATAGCATGAGCGCAAACAACAACCCGAAAAACATGATCAAGGGAATAACCATGGCGGAAAACTTGAGGGTATTGGCAAATGCATTCCAAAACCTGGGATCGGTGAAAAGCTCGATGTAATTATCAAACCCCACGAACTTGGCGCCCCGCAGCCCCTGCCATTCATGGAGGCTGATGTAAATGCCGTAAATTACCGGCCAGGCCAGGAAAAGCGCCCACACCACGACAAAGGGAATGATATATAACACGCCTTCAATTCCCTGATGGCGGTACAAAAAATGGCTGAGCTTTTTGCGAAATCCCGGAGGGGCTTTCTTTGCGGAGCTGGCGGTTCTTGTTGTCATCGTTCGGCTATCCTTCGATTCTGAACCAAATACAGGGAGGTTCAAGATAGTATTTCATGGTGTTTCATACCAGCGCCGTCGCTGGTCGCGATCGTCCAGTTTAACCGAAAAAGAAACTTAACGATGTTGTACAAAATTTTAAATTTCTTTAAAGCGTCATTCCGGCGGGGCCTGTGCCGGACTCGATCCGGTAGCCGGAATCCAGTAACTTCAGGATATTCTGGATGCCGGATCAAGTCCGGCATGACGAATTCGGCCCTTTTTGCGAAACCAACCACGTTTGGCAGTTTCACAAGAGCGGCGCCGCTGGCCAAAAAAACGGCCAGTCTGATCAAAAAAGAAACTCAGTAGGTCAGGGTACGAGCGAAGCGAGTTCCCTGACAAATCCCTTTATCTGGCATCATCCGAGGATTGTCAGGTAACGCCTACGGCGCAACCTAACCTACAGCCT
>JARFPZ010000424.1 GCA_029288035.1 Desulfosarcina sp.
TATGTATTCATTTCTCACGATTTGAGTATCGTCGAACATATTTGTGACCGGATTGCGGTGATGTATCTGGGTACGGTTGTAGAGGTGGCCACAACCGAAGATTTCAGCAAATCTCCCCGCCATCCGTACACCAGGGCCTTGTTGCTGGCCGTACCGATACCGGACCCGCATCGCAGAGCGGAACCCTTTCCAATTGAAGGTGACGTCCCCAGCCCCATTGATCCTCCGGCAGGTTGTACCTTCCATCCCAGGTGTCCGCATGCGTTTGAGCGGTGTTCCCAACAAAAACCGCCCCTGGCCGAAGCGGCCAACGCTCATTTTGTGGCCTGCTGGCTCAACGAGGGGGCTGGAATGACAAATGACGATTGACGAATGACGATCTGGAATGACTAATGACGAATGACGATTGACGACTATGAACGACGAATGACGATTGACGAATTAAGGAATTCTGTCGATCAAATGTCAGCTTCTAAGGCACGATGGCGAATTGAAGGAATATGAAGTTGAAACTTTGGTTATCAACCTGGCAATTAAATAGACCATCTGAGATCCACCATCACGTCATTCCCGTGACTACGGGAATCCAAACATTGCTGCACCTTTTCTGGATTCCGGCTCTCCGCTCCGCTACGGCCGGAATGACGGGTTTAGTTGCCGGACAGATAAAAAGGGAGGATTCGATTACCAAAAAATTGTCGACACGGCATTTATTGTACAACAGGTATTAGCAACGGGTTTGCTTCGAAGAGATTATGAAGTTTGTATTGGATAGTGAAGTTCACCGCCGTAAGCGGATGGGTCATTTATAAAAATCATTAAAAAAGGAATGTGCGAAGCCTCCGGCTCGTAGGGGTTGTAGCGCCTACGCCTCGGAGAGCGAATACCACAATTCGTCATTCTTCATTCGACATTCGTCATTCCAAACGGGGGAATCAATGAAAATTGCTGTTGTGGGCGCAGGCGCCATGGGCAGTCTTTTTGGCGCCATGCTGGCCGAAGCCGGAAATGACGTCTGGCTCTGCGATGTGTGGCGTGAACATGTACGGAGCATAAATCAAAATGGACTGCGAATTGAACGGGAAGGTAAAACCTGCACGGTTGAAATCAAAGCAACCGACAATCCGCTTCAAGTTGGCCGAGCTGAGCTGGTCATTGTATTTGTAAAATCATCGCAGACGAACCTGGCGGCCGAAACTGCCAAGGCCATCGTCGGTTCCGACGGCACGGTCATGACTCTGCAAAACGGGATGGGCAATGCCGATGTCATTGCCGACTATATCGAGCCGCAACGGGTGCTGGCCGGAACGACTTCCCATGGTGCCACCTTGCTGGGTCCGGCAAGTATCCGGCATGCCGGTTGCGGACCGACCACCATCGGCGCGTGGTCTCAAGCAGAAGGTGGACTGCAGCGCGCAGGGCAATTTGCCGAATTTTTCAATCGGGCGGGCATCAAAACCGAATCCGTGGCAGATGTGCGCAGTGTGATCTGGAACAAGCTTTTGATTAATATCGGCATTAACGCCATCACGGCCCTGACCCACATTAAAAACGGCCAGATTCTTGACTTGGAGATTACCCGGGAACTTATCCGGAACGCCGTTGCGGAAGCCATGAGCGTCGCGCAAGTCGAAAATATCAAGGTTCAAGATGACGTGTTGGATCATGTTTTCAAAGTGGCCGAAGCCACCGCCCTCAATCGATCATCCATGGGACAGGATGTGGATAACCGGCGACAGACAGAAATTGCTGCCATCAATGGGTTTATCGTTCGCGAGGCCAAACGGCTCGGTCTGAAAGCACCGGTGAATTTTGCCTTGACGGCGCTTGTTGAAACATTACAGTATCACTACAAATAAGGTTTCAGTGTTACGGGTTGCGAGTTGCGAGTTGCGGGTAAAAAGAGCATGAGGCGAAGGGCATAGGGCATAGCGCATAGAGTAAGACATCGCGCAAATGATAGATAATATCCGATGACCAAAAATACAAATTCAAAACTAAAGTGCATTTTTGAATATATGGATTGATTGGCTTTGGTCATTGAAATTCCGCATTTTTTTTGGCCCGATTTTAAGATCAGGTGGTTCTTGGAATTTGAGATTTTGGGTAGCGGAAAATGCTTTTAACTCGCTAACGTCAAGGAGAAATAAAATGGTTGATAAAAAAGTAACAATCTTGGATGTTCGGCAGGCAAAGGAAGATGGTCGCAAACTGGTCATGATGACGGCTTATGATTACCCCTTCGGTCTGATGGCCGATGAGGCGGGTGTCGATATTGTCCTGGTCGGCGATTCTCTCGGAATGGTGGTTATGGGCTTGGAAGGGACCGTCGAGGTCAGCATGGCACACATGATTCACCACATTAAGGCGGTGGTGCGGGGGTGTAAAAATCCCCTGATCGTCGGTGACATGCCGTTTTTGAGCTACAACACCTCCATCAGAGATGCTATTCAAAACGCCGGCCGTCTGATGAAGGAGGGGGGCTGTGAAGTCATCAAACTGGAGGGCGGTGTCGATTTTGCACCCACCATCCGGGCCATCGTCAAGGCCGGTATACCGGTACAGGGGCATATCGGGCTGACACCGCAGACAGCCAGTGCCCTGGGTGGCTTTAAAATGCAGGGCCGGGACGCCTCGGCCGCCAAGCAGATCATTGACGACGCGAAAGCATTGGAGGATGCCGGCGTGTTCTCGATGATTTTAGAAGCAGTGCCGGCGCCTCTTGGAAAGCTGGTTGCCGAAGCGGTCGAGGTACCGGTTATCGGCATCGGCGCCGGCCCGGATGTGGACGGCCAGGTTCTGGTCACGCATGATATGGTCGGCTTGTTCGACAAATTCGTACCCAAGTTCGTCAAACAATATACCCGGATAAGACCCGTCATCTTAGAAGCGCTCGGAGCTTACAAAAAGGAAGTTCAGGATGGCGTTTTTCCGGGACCGGAACATTCCTTTAAAATGCCCGCTGAGGCACTGGGGCAGTTGAAGCAGATGATTGAGAATTCCAAATAAACTCTCAGCGGGCCAATTTAATCAAATTTAGAAATCCTGGTCCTTTGGGCAAAATCAGAGATAATCGGCTCTGCCTGTAACAATTATAAGGAGTGATGGAGTACTGGAGTGATGGTCTTTCGCCCGTGGATTCTATGCACCTGAGAATCTCGATTGTTTCTGTTTAAATTTAGAGAAGATCGGTGTTGGTTTTTCTTTTATTCAATACTCCATTGCTCCAACACTCCAAAATCATGTTGAGCAAAGCAAAGTCGTGGAGAGCTCCCCTTTTAGGGGGCAAACCAAAGATAGCTCATTCCCCACAAATTAACCGGGATCTGTGTTGGACCTGGATACTTTACTGCCATATAGGGCTAAAATTCCAGTAAGATGATATTGACCTTATCTTTAATCGTAACCGGCCGGGCACTCTTTTTGTTCCCCAATATGGCTTTCATTTTTTCCAGTGCACCGGTATCAGTTTCGCCCCCAAAACTATCCATAAAATGATAATACAACTCCTTGTCGTCTTTGAAATAATAATTCACACAGTAAACATCTTGCCGAATAATATCGAAATTGCAGGATTTGATGTATGCCAACGTCGTGCTTAGTCTATTTATTTCATCTTCCTGGAAGATGGAGACAAATTGGGTATATTCACCTTCCGTCGATGGCTCAATGATGAGGATGATGCCGTTATCCCTTATCACCCGTTTCGCTTCATCCAGTGCTTTGACACAATCCTGATGGTGCAGGGAATAGCTGAACAGTACGATATCATAAGATTTGTCGTTGAATTCCAGCCTCTCTCCGTAGCCGACACGAAAATCCACACCGCTTTTTTTCTTACAGGCCAGATTGATCATGGCTTTGTCGGGATCAATGGCAGTGAGACTGTCGACTTTATTTGCCAACAAAGATGAAAGTCTGCCATCACCGCAACCGATTTCAAGCATTTCCCGGCCGCCCAGCTCAATAAATTCTTCGATTTTTGGTAAGTCCGATGAATACGATTGCATAACCTGAAACAAAAAGTCTAGCCAAAGATTTCCTCAACCCGTTCCACAATATATGCCCCGATGGGAATGGCCGAGGTGGCTGCCGGAGACGGTGCGTTGCAAACATGGAAGGTTCGTTGGGTGTCTACAAATAAAAAATCGTGAATCAGGGTGCCGTCTTTTGCGACTGCCTGGGCGCGCACCCCGGCCGGATAGGGTGTCAAATC
>JARFPZ010000428.1 GCA_029288035.1 Desulfosarcina sp.
GGAAGGCATTCGTCTACATAGACGTGCTTCAGCGAGACTCCGAACTCTATGTAATAGACCGCGCCCAGATCGGTGAAGAAAAGGCCAGAATTGAGAAGGCAATCGACGATGTACGGCAGGGCCTGAATATCGATGCGAAGCAGATTGAGGGTAAGTTGGGCAAGCAGTCGGGAGATATCTTCCTCGCTCAAGAGGCTATCCTACGGCTCATCGAGTTGGTGGTCAGGGAATCCGGTGACACTCCCGTGTCTCTTTGTGGGGAACTTGCGGGCCGGATCGATGTTATCCCCAGGTTGCTAAGAACCGGGGTCAGGTCTCTCAGTGTGGCTGCCGTATCGCTCAGGGAGGCAACCTACACTTACGGCAATATCCAGCACCCTAAAGCCTTTACCATCAATTTTCCCTCCACCGCGTTTGTCAAAGAAGCCGACTATGCCGGAATTTATTCCGGGAAACAGGAGAATAAATATAGATATGAACAGCGATGAAAGATCAATATCCAAAATGTTGGATGATGGCGGTCCATTTGTCATCTGGGAAAAAGAAAAAAAGGGGACATTCAAGCGGGGAATGATCTTGGATACCTGGGTCTGTGACAATCCCGAATGTCGGTATCTTCATTTTCGAGCGGTTGCTATCGATGAACGGTTTAAGAATATGAAATTTAAAGGGAGGAAATTGGTTTATACAGTTGAGTCGGATATAAATCGAACAACAGAACCGCTGCCGAATCAGAACGTGACGACATCGATTCATATTGATTCTGCCAAAGTTTCCGTTCCCGCCGACACCCCTTTGGGAAAACAGGATCAAGATTTTTTTAATTGGCTCACTAGGCGAGTAAAAGGCGATTATTTTAAGGTAATGAAGAGACGCTGGCGAATGGCAAAAAGGGTGGACCGTGACCGTTGGCGAAAGGAGGATTGGAGTTGGTGGGAACCGGGTCTGGTTGTTGGATGGTTTGATGTATTCCCCGATGACCCGGATTTCATTTTTGAAATGTCGGGAACGAGGTATTGGGCAAGGGATATGTACTGTATCAATCCCGGATGTTCCTGTAAAGACATCACGCTTTCATTTGCCGAATTTGATGAAAAGGGAAAACCCAAAGAACTGGGTTCGGTAACTATTAATCTCAAACAATTTCGTATTGATGAGATACAGCCGGTCGAGGCACCTGAGAAGGCGTTGATCCAAATTTTTAACAAATTCCAAAGAAAAGCAGGCGTGAAAAAAACCATAAAAGCACGTCAAAAAGAAATGAAAGTCATCGGCAAAGAAATCGCAAAATTAAGCACTCAAAACAAATCACAAGCAATTGAATCAGATTCAAAGAGAAAATTGGGGCGAAATGATCCCTGCCCGTGCGGTTCCGGTAAAAAATATAAAAAATGCTGTCTTAACAAATAATTTTCTATTAATTCGACTCCGGTAACAAGGTCATTTCCCCATACTCTTAAACTAAGATATGTATATTATATATAACAAATTAGAAGGGTTAAGATAGCAGATACCTTCGCTTCAGGTTTTATTATATGCCCAAGATTTTGGATCTGCCTGCATTAGGTGTTCGATGTCAAATCTAAATTGAACACCCTCATTTAGATCCTTGAAACTGTTGCCATTAATATCTAAATGATGGACAAACACATCCGGGCCATCTTGCTGCTCATAAGGATGGAAACGGTTGGATTTACTAATAACTCCTATTCTCCTCGGTAAAATACACTTTTTGTGTATTATTTTCTATAGTTTGAACAATTTTGATCATATCCCCACCTTGAACGCTTGTGCCATCTCTGCCGGGTATTTGCCAGACAACTTGTGTGTATAATAACCACTTTCCGTTTGGAAGATTGTCAAATTCGAAATCGCCATTGATATCACAAGTGGTTACCTTGAGATAATTTTTTATACTCGGTTCAAAATTTGACGCCTCACTAAAACCTCCTTGTTTTCCAACGTTATAAAGTTCTTCAGTATAAGAATTGTAGGGCATTAAAATCACTTCTTCACCAGCACATGTCTTTACGTCCCCGTCTTTTGTTTTTAAAAACGCTTGACCCTCTAGTTTACAATTCCCGGTTTCTGAGCCCAACTTCCAATCTTCAGAACGAAATGGCGTTTTAATCGTATAAGATTTTTGTTGAAAACAGGAGGAAAAAATTAGCAGAGCCAATAAAGAAACGATTACATACGGAAATTTATTCATCATCTTCCCCTTGCAATTTGGCGAGGCTGCAAAATTTTGTACTATCTTGCCAGCATCGTAACCTACTGAAAATGTTTTCTTTCAAATGGACGTCATAAAAATTTAGGTGATGTCAAATGTTCAGATTGAAAACAGTTACATCGGGCTGCGAGATGAGCCGCAGTCGGCTGGGGGCGGAATTGCGTTTGTTTTTTAATGCAATTTACCATGCCAGCCGACCGAGCGCAGCGAAGCCCCAAGGGGGTCGGCTCGATTGAGTTTGATAGGCAGAGCGCGAGCGCCGCCTATCAAACTCAATTGGCTCATCTCGCCTCCCTATCAACCGGATATTGGTAAAAATCCGTCATATAATTAAAAAGGCAGAGCCATAGCCAACTCTGCCATTTACATTAATGAAATCTATTGGTTCCTACATGAACTCCAGAAATACGAAGAATCCTAGTCCATTTCAAAACGAGTTGAGTCGCAAAATTTATTCTTTTTTATCTAATTTGGAAAACTTTGCACCCTTTAAGGATATATCAGCTATCAGACCTTTGGCATCAAATACAAAACCAACAATAGGATCTTTTAAGGTTGTCGTATCTGCACGTTCGCCCGCTCCAACGGTGATTAACGCAACATTACCATCCACACCAGTTTCCCAGCCTTTGCTTTCTCTGAATTTTTTTAGAGCTTCGTCGGTCATAAAACAAAGGATAATATCCTTTTTCTGCCCGCCAATCTGAAGTCCGATTGAGCCCGCGACGGTGTTGTAATAAGATACTGTTTTTCCTCCAATGCGGAGCGCACCTTCACCATATTCACCACCCACGATAAACGCCCCTTTTACAATATTTGGCATTACCAGCATACCCTTGGAGGCCTTCACAAAATTTTCAGCGCCTTTGACTTGCTTGTAGAAACGGTCGATGGCGACATCCACACTGGCATCAATTTCCTTTGCAGTTTTAGCCATTAAATTATTAGCAAAAAAAATACTGAACATCGCTATTAACAAAATAATACGAATCGGCCATCCTATTTTGGTGGTTCTCTTAACCGCATTTGTCTTCATGAATTTACTCCTTTCAAATTAGACCAATTTTCGTGCTATGCATTGTTAATTGTTGTTTGCTTTTTTTCATATTGTCAAATTAACAATCGAATAATTAAAGTCAATGTGTCGAAATTCATTCTTCAGATTTACTGTTCCCTTGATCATTGATTCGATTTTTATCGAAATTGGTGAAGATAAGCTTTTGAAATCATTATAATTAAGAAGCTTAAAGAGTTAAAATAAAGAGCAGATGTTGAATTGGTGATGCCAAGGCAGGGATAAGTTTTTGTCAATATGATTAGGTGGCTATTGCCGGTTAATCAGACTTGATAAATTCCCTGCCTGCATCATATGGGACTATTAGATGCTACTTAAATCTTGTTCTGCCGATATTCGCAAAACCAATAAAAATTACACCGATTAAACTTAAGGCAGCAGGTTCTGAAAATAGAACCGATTCTTTACTGCCGAGAAGCCAAAGGGAAGCAATTATTGAAGGTGGTATAATCGATATCAATATTGGCTTTATCATTTTTACCCCCTAAGTCAAATTCTTAAAAAATGGTACAGCCAAAAAAACGAATAAATCGCACGTATACAGTGTTGATCAAGATTGAAAGCATCCAGATTACAGTCGGTGAGAGACTACCACCAGCCTATTATTAGGACGAGGGGCGAATGTTAACGCGAGTCTGTTAAAACAGACAACGGATTTTGGTTGGTAATTTTGCAAAAATCATGCAATATCAAAGTCTTTTGCTATGTTTTTGTATCGTTTGAAAAATCAGCTATATATGTTAAATTCACAGAACTCGGAATTATTAAAATTATGAAAAAAATTACATGAAATTATGAAAAGAATTACATGAAATTATGAAAAAAAAGCAACAATGTGATTATGTTGTGCTGGGGTAAATAATGTTTGCGATGATCCATTTTAAATGAGTTAAACCATTTTTTCGGAAACTCTGGATTATTCAGGTCAAGTCGAACTTTCATCTCTCGTTACATTTGAGAAGTTCCTCAAGATCTGAATCTTCGGGCTCCGTTGATCCATCCACTCATCAAACCGATCCAATCGCTTTTGATATTCCCGCAAATGAAATATCCTTTACAATCAGAAAATAAAAGTTTTTTACAAAAGATCCTGTAAGGATTTGGAGAAATTCAGGTCGCCCATTCAAGGGGCGTAACCGCACTAGCTAATTGGCATTATGGAAAAAGTGCAATCAAACTCCAACGAAAATTTGAAAAAGATATCCCACCAACATTGATCCAAACAGACCGATGAGAATGTACAACACAAATATGGATTTTCTCACCAAAGCATACACGGCGAGGGCCGCCGGAATCGAGGAGACCGCACCGGAAGTGATAAAAGCCATTGCCGCCCCGGGGGTCATTCCCATTTCCATGAGGCCGGATATCAGGGGAATCGCGGCATAGCCGTTCATATAAGCAGGTATGCCGACAATAGATGCCAGCGGAAGCGCAAAAGTGCTCTTAGCGCCGACGATATTCGTAATCCATTGCGCCGGTATGTAGGCGATCATGATGCTTTCCAGAAAGAATGCGAAAATCATCCATTTGCCCAGAAAGGAGCCATTGTTCGTGATTTCTTCCCTGAAACGATCTCGACGCTCCGGCATTTGCCAAAATCGCCAAAACACTGCAACCTTGGCATTGGCATCAAAAGACGACTGACAACCGCATCCCCCCTGATTTCTTTTTAAAGGCCGGTGCAGCAAGCCAATCTTCTGCAACCCAAATATTGTAAATCCGGCACCCAGTCCCATGCCGATGGCGGCTATTGTCTTGGCAATCGCAAAGTTTAAGCTGATACCGGATGCGGTAATGATAAACATTTCCGGGTCCATGATGGGAGAGGAAATACAGAACGCCATCACCGGGGCCAGTGGAACACCGGATGCCAGCATGGCGGCGATCAGCGGAATTACGCCGCATGAACAAAAGGGTGAAAGGGCACCCGCCAGGGAAGCAGCCACAATAGTCAGCCAGGATTTGCCGGAAAACACCCGTGCGATATGGGCATCAAACCCGGTTGCTTTGGCATATCCCGCAAATGCGATGGCAAGAAAGAAAAATGGCGCGATACCCATCATGGATTGCAATGTAAAGCGAAGACTCTGATAAGCTTGGGTTTGATCCAGGACCGTCAGCCCGGCGAAGGCCAGAACCAGGGCGATAAAAACGCGATCGGTAATAAAACCGGGAAGACGGCAGGTGGGTTTTGATACCTGAATGGAATTGGAAGTTGAAGCCATACGATTTCTCCTTTGCTATTATTTTATATTTCCGGTATATTCGAAATATAAAGATAAAAATTTTTTGCCTTTTAATTACTTTTTTTGCCTTTTAATTACTTAACATAGACTGGATCGGCTGCGCAGCACTCTTCGGTCAAAAAAGAAACGATGCCACCAATCTGTTCGAATTCGATGAAACAGCGCAATATGGTTCCTTCCCGCTCTTGCCTTACCAATCCCGCATTTCTCAGGTGACCGAGATGATGTGACAGGGTCGAATTGGGAATGTTTATAATATTCCGGATTTCACCGACCGGCATACCGGCATCACCGGCCCGCACCAGTTCACGCACGATTTTTAATCGCGTGATATTGCCGAGCTGGCTAAGGGTTGCGGCGGCGGTATCGTAATCAAGTTTCATGGTCGTACCATAAGACGATAGAAATCAGATGTCAACCATATTTCTAGAAAAATCGAAATAAAGGGAATACCATGCTTTAGACGATTTCCTATGTAAGACACATAGAATCGGTTGCAGGAAATAAAACTGCTGCAGGGAAATTCATTTCAAACCAGACAAATAGGTCATTTCCCTGAAAATTTTAAGTTGAGATATGGATATTATATCTAATAAATTTGGAAGGTCGGGATAGATGGCAGTTGTCGCCACCGGCAACCAGAGTACCGTGGATAATGATATCACAAAAATTTTGAAGCCACTGATATGTCCAGCTTTATTAGACCTATCTTTTTCGCCCACGGATTTTTTGGGCCTGTTTTAGCAAACGCAAACATTTGATTTATTGAAAATTAGGCAGTTCTGTTCAAGGCAGTCTATCAATGGCTGAAACAGGCAGAATATTAAGATTCGTTATGTTCGGAGTTGCTCAGAATCCTGTGATGATATGATTATATCCTATTCATTGCCATGTTTACCGAACCAGACTGGTCTCACGCATCATTATCTCCATGCGTTTGGCTATGCGAATTACTTGCGGCCAGTCATTGCTGATAAAGTCCTGACCATGGGCCAGATTATTGCGAAGCGATTCTAAATCTTTTATAACGCGTTTTGCCGCTCCAGCCGATTTAAAGCCAAATCGTTCAAGCTGCTTCTTATCCGAGATCAAAATGCGCAGTTTATCTCCAAATTGAAGGCAATCAATCAGTTCACAGGGCTGATTGCGCCTCAGCCGCTCTTTTTGCAGTGCCGTCGCCCTACCAAGCCGCTCCCGGCTCAACAGTTCCGACCAGGCATTGTCCGGCCAAAATAAACGGATTTGATCTGTGTATTGGATCTCAGTGAAAGAAATGACACCGAATAACCACATCCGAACTACCGGCTTGTGCATATCGCCACGACCGATAACAGCCACTACTTCACCCAAAACTGTAATAAAGCAGTAATCGTGACGGCTAAGCACATCTACGACCTCTGTGAGGGACGCACCAATGGTAAGAACCTGAGTACGATGAAATTTGGTGGCAGTATCGCCGCACAAATCTTCCCCAAGGCTATTCAGTGAAACGAAGCCTGAAACCTTGCCATTGTAACGGACGCCAGCGACCAGCAACCTGTTCGTTTGCATCACCTCTTTTACTTCACTTGCCGGACGAACCACATCAAATGATCGTAGTGGTTCCGCAATATCTGCCGGGGTAAATGTACGGGCGAATGTTCTCAATGCCCGTTGATGTTCACTCATATAATAACGTTCAAAAGGGGAAAGTTCTTCTGGTTGGTAGCCTACACCGGACTCCTGTCCGAGTCGTGACCTACATTGCAGCAGCGTTTTCTCTGCTCGTTTGTGCAAGCGTTCATCACCCTTTTTGAGTACAGCCAACATCGCTTCCATCTCATTACAAAAAACGACAGCAAATTTAGGATCTTCACGACAAATATCCTGGCAATTATCAATAAGGTCTGCCAGTTTGATTGTCTGGGCTCGAGCCGAAGCATGCTCTGTATGGGCCCGATCAATAGCCTTTCGGACAGAGCGGTTACCATCACTGGGCTTACTCACATCCGTCAGTTCACGAACCAACAAGGCTACATTGGTGCCAAATACCGCCTCGATTTCGTCAATTGTCGCTGGGGTGTCTTCCACGGTGTCGTGTAACCAAGCAGCTGCAATCATTTCTGGATCATCGCTTACCGAGGAGACGATCTGGGCTACGGCTTTTAAGTGCACCTCATAAGGTTTATTTGTGTATTTGCGACGCTGATCAATACGCCGATGCACTTCAGTTGAAAATTTCCTGGCTTCGCGAACGAGTTCATGCATTTTGATATCTTACCTTGCTATTTTAATGATGGCGGGGAGAGCCATATACGGTTTTAACTAATCCAATATAATAAAAAATTCCGTACTTCTATTGGATAAAAGGAAATTTCTGTTGCGATTACACTATGTAATATTTGTATGGGAAGTAATTTAGACAAGTTAATATTCATTGAGTTATCGACTATGCGGGAAAATTAATGATATGCTTTAAATCAACCCCAAATGTAATCAAGTCCTGGCGGATGATGTCTGCCAATACACTTAATTGTTAATATAGTCAATATGTTACGATGTCCTTTAGATATATGTAGCAAGGATAGGAAATAATTAAAAGGTTACCGACCTGCTGTTCTGAAGGATTATAAGGCCAAGATCTAAATATAAATCTGATCAAATAATGTCAAAATGATTAGCAGGTGTCAATTGAGATATATAGATGGTTGATATGTTCAGCGGTTAGAGCGGTGCAACTTCAGCTCGCTGCGATTGCATTGATTATTCATACTAAAGCATCATCATCTGATCAGTACTTCAATCGGCACTATTATCACGGTTCCATTTCATGAAGTTTCAGGCAAGTTGTTAGTTGTCCGATTTTTGAAAGATTGGAAGAAACATGCTATATTGAATCCCGAATTCTATTACTGAAAATGGCTTTAACTAATTCAATTTAAAGCGATTGAACGAAAATTGGACTGTTAGGATATTGGATACTGGATACCCGATGCTGGAAAAAGGTGTCGCTCCCGACCGTCGCAGCCATTGGCGACTATAGCGGATTTGGCTCGTTCTTTTTCTGATTATAAAACCGACAGAATACCTCGTAAATCCAGTATCCAGCATCTTGATCGATTACTGGCAGAGCATTGTGTCCAATTTATACGACCCAATTGTAAACGAATTGACGAGATCTTTATAAAGTCCTCATGAAGTTGAATTCCATCATCCATCGCTATGTTTTAAAGGAGATGCTGGCGCCTTTCAGTATTAATGTTCTGGTTTTCACCTTTTTGTTTTTGATGACGGAATTAATCAAAATCACCAACTGGATCGTCAACTACAACCTCAGCATATTCTCGGTGCTAACGTTGATCTTTTTTTCCATGCCCTGGTTTTTAATGTTCATTATCCCCATGTCGGTCATGCTGGCGGTGGTGTTGACTTTTTTAAGGATGTCGGCCGACAATGAAATCGTTGCACTGAAATCCTGCGGGTTGAGTGTTTATGGGTTACTTCCCCCGGTTTTGATCTTCAGTCTTGCCGGATTTCTCGTCACCCTGTTTATGACCTTATACGGGGTGCCGAAGGCGAAAGCCACCGTTGAAGATTTGGTAGTTGAAATGGCGGCCTCCAATGTCGATATCGGTTTGAAGGAGAGAACTTTCAATGATGCGTTTAAAAACGTCATGCTGTATGTCAATAAAATCGATTTAGGTCAGAAAAAGCTGATTGATATTTTTATTGAGGACAAGCGACAGCGGGACATCGTCTCCACCGTCGTTGCGCCGGAGGGCCGCTTGTTCAGTGAACCTGGCAAACTTATCTTCCACATGGTGCTGTCCAATGGTACAATCCATCAAACCAATCTCAAAAAGCACACGGCCAATTCGATTCATTTTGATACTTATAAATTGAGTCTTGATTTGAAAAAAGAGCTTGAAAATGCCGAAGAGAGAGAAAAAGGCCGGGAGGAGATGAGCATTGCCGAACTGCAGCAGGTGGTACGCGAATCCACTGAAAAAGATAAGGATTATTATAAAGCCCAGATTACCATCCATCGGCGATTTTCACTGCCGGCAGCTTGTCTGGCTTTGGGCCTTCTTGCATTCCCACTGGGCATTCAATCAAAATCAGGCAAACGGTCTTTCGGATTAATCCTGTGTCTTTTTTTCTTTTTACTCTATTACCTGCTGTTGACGGCAGGCTATGCCCTGGGCAAAAAAGGCATCTATCCCCCGGTTATCGGGATGTGGCTGCCGAATTTGACTATGGCGACCCTGGGCGTGTATTTCCTTGTTCAAGCAACCAGAGAAAAGACGCTAAAAATCGAGTATTTTTTTCAGCGCATGGTGCAACTTTTTTCCAGACTGCGACATTTTAAACGCATTCACCCGTAGATAAATTCAGAACTACTGATGTGTCGTAAATTTGGATACAACAGAAACGTCAGAAATCGCGTCAATAAAACTGATTTTGGGCGAATCGTTCTGAATTTTTTAATTTCAGGTCTCTAACTAATATAAAGGACGTCGATAATACCTTTTTCTGGGTTATGGTTCCATTTATTTTTGATAAAATGTGTTGTATCTTGAATTTACGAATATTTTTACTACAAATTTTGTAGGTTCTTTTGATATCAGGGTTTCCCGAGAGGTTTTTCCAATTGGGGTCAGGAGCCCTGAAATTAAGCGGTTCAGCGTTCAACGTTCAAGGTCAATTTAAGCTGGAGGCTGAACATATGAACATTATTCAGGATCTGTATGATCACACCGGACGGTCCTGCGCTGCCACTCAAGGTTGCATCCCGCCATACGTCTGGCGGGCCCGCTTATCAGCAAGGCCGCCCCAAGAAAGGTAACCCTGATCGGTGAAATTCGAACCTGTGAACGCTTAAGATATATTTTCATGTCCACTATTCATCGCTATCTAACCAAAGAAATTTTGAAACACTTCGGCATCGTTCTGATGGCGGCCGTCGGTATTTATCTATCGGTTGATTTTTTTGAAAACGTCGACAAATTCATTAACGCCGGACTTCCGGTTTCCCGGATCCTCCTGTTTTTTCAACTTAAATTACCGCTGATTACCGCTCAGATCACTCCGGTGGGCATCCTGTTGGCGGTGCTGATTACTTTCGGTCTGATGAATAAAAACAATGAGGTCATTGCCCTTAAAAGTGGCGGTATGAGTGTTTATCATTTTTTGAGGCCTATTTTATTTCTGGGTCTCTTAATAACGGTCGGTCTATTTTTTTTATCAGAGATTGTGGTTCCGATCACCATCAGCAAGGCCAATGAGATTTGGCGCCGGGAAGTAAAAAAATACACCATAACCTCCACCCATAAGAATATTTGGTTCAAAGGACACCATTCCATATCGCATATTTCTTACTTTAATCCCAAGGATCAAACCATATCGGGTATTACGCTCAATTATTTTGATCAGCAGTTCAGACTCACACGGCGGATTGATGCCGCCAAAGGTAGGTTCAAGCAGGGGCGATGGGTGTTCTATGATACGATGGAACAGGTTTTGAACCCAAAAACCGGGTCCTATGATGTG
>JARFPZ010000444.1 GCA_029288035.1 Desulfosarcina sp.
GAATAAGACTGTTTAAAATCTCAACCTTGCACGCTTCCATCACGACTCCCCAGACATTATCCTGAAGCCGACTGTTTTGAATGGAGATATTTGATTGAGATGCTCTGAAGCCAAATTCAGCATTTGATATTGTGCAAAACCGGATTTTATTTTCGCTAAAGCTGCGGTCTAAAATAATGCCTTTCCAGCTTGTCCTATCCAGACTGGACAACCGAACCGGATCGTCTCTAGTCCCTAAAATTTGCAATTCGCCCTTCACAATCATTCCAAGGCTATTGAACCATATCACCGTGCCCGCGTTTATCGTGAGTTTAACACCAGGTTTGACCACCAACGCATCATTAACAAGATAAGGGCTTTTTTCGATACTCAATTCATGATCCCTGGATATCACGTCGGGAAGCAAGGTTGGTTTGCCAATTTTGACCGGACCTAAAGTATCCATCCACTGGCTGCCGACACCTGATTTTGTCGCGAGATATCCAACCAGTCGACCATGGGGTAATCGATCGCGAGCCTCTATGCGATAGGCGCCGATATAAACACCCGGCCGTTTTTCTTTCATGGGGAGGTTTTCGATAAGCGAAGGAATGCTCCAGCTGGCGATTTGGTTTTCTTCACCGATCATTGCCACTTTCAAATATTCCCCTGGTTGAAGCAGTTTACCGGCGCCATTGTGAACCAATGCTTGAATTTTTGGTGGCGGCTGCCTGACCGCGGGCGGATTCGGAATTGTCGCAACCATCTGCATACACAGCTCGGCGGCCGCTCTCATGTGGGTGGCCTGTTGATGGCCGTAAGCGGTCCTGAAGACAGCCATCGCCAACCCGATGGGACTTATGGGCACATCCCCTTCTTCTAGGTAGACGGTGTGTTCGAGTTCCCACAGGACCTGACCGGAATCGCATCGAACCATCTTTGCATCAAGTCCGGCCTGACTGTTGGAATATACCAGTGCATACATTTTGCCCAGACTGAGTACTTCACCGAAAATGACGGCATCCACGCCCAACAACCGGCCCAGCTTTTGTGCCGAAATATTTTCCCCGGCAATGATTCGGGCATATAGTTGGTTTGTTTCCAGACTGTCGTCGATGACAAAAGGTTCAATATCTCGGTAATTCAAGGAACTAAAGAAATTGTAAAACATTTTGCGCACCAGGGAACCGGCTTCCGGATTAGCTGTTTTGTTTACAAAAGGCAGAATCGCAATCTTAGTTGGAAGCTGATCTTCCTCATACACTGCCGGGGCAGGCGGAGACTGGAGCATCCGAAGCATACAGGATGTGCTTGCGGTGAGGATAAAGAGGACTAGCAATACTGCAATAATTGCGTTCTTCATTTTCCCAAAATTCAGAACTACTGATGTGTCATAAAATCTGATGCAACAGAAATGTCAGAAATCGCGTCCATAAAACTGAATTTGGGCGAATCGTTCTGAATTTTTTTATTTCAGGTCTCTAACCAAAATAAAGGACGTCGCTACTAACTTCTTCTGGGTTATCGTTCCATTTATTTTTAATAAAATCTGTTGCATCTTGAATTTACGCTTAATTTATCTACAATTTTTGTAGGTTCCTTTAATAATAGGGCCTCCCGAGAAGCATATCCGACTGGGGTCAGGAGCCCTGAAATTGATGTTTTGTATTCAGGTTATGATTACCTGATCCGGATATTCGGGAACAAGAACCGAAACGGATAATTGACTATTGCGTATTGTTTTTTGGCGGTTGTCTGACATTTTTATTTTCAGGATCTCGATTTATACATTCAAGCCTCGAATCACCAAGGTTTTTCGGCGTCGATTTCTTTCTGTTGGTCTTCAAATAGGTATTGCATGATCCAGGAACTCTCGGTTCCCGACTCTTCCAACAGGCGCTTAATTTCTTCTTTCTTTTCTGCACGCGCATTGCTGCTTTTTTGTTCTTGCCCCACTGTTTTTTCTGATGGAATTTCAGCTGGCCCAGCTTTTTGATCCGGCGTTCTGGCCTTGGCCAATTTTTGCCGGCACATGATCATTTTATCATTTATATCTTTGGTATCGGTATCGATCAAATAATAGCGCTCAAAATAAGAAAGCGCCCGGGACCAATTTCCATCTACAAAATATTTGTTGCCGTGTTCACGGTAAAAAGACTTCATCTGGTTGATGCGTTTTAGCGCCAGCGCATTTCCGGGTTCCAGTGTCAGGGCAGCTTGATAGAGGAGGTAGGCATTCTGATTCATCGGTTTGAGATAACGTTGCGCCCGAAAATGTGTATCAGCTTCCTTTAGAAGCTGGGCCAGCGTCTGATCTTTGCGAGGTTTTTGCTGATGAGCCATCCAAATCCGCCGTATGGCCTTGTGTGCTTCTTCGAAATAGATGCTGTCTTCTTTGATGGCTGCATATTGTCTCAGTGCCGGTTGGAAGTTCTTGGTAGATTCAAGACCATGCGCCAGGGTGAGGCGATAATAATCCAACCGTTCCCAAAGAACGGCCGATTCTTTGCCGGCACCATATTGCGCCAGGTATTTCTTTAAATATACGATGACGGCTTTGAGGTCTTCATCTCGAGCCAATTGCTGGGTAATGGCAAGGGTCGATTCAGTCAGAAGTCCCTTCACCCGACTCCTGTGCTCTGGAGATAGATCCAGATCTAAGAGATGTTTAAGGGAATTTTGTGCTGACAGGTAATTTCCCAATTTGATTTGTTTGGAAACGGCAGATAGCGCCCATTTGACCTTTAAGGGCGTATACACTTGAAAGTAACCAAAATAGCCTACTAATATTGTCAGCACAACAACGGTAATCCACAACCCCCATCCCGATTGTTTATTTTGCGAGAGCGGCTTGGCATCCAGTCTTTTTTCATCACGGGCACGATCTGAAATAAACGCCAAGGTTGTAGAACCGATTCGTATTTGATCGCCGGTGTAGAGTCGTTCTTCGGTAATTGGCTTATCATTTAACAGCAACGGGTTGGTTGTGCTTACATTCCTTAAGATAAATCCATCTTGTCGGTCTTCAATCACACAGTGTTTACGGGAAACCAAAGGGTCAAGAAGATTTAGATCCGCTTCTACCGATCGTCCGATGACAAGTTTTGTTTTGTCAAGTGGGCAGATATTACTCTCGCCGGAAATGGTTGTGCATACCAGTCGAGGTCCGATCACTTTTTCTTTTGAGCGGGTCATGACCATGGTTTTTGCTTCCCGGGGAAGGGCTGAGGATACGGCGCCCGAGCCTTTTTCTTCCTGGTCTATATATCTCATGGTCTCTGCCTAAAAATGGGTTGAATTAGATGGATTGGTACACCGATATAGGGTTTCAATCGGCCTTTTCTTGCTAATCTTTAATTCAAAGTCCCCCCAATCCTATCTTTCAAGGATTCAAGGGGTATGGTAATTTGAAAATAAAGGGTTTGGGGCGGGCGTGGCTTCAGGAAAGAGTGGTTCTGTCTGGTAATAATTAATCTTTTGTTAGGCCTCTCTTTTTTTCGATCAAACAGGCAGCCCCTCTTTTCAGACTGGCGGCTGATTTGACTCGCGACCCCGGTTAGCGTCAGCTACCAGGGCCATATTTTCGCGAGATACGCTAAACTCGGCCACAGATCCCCTTCCTGGTGGGGTTCGAGGGAAATTATCGGTGGTGAATTATTATTTAGTTTCAAGTAAGTGAACAAAAGCCCAAAATCGAAGGTTCCCGACCCCAAAGCCAGATGTTCATCTGTCTTACCGTGGTTGTCATGAAGGTGAAGTTGTCCGATATACGGCCCTATCGATGCCAGCCATACCTTGAGGTCAGAGTTTCCGAAAGCGGATAAATGGCCGCAGTCCAGGCAAAAGCCAACATTGGGATTTTTGAGACGGTCAAAGATAACACGGATATCCTCCGGGTCCTCTTCATAGACATTTTCCAGCATCAATCTGACGCCGTGTTGACCCAGGCTATTTGCAAGCCATGACCAGGTTTCCAGGCAATTTTCTAGCCAATGCGATTTGAAATAGCCGTAGCGTCTCCAATCATAGCCCGCATGACAGACAACGGTTTTGGGTCTGAAGACGGGCACCAGTTTCATTAGCTGTTCAAAGCGATTTCGGGTCAGGGTTCTTACCGCCGGATCGGTGGATCCGGCTGACAGATCGATAAACGGGCCGTGAAGGGTGACGGTAAGTCCATGATCGTGAAAAATTTTGCCAATTCGTTTGAAATCCGCGAAGGTAAAACCTTCCAACGCCGCCGCATCGATTCCGATTTCCGGATTCAAGCCATGTTCAAGGAAACGGTCCAGGTGGCTATCATCAAGCATTCTAAAAGGAATGTTAACTTGAACTTTGCGTATAATATTCTGCACTGATGGGCCCATATTTATTAAATTGATTGGATACCTTAAATCCAAAATCTAAAATCCTAAATCACAAATCTAGCGTTCACCTCATCTCGACCGCGGAACATACTTGCGCCGGTTCCGTTGGTGTTGTATAGGTTTTTAGATATCGCGATTTAGGCGGTTATTTTTATGGTGGAATTCTCATCTAATGATTAGCATTTTC
Organism: Desulfosarcina sp.; assembly: GCA_029288035.1. GTDB lineage: Bacteria > Desulfobacterota > Desulfobacteria > Desulfobacterales > JAFDCJ01 > JAFDCJ01. The sequence goes on from JARFPZ010000444.1 coordinate 4,534, forward strand.
TGCTGATTTACAAGTTGGATGATATGGAAATAGAACTTCGTGAGAGTTTTGAAAAGTTGTTGATTGGCTGCATTGATTTTTCCTTTATGCTATGGCCGCAACCATTTCCCGGCCACGGTCGACTAAAGGCATGCAAAATCGTATCTCACCGCGGAGAGCACGACAACAACATGATTTTTGAAAACACCATCGAAGCCTTCGATCTAGCCTACGAGAAGGGGGTATGGGGAATAGAATTCGACGTCCGCTGGACGAAGGATCTTCACCCAGTCGTAATCCATGATTCGGATCTCAAACGTGTATTCGGGATTGATTTATCCATCGGTGATGTGACCCGGGACGAATTAAAATTAGGGTGTCCTGCGGTACCGTCACTTGCAGAAGTAGTTGAAAAATATGGCAAAAAATTGCACCTTATGACCGAAATAAAGGCCGAAATCTATCCAAACCCCAGACGGCAGAATGATGTTTTCAAGGAGTGTTTTTCTTCCCTTGAGCCGCGAAGGGACTTTCATCTGATGTCCCTTTCGCCGTCTATGTTCGAGCTGATCACCTTTGTGCCGGCTTCTACATTAATTCCCATTGCAACTCTGAATATTACCCAACTCAGTGATATGGCTTTAGAAAAAGATTACTGCGGTGTCGCCGGGCACTATCTCTTGTTAAAAAACGCCATATTGGCCAAACACCACAAAATGGGACAACACGTGGGTACCGGATATCCCGCCTCAAAAAACTGCCTTTTCCGGGAAATCAACCGAGGGGTTGAGTGGATTTTTTCCAATAATGCCGCTGAGCTGCAGAGGATCGCCAATAAGCTTGCCGATATTACCACCTTATGAGAATAAGATCGATTTTCTTGAAAAATTTTGATTATTGGACTGGGTATAAATCCAATGATAAGAAAAAATGCGGAATTGAAATTTATATAGATTCTGGGAGCATGTGTTTATGCCGGAACAAATAGGTTTCAGACGAAATATGGGCTTGTTTATGGCGGTAATGATTGGCATCGGCGCTACGATGGGTCCGGGGATTTTTGCCCTGCCGGGTGAACTGGCACATATGATCGGCCCGCTTGGGGTTCTCGTCTATTTTGCGATGGGTTTATTAACCGTATTTACCGCCTTAAATTACAGTGAACTCAGTGCGGCCATACCCTTAGCCGGCGGCGGCTATTCCTTTACCAGCAGGACCCTCAACAGACCGGTGGCGTTTTTTACCGGTTGGTTCTTCTGGATCGGCAACACCCTCGCCTGTTCGATGTACGCCCTTATCTTTGCCCTGACGATCCGGGCCTATTTTTTACCGGAAGCCGGCATTGCCCTTCTGACCCTGCTTACCACCGTCATTTTTACCCTCGTCAATTTCATGGGAATGAAGGAAGCGATTATTGTTATTACCGTAATGAATCTGGTGGAATTGGCGGTTCTGGTCGGCGTGGCCGCACTTGGTTTCACTGATATTGAGCCACGCAATTTGGAGCCTTTTGCGCCAATGGGATGGGGGCCCTTCGTTCCGGCCATGGCCCTCATTTATATCTCCTATGTCGGTTTCGAACTGATTTCGAATGCCGCTGAAGAGATCATTCACCCGGGCAAAAACATTCCAAGAGCGATTTTAATTACCTTGGGTGTGAGTACCGCAATCTATGTTTTCGTGGTTGGGGTAATGATGGGTACCGTCAATTATAGCGAGCTTGCCCATAGCGACATTCCGTTCATCTTCACTGCTGAGAGGCTTTTCGGCCCCTGGGGACGTTGGGCCGGCGTCATTGCGACGATCATGGCCAGTCTTTCCGCATTCAGTGTGACCTTGGGCGCCAGCGCCCGCATTTTATACGCACTGGGGCGTGATGAACATTTTCCTTACATTTTCGCCAAGTTGCATCCAAAATTCCAAACACCACATGTTGCACTTTTTGTTTGTGCCCTGATCGTGATTGTTTTCAGTTCCTCGGGCATCGTGAAATTTGTGGCTTCTTTGAGTGATTTTGGCTATCTGATGGGACTCGGGATAATCAATTACGCCGTGATTCCATTGCACCGCCGAATGCCGAATTTGAGACGTCCATTTCAAACCAAGTTTTTTCCCTGGATACCGATTCTGGGCGTTATTACGACCTGGATATTCGTTCCGGCCTTAGAATCCAGAAGTTTTGTCCTTGGAGGGGTACTGACATTGGTCGGAAGTGCAATATATCTCTTCAATTCCGATAACCGCGTTGAAGTTATCAAAATTGCAAGAGTATATGTAAAATTATTGAAACAGTTCATAAATAAGTTAAGGAGACTGCGTATGCGAGTGCTTATCATCAGTGGCGCAAAACAAGGCCAAAATATCGCTGATCGACTCCTGGCAAAAGATGAATATCAGATGATGTTTCGCTCAGCGGAACATCAAGTTACCTTCATCGAAGAAGACGAAACACTATGTAAGGAACTTGAGCAACGCTACCATGTTCCAATTTACCAGGGAGACGGCACAAAAAAGGAATTAATGGGTCAGGTCGGCATTGACAATATTGATGTTGTCATCGCAGCCTTTGAAGATGATGGCCGCAATGTGATTGCAGCCCTCCAAGCCAGGCAGTTAAAGCTTGAAAAAGTCATCGCAATTGTCCAAAATCACGAGTACACGCAGCTTTTGGAGCAAAACAACGTCGTGGTGGTAAACGCACCCTGGGCGACGGCGGCTATGGTGGAGAATATTCTCGACAACCCCGTTCTAGCGCAACTTTTCGAGTTTGGCATCGGCGCGGCAAGCCTTTTGGAGGTAAGCGTGCCTAAAAATGCAAAGGTAAATGGCGAAGTCATCAAAGATGTTGATATACCGAAAGGCTGCCTGATTGCCGCGATCATCCGGGACAACCAATTTGTGGTGCCGCGCGGCAATACCAGTATCGAGGTTGATGATCGTGTCATTTTTATCGGCCCCGCCTCTGCCATAAAAAAAGCCTTCGATACATTTATGCTAAAAAAATAACGTCAAACAAGCGATAGGACTTCAGACCTGGTTAAATAGTTTACTAGTTGAATGGTTGATTAGGTTAATTATTGTATTAATTTCAAGTTGTTATGATTTTTAAAGCATAAAATGTCCAATTATTTTGTAAACATGGGATAAATCCATATTTACAACTACTTAACCAATCAACGATATCCGGACTCGGTATTTTAACCTGGGAAATCCGGGGAAACTGGATCTGAGCTTCCTATTTTACATGCCGCCTTTTTCTTTATTGGCCGAACTGATATGTTTTGATATCGGATCAGTTTGTGTGCAATTGAGCAGCTTCCAAAAAAAACCTTAGCGATCTGCCAAATACTTGGCCTGCTCCCTTCCTTTCTCCTCATCGACAAAGTAAAAGAGTACCAGCCCGACGATAAAAAGAATTAGAATCGAGCCCATACTCCAGCGAGATGCAACCTGTCCGACAGATATCAATTGCTCGGCCGTAGGCGCAGGCGGCATTAGCATTCGCCGCACTAGCAAACCGACTATAGCCATCAGGGCCGGTCCGATGATGGCAGCGAATTTGCCCAGCATATTATAAAACCCGTAGTATTCCGCCGCCTGATTTTTGGGTATCAGCCGGGAATAATATGATCGGCTGAGGGCCTGGATACCCCCCTGAACCAATCCGATAAAGGCGGCCAGAACGTAAAACTCCGCCTTGCGTGTTATCATGGTGCCCCCAACAGTGATGCACATATAAATGCCGATGGCCAGATAAATGGCTTTGCGAACGCCCCAGCGTTCTCCTAGTTTTCCAAATACCAAGGCGGCCGGGAAACCCACGAATTGCACAAGCAAGAGCGCGACAATCAGATCATCGGGTTCGAATCCGAGCGATAGACCATAGTCGACGGCCATGCGGATGATGGTGTCGACGCCGTCTATGTAAAACCAGTATGCCAGCAGGAATAAAAAAACGGTTTTTAAATGGCGGACTTTTCTGAATGTATTCACAAGTTGCCCAATACCGGCCGTGACGATACTTTCACCGCTTTTTACTTTTGCGGTCGATGTATCTTCCGGAACCCATGCCATCGTAAATATGGTAAACAGACCCCACCAAATTGCTACGGTCAAAAAGGAAAACCGCACTGCAGCGGCGGCGTCGGGCAGTCCGAATGTTTGCGGTATCAGGGTCATCAAGACGTTGATGAGAAAGAGCAGACCACCTCCCAGGTAGCCCATCGAAAAACCTAAACTGGAAACATAATCGATTTTATCTTCAGTGGTGATCGCCGGTAGTATAGCATCATAGAAAACATTGGCCCCGGAAAAACCGATCACTCCCATGACATAAACGAAAATGGCCATCGCCCATTGACCTTTTTGAACCATGAACAAACCGGCGGTCATCAAGACACCCAGATAGGCAAAAAAGATCAGGAATTTTTTTTTAACCGAACCTTTATCGGCAATGGCCCCTAAAAACGGTGCCATGAGAGCGACGAACAAGCTGGCAATCGAATTGCCGAAACCCAGCTGGGCGGTACTCATGTTGACGTCGATCCCATAGCTCCAGTATTGCTTGAAGAAAATCGGGAAAAAACCGGCCATGACAGTGGTGGCAAAGGCGGAATTGGCCCAATCATACATCACCCAACCCCAAACCGTTTTTTTGTTAGATTCCAAGGCGATAGCTCCCGAAATTGACTATTTTCGATTGACGAGTGACGATTGAAGGAATTCTATCAATATGTTTGGTTATACCTTTTAATGCCGGTCGCTGGCCGCCATGATGCGCTGATGCAGTCTTTGGGCCCGCAGGCAGAAGGTTTCCAGCTTCGCGTTGATGAGCTGGGGAAAGGGTGAGCCATCGCTTTCAATGGCCAGAAACGGCAATTCATCGATATCGCTCAACACACTGCGCAGCTTCCTGTTACTCGGGTCAGTGGCAATTTTATCCTTGCTGTTCATGGCTTCGTTCAGGATGGATTCCGACAGCCGGTTTGGCATGCAACCGAATGGACCGATGGCAATCACGCCGCAGGAGTGGGATACCACTTCCGTCAAGGAGCCGCCGACGGTCAGGACAGCTTCACCGGGAAGATTTCTGGAGATGTATGGGGCAGCGTTGCCGACGATTTTGTCCAAGTCGAGGGGCTCGGCCTGCACGAGGCCCGAAGACGACAAAATGGTTTTGATGCGCTTCTCATAACGGGCCTGGAATTTGTTGCGGATTTTGAATTTTACCTTTTCCAAAAATGTCATGTTTTCGGGATTCAGGCCGGCATCTACCATGTAATTGCAGTAAAGGACCCATTCGGCCACCGGGGAGCAGACTGCGGCAAATCCCATCTCGGCCAGGCTTTCGGTCAAATACTGCCGGGATAATGCATCCCGTCGCACAAAGATTTCACCGGCCAGGGTGATGACGGGCACATTTTGCGGCGGTTGCTTCAGGGCAATACGGCTATAGCATTCGGCGCTTCGGGCCAATTGTCGCTCCAGATCATCGTAATCTCCTCGTTCCAGTTCGTTTAATATTTTTTGCCACTCTTCCTCAAACACCTCCATGGCGCTTGTGGTGTCTTTGGCGTTGGCCAATAGCATGGAGCGAATGTCTTCGATCACATCCGATACGATGACCGCCCACCAGCCCCTGCGATCAAAATCCTGGCCCATGCCGACATAGGAGTTCTCCGAAGACAGTGCAAACAGGGCCACATCCGGTATCTCTAGCCGTTTGACCAGATCTTCCATAAAAATATAATACTGTCCGAAGCGGCAAGGCCCCGAACCGGTGGCAAAAAAATATACCAGAACCTCGTCATCGCGTTTGCCGTTGCCGATGTAGCTGAGCAAGGTGCCGGTGGTGAGAATCAGCGGCAGGCATTCTTTGCAGGTGGTGTTGGCACGGCCCAGTTTTAAGACGGCTTCGTCGGACGGGCGATGCGAGATTGCATTGAAACCGTACCCACGTAGAATAGCGGCCAATGCCTCGGAACCATATTTGCCCATGGAAGGCAACAGCATGGTCACTCTGGGATCGTTCATCGGCAGCACCGTACCATTGGAGGTGATAACGCTGGCAGTTCCGTTGTTTATGGCAGTCCGGGCCGGTTTGAAGGTCTTCTTGATGGCGACAATCTGTTTTTGGGACACCAGTTTGCGGTAGGCGTGAACGATGTCCAGAAAAGCCTCCACCCGGGTCTCCAGACCCGCATCAGCCGTGTGGTTGTCCAATTCGAGAGTTAACGAGGGCTTGCGGTTCATGATGTCTCGAAAGTATCCAACCACAAATGAATCCGGCCCGCAGGAAAAGTTTGTGATGTAAGTTCCGAACAGTTGCGGGTGTCGTTCAACCAGACGTCCGGCTTTCATAATGAGTTTGCCCATTCCCCAATACATATGTCGTTTGGAACGTTCTTCCTCGACGTCAAGAAAATCAAGCGGGATTGTCAGTATGCCTCGTGATGCAAATTTATGGGGGATGCCCTTGTGGGCCTCCTCAACAAAGCCGTTGTAGGGACGGGAAAAAATAACCACGGCAAAATTTTCCGGCTCGGCTTCCAACTGGGCCAGCACCTGCTTGCCAATGGCTTTCATTTCTGCCAGACATTCTTTTTGTCGACGGACGGCTTTGTCAAAGGCCAGTCTAGCCTCTTTGCGCTGGATGCCCATCTGAAAGGCGGTCTGCACCAGGGCTTTTTTGGCATCGTCCAAATTCGCGGATAAATCGATTAAAGGCGTTAAAATTCGGGTTCCTCGTTGAGCGAGTTGATCGATTTCTTTGCGAAATGTCGTCTGGAGATAAAAGGTTTCACCTTGAACCAGGGGACACACCTGGGACTGATCACTGGAATTTTTATCATTTTCAGCGGGGACTGCTTTAAAATGGGGTAGAAAGATATAATCCGGCGGATGGTCCGATGACAGCAGGTCGTAGAAAAATCCATGGGCCAGTTCCACCGGATAGCAAAACGAGGCGTTTTGCCGGTCAATGCCTTCCTGGGAAGGATTGTCGGGCATAACCAGGTCGTAACCCAGTTCGGTAAAGAAATTGGAATACAGCGGGTAATAAGAGTTGACCAGAAAGCTGCGATTAATACCCACATTACCTCGTCGCTGAACCCCTTTTTCCCGGGATCGATCGGCACCGTATTTATTGAAAATGAGATCCTGGCGCAGCCGCACCAGATCCAGTTTTCGAACATCGTAACTGACTTTGTGACGTAAATTGTAATAGCGGTTGCAGGCACCGCCGAAGGGGTGTTTTTGGCCTTCGACCTCGATCATCGCAATTTCGCAGCGCCGGTCGCATTTTTCCTTACCGCCCGGGCAGACGAAGGGTTTTTTGTAGATCACTTCACGGTTGACTAAAGTTTGCAGATCAAAGTGGGTGGCTTTCAGCAAACCGCTTTGGATTCGTTTTTTTACTTCGAGAGCCACGCCGAAAGCACCCATCAGTCCGGGTTCCGGTGGTACAATAATCGGTTTGCCCACGAGCGATGCCATCGCCAACGGCACGGCCTTGTTGTAGCATACACCTCCCTGCATGAATACTTTCTCACCCACCGGCCGGTTGCCTTTCACCCGATTAGAATAATTCATGCAAATGGAGTACACCAGACCGGCGACAATGTCCTCGTGGGTAACGTTTTCATGAATGGCATTTTTGATGTCAGAAGCAATAAAGGCCGCACACTGGTCATTAAAATTGGGAGGGCGTTGTCCTTTGATGGCGATATCGGCAATATCCTCCATTTTGACACCCAGTGTTTCAAGGGCAGATTCTTCCAGAAACGATCCAGTACCGGCCGAGCACGCTTCATTCATGGCATAGTCGGAAGGCACCGCGTTGGTGATGTAAGTGTACTTTGCATCCTGTCCCCCGATTTCAAAAATCGTATCCACCTTGGGATCAAAATATACGGCGGCTGTCGCATGGGCGATAATTTCATTGATGACGCCATCGGTCAAGGCATGCAACGCGGCAATCTGCCTGCCGGAGCCGGTAACTCCCAAACCGATAATAGAGAATCGGGAGGGATCAATATTCTGCCGGACCTGTTCGAGGATGGCCTGATAACAATGACGGGATGCCCCCACGGGATCGCCGTTGGTCCGCAGATATACGGAGGCCAGCATGGCGTCGTCTGAGTTTCTTAACAGGACTGCTTTGGTGGTGGTAGAACCGACGTCAAGACCTAACAGGCACGTATCGGCAGCTTGAATGCGCCCGGTTGCGATGGTTTTAAACTCCACCTGGTCTGCGAACTGTTGCAATGGCAACAGATTGTTGAATGTGGCCACTTCAGTCAACAGCAGCTCGGATCGGCCCGGGTAAGGGGCTGTTTCGTTTTCCAGGGCCCACAATGCAGCTCCCAGCGCTTCAAAATAAGGGGCCTCGGGCGGCACAATCAACCCGGGGATCTCCTGCTTAAGGTACTCGACCATCACCTGGTTTTGGGCCGTTCCACCCACCACCATGATATTTTTTCGATCCACCTTCTTTAGAAGCTCCAAAATTTTATTTGCCATCATCTTGCAAAGGCCGGCTGTCACCTGGGATTTGGGGATTCCCTTGTTGGTGGCATGGGTGCAGTCTGACTTGCAGAACACCGAGCAGCGGCCGGATACATGGTGGGCATTTTCGACGGTGGCCCATTCGGCCACCTGATCCAAGGAGACATTCATTCTGCGCAGTTGCTGCAGGAAGAATTCACCGGTGCCCGAGGCACATTTGTTGCCGGTGATGACGTTGGTAATACGACCCGAGCGGTCCAGGGCGTAGACCATAAAGGTTTCCCCGCCGGCTGATACCACCGCCGGACAATCCACGCCCAGAGGTTTCATATACGGGTAAGCATGCTCAACCGCTTCGGGCTCCGGAATAGACGTTAGATTGATAAACTTGCGGAATTTTCGACCGGTGGCTGCAATTCTGTCGAATGATTCCAATTCGAGGCGGTCAAAGGCGTCCATGAGGGTTTGTTTAGGATCGCCCTCATGGGTATAGAGGGAATATTCCAATACGTGCGGTTTTCTATTCCCGTTTTGATTTGGGTTCCATCTTCGATCCAGTTCCAGTTGAACGATGGACAGCGTCGATGCACCTAAACACAGCCCCAATGCTTTCAGTTTGTCAGTCATCCAGATTTCCCGCCAACAGATATCGATCCAATTTTTATAAACTGAGTGTTGCGAATACAAGGCCTGGAGTAGGCAAATAGATCACTTCCCAGTAATAGTCAAAAATTACTGAAAAAGGAACCTTTATTTTCTGCTAGAACATTAAATTAATTCCGATTGCCGTATTTGTCCATGAAAAATTTAGTTTGACATCTAAACAACCGTTTAATACGAAGATTTGAAGCGGCATCGGGTATCGTAACCCTCAGTGGCATCGGTGTCGGCAGAGAGGAGGCAGCAAGTGAAGCATATGATTTTTTATGGTGTTTCGGCAATGGTTATATTCATCGTTCTATCCGGGTGCATCAATCTGGGGCCCGATTACACCCCGCCGGATTTGGGAATTCAGACGCCGGAATCCTATGAGTATGCGCCCACCGGGACCGGGTTGGCGGTTGGCGGGGATCGCTGGTGGGAAGTCTTCGGAGATTCGGAGCTCAACCTGCTGGTTAGCGAGATTCTTAAACACAACTGGGACATCAAACAGGCAGCTGCACGAGTTCTGGAAGCCCGCGCCTTTTATGTCCAGGTTCGGTCCGATCGATTTCCCAGCCTAAGCATTTCCGGTAGCAAGGATCGGCGACAGATCTCAGGCGGCGGGGTCGGAGAGGCCACCATCGTCGATCGCTATGACCTCTCGGCGCCGGCGTCATTTGAGCTGGATCTCTGGAGCCGGCTGGCCAAGGCTTCCCGAGCTGCCTGGGAGGATATTCTGCAAGAGGAGGAGGTTCGTCGAACCCTGGCCCAAACCATCGTTGCCGAAGCAATTACCCTTTATCTGGAAATGGAGGCATTGGAAAGGCGGCTACAGATTGCAGCCCAGAGTATTGAGGCCTTTCGTCTCAGTTTGCAATTTGTTGAAACACGCTACCAGCGTGGCTTGACATCAGTCCTGGATGTGCGGCAGGCCAGACGCGTTTTGGCCCAGGCAGAGACTGTGGTTCCTCAATTTGAGCAGGAGATGGGTATCATTCAGCAGCAACTGTCGGTGTTGAGAGGACGCTATCCGATAACCCGGCCGGCCCGTCGGCAACCAGAAGATTATTTCAAACGACTGGCACCGGTGCCGCCGGGGCTTCCCTCTGATCTACTGATGCGCCGTCCCGATATCAGAGCTGCCGAGGAGCGGCTAAAGGCCTTAAACGAGCGGGTCGGTGTGGCCAAAGCCGATCGTCTTCCCACCATTACCTTGACCGGCGGTTATGGCTGGTCCAGCAATGAATTAAATGAGCTCCTGCATCGGGAAAATGTCGCCTGGAACCTGACGGCCGGTCTCTTACAACCTGTCTTTGACGCCGGCAGACTCAAAGCAGGGCAGCGGGCGGCGGAAGCCAGATATCAGCAGGGGGTTGCCGAATATGTCCAAACCGTCCTGGATGCCTTTGGTGAAGTCGAAAGCGCGCTGCTGACCCGCAAACTGCAACTCGAGCGTCGGGAGCGGGAACTGAAATTTCTCGAGGAGGCCCGTGCAACCCAGCAGGTGGCCCAGGAACGCTATATCCGTGGTCTCGTTATTTACCTGGACGTTCTCAATGCACAAATTACGCGCTTTCAGGCTGAAGATAATCTGGCCCTGGTTGATCTGGCGATTATGAGAAACCGGGTTGCGCTTCACCGGGCACTGGGTGGCGGTTGGGCGGAACCGGAACCCGTTGCAGTCAAAGAGGATGGTATCTTTTTTAATTTTTAATTAGCCACAGACCCACATGGACAGACACAGACAATTTTTTAGGGTCTAATTCCCCACCGCTTGCTGCGGAATATAATAGACATAATTCCTATAGCCCGATACTCCGTCAGCTCTGCTAGAGGGAGCCTTTATTCAGCCCACGCCGGCGGTTTTTGTGCGGTTTTCCCTCGCAGCTACCGCGGGATCGATGCGCCAGGTAATAAGCGGCGAGAGGGTGTAAAGAAACATATAAAGAACTGAAACGTGGCCGAAATAAGGCGTGAACACAGAGATGAACAACAATAAGGTCAGGCGGGCAAACCAAGGATGTCGACTCATGAATCGTCCGAGGTGTAGATAGTGAATGGGATAAAGATTCATTAAGATCGCTGTAATTATCATCGTTCCACAACAGAAAATACCCCAGAACTGAGCCCATGGGGAGGCTTCGTTGACGTTCTGTGTAAAAATGATCAGGGGCGCTACGGCCAGCATGGCAGCGGCGGGCGTCGGCATGCCTTTGAAAAATCCTGGAATCGGATTCTTGTCCAAGGTGAAATAGATCAGCCGAATGAGTCCGAGGGAGGCGTATCCCCAGGCGATAAGCGCAATGGGTATTTTCTGAACCGTCGGATCTGAAAATGCCGAAAGGACGATATAAAAAATCCAGGCGGGTGCAATGCAGAAACTGACTAAATCAGCTACGTCATCTAAAATTCCCCCTAGACTGATGCTATGCGCCTGCTCACTTTCTGTGGGCAGCGGTTCTGTTAAGCCCAGTTTGCGCGCAAGGGCGCCATCGAGCTTGTCGAACATGGCAGCGCCGATTAAGAACAAATAAGCCTCCCGTATCTGTCCCTGGTAGGCAAAAAAGACTGCTAACACCCCCATCATGGCATTCATGACAGTCAGCGCGTTGGGGAAAAAGGCCAAAATACGGCGCCGCAGTTGTTCATTGCCCAGGCAAAGTTCGTCTAAGCATAAGCTGCCGTATTTTCGACAATACAGGGCAATAGAGCCCAGATTGATGACCAGAAAAATTATTTCAATGAAGAACAGACCTCGCAGCGGCAGATTGCCAAACCAGGAAATCGATGAGTAAATACGGATTTCCGGCCCTTCAGGAACATAAAACGCGTAGGCATAAAGAAGTGCCCCCACCGGGGCGGAAACGATGGTTCTCAACCGGGTGAATTCACTGTCTTCGGGATCCTGATCGCTGCGGATGGCAAATCCACGCATAAAATTGGCAAAGTTGTCGCGGACCAGCACGGTGACGGTTAATATCATCACCAGAATCGCGTGCAACAGCTCCGCCCGGGTGATATCCGGGGTAATAATATGGATGCGCCACATGGTGCCGACGGCGACCAGTGGGAAAATGATCGAATAAACCACTTTGTCCATAATGCGGTCGGCAAGATTGGCCATGACAGGATGGGGATGAAAGCGTGCGGCAAACCACCCATCCACCAGATCGAAGGTCATGGAAACGAACAGGAAGACCACTCCCAGGATGTATAAAACAGGGCTGCGTGTCCACATGACCCCGATGGCACACAGCATACCGGCAAATACCAGCGGCGGGCGGCCGTACACCAGAAGGGTCGTCATTTTTTGTGGGATGTATTGTTTTCCGGGCATGGTTTGTCGGAAGGCTCAATTTATGATTTGTCCAATCATAAAGAAATACTGCACTTGTGTCAAGGCAGAGACCTTTTCCTCCATAAGAACTTCTAATTCAGCGCTAACTGACTAAGACAGAAGCGATCTATCTAAACGGATATTGATCTAAAATCCCAAATTCCAATTCTAAAATTCATAACCCTTTGCCTTCTTGATTACTTTTTGATACTGCTGGCACAGGTTCAACCGAGATTCACTACAATATTATCCTAATACAGACCTCGTTGAATAGTTTATTGGTTGACTGGTTGATTGGGTAAATTTATGTTTATCACATTTAGTATGTTAGGATTGATGAAACATCAAGTGTCCAAATATTTTGCAAATACAGGATAAATCTATATTTGCAACGACTTAACCAATCAACTCATCAACCAATTAACAATAGCTGAAATAAATTGCCCCAAATAGTAGCCTGATTCCAGAAAATTGTTGAAATTCCAACACATCAATATTCCATGACCAGATCTTTATCTAAGAAAGTCGGCATCGCTTCCCTGATCATGATGGCGTCGGTTTTTTTAAGCCGGGTGGTTGGTCTTTTCAGGGAAATGGTCATCGCCCATATCGGCGGTGCCGGGGCAGCGGTGGACGCTTATCAAGTGGCGTTTGTGATTCCCGACATTTTAAATCACGTCGTTGCCAGCGGATTCATGTCGGTGACGTTCATCCCCATCTTTTCCCGTTATCTGGCCGACAACCGGGAAGATGACGGATGGATGGTCTTTTCCATCATATTGAACTGCTTTGGCTGCTTTCTGGTCGCCTTAATTATCGTTGCCGTTGCCCTGACGCCACAATTGATTGCCCTGATTGCACCGGGATTGAAGAATCCCGATACCATCGCAAATGCCGTCAGAATGACCCGTATTATATTGCCCGCCCAGTTATTTTTTTTCGTCGGAGGGCTTTTGATGGCAGTTCAGTTCAGCAAAGAGAAGTTTTTCATCCCTGCAATGGCACCATTGCTCTACAATCTGGGGATTATCTCGGGTGGACTCATATTGGGTCCTTGGATTGGAATCGAAGGGTTTGCCTGGGGAGTTTTGATCGGGGCATTCAGCGGGAATCTGTTTATCCAGTTTTTTGGCGTCAGGCAAGCTGGAATCAAATATTTCTTCAATTTTGATCTTGGGCATCCTGCTTTGAAACAATATGTATTCTTGACCCTGCCGTTGATGCTCGGGCTGACAATGACATTTTCCACCGAATTTTTTTTCAGATTGTTTGGTTCTTATTTGCCCCAAGGAAGCATCGCTGTCCTAAACTACGGCTTGCGAATCATGCTTATCCTGGTGGGGCTATTCGGCCAGGCGGTGGGAACGGCTTCCTATCCCTTTTTGGCGAGATTGGTGGCCGAGAATAAACTTAATGAAATGAACCGGTTGCTGAACAATACCCTGCGGTTTCTTGCGATGGTCATTCCATTTTCGGTGCTGCTCATGGTATTGCGGTCGGAGGTGGTCCGGATTATTTTTCAACGGGGAAAATTCGACGCTGCCGCCACGGCCTTGACGGCTGAGGTGTTGATCTTTTTGCTGATTGGAACCTTCGCCTTTGCAGCTTATACCGTCGTGGTCAGAGGATATTTTGCCTCCCAGAACACCCTTTTCCCCGCATTGTATGGAACCATTGTCGTGATTGTCAGTATCCCATTGTATCTTTTGGGTATGAATTTACTGGGTGTTCGAGGAGTGGCCCTAGCGGTTTCGGTGTCCGGTATCTTTCAAGTGACAGTATTATACGCCCTTTGGAATAAACGGAGCAACAACACCGAAAGCCGTGAGGTGTATACCTTTTATGTCAAGGTTATGTGTTTTGCCGCTGGCTTGGGTATTTTTCTGGTATGGTTTAAATCCGTGGCGTTAGATTGGATTGACGCGACTACATTTATAGGAAGTTTGACGATGTGTGCCCTAACCGGTGCGGTTTTTTTGTTAATTTTGCTGGGTGCCGGTTATGGCTTAAAAATTAAGGAAGTCACGGAGCTGGTTGATCGGCTGGTAAAGAAGCCTCATTAGTTTTCAGGTGTTAGCGCCGCTGCTGACCTGAAAAACGGCCAGCAGCGGCGCTAAGACCTGAAAACTATTACCACCTTATCAACGCGCTGCCCCAGGTCAATCCGCCTCCGAAAACCGGCAGACAGACCAGATGATCGGGTTGAATGCTGCCGTCGCGCACCGCCTCATCCAGAGAGATGGCGCAGGATGCCGAAGAAATATTGCCGTATTTTTGCAAGGTCAAATAAAATTTTTCAAACGGTAGTTTTAAGGTCTTTGAGATATTTTGAAACATGCGGACATTGGCCTGATGCGGTATGATCCAGTTGATGTCCTCCAGCCTCAAATGGTTGTGTTCGATCGGTTCCTTGATGGACTCGATAAAGCGTCTGACGGCCACCCGAAAACTCAGGTTGGCTTCAATCATGTTGAGGTAATGCAACCCCTTGTCCACACTTTCATGGCTAATAGGTGTGGTTTTGGAACCGCCTCCCGGCAATAGCAAATCCTGACCGTTGGCACCGTCGGTATGGATATGGGTAGACAGGATTTCATGGGAGTTGCCACCCATGGTGAGTACCGCGGCACCGGCGCCGTCTCCCCATAGAATGCAGGTTGAACGGTCATTCCAGTCGAGGGTGCGGGACATGATTTCTGCGGCCACCACTAAAACATTTTTACACGCTTTATTTTTTAAATATTGTTCGGCGACATTTAAGCCGAAGATAAATCCGGAACAGGCCGCGGTCACGTCAAATGTCACCGCCCGGGGGGCATCCAGTTTGGCCTGCAGCCAGTTGGCCGCCGAAGGACAGCAGGTATCCGGTGTGATCGTGGCCACGATGATGAGATCCATCTCTGCAGCGGTCAGGCCAGCCATTTCAAGGGCTCTTAGTGATGCCTGGTAACCCAGATCAGAAGATGTCTCGCCGGCCGCGGCAATTCTTCTTTCGCTAATGCCGGTGCGCTGAACAATCCATTCATGGGTCGTATCCAAACCACGTTTTTCCAGATCATAGTTTGTTAAAATCGTTGACGGAAGATATGAACCGGTGCCTAATATCCTGACAGACTCCATTTTATAAAATTCCCAAGCTTTAGTTAGTTTCCATCCACAAATGGTCTTTTATGGACGGGCACTAGTTAGCCTCCCCCTCAAAAAAAAACAGCGGCAGGTGATTGCCGCTGTTTACAATAGATAAATTGTAATTGTCAACCTATGGGTGAGGGTTTGCAGAGATGGTCCTCTTCCATGGCCACACGACCGCAACCGTCACACACAAATTTCATCGATGCCAGTTTATCTTTACACATATGACCGGCCTTAACATCCGGCGTACCACAGAAGCTGCATTTTTTTGCATCGCCACAGGGATTACATAAATGGCCCGGTTCATTTGCTACCGCACCACAACTTTTACACGTATAGGCCATGATGGACCTCCTTTACAGATTCGGTTATTTACCATTGATATGGCCACAAAAAGGCTCAAAAATCACAAAAATAGAGTCACAGGGCTTTTAATTTCAATGGGTTACAATGAATAAGAATCGAAACTCAGACCTTTGACGAGTTCATCACCACTGGATCAGATGCCATGAATATGAGTATCAATGGGTAAAAGTCAAGGAAAACCGGATGGGTCCGAATTTTCATCCAAGTTTTGATCGTTTTTTTTGTTTTTTCCAAAAGATAATACCGGCTGCATGATGGTAATCGGAAGTTTTAGGGTTCGCTCCAGAATACCGAGCACACCTGCGCCAATGGCCGTGGGAGGCAGGGGGATGACCTCCGGATCTGTTAGATCTCCTTTGGCTCTAAAGGGAATAGAAATCAGCTTACCGCCAAGAACATGCTTTAACAAGGGAAGGACTTTTACGATACGATCCACGGTTTTGAAAGGTGCCACGAGGATAATAAGGTTCACTTTTTTCCCGGAAAGATCAATGTGGCCCTCACAGGCAATTCCCATTGATACACCATCTATGGCGCATTCCTGCATGATGAGCTTGCTGCCTTCAAGATTCGCGCTGATCTTTAAACCGTGGTAAGCAAACCCCTTACCGGTCAGATCCGGGACTTCTCCCCGGTAGATTTCGGTAACATTTAAAATTGAAAGAATCTTAGCCAGGAGACCGAACCGGTTTATTCGACCTTTCTCGGCGGATAATACCACCTCTCCCGAAAGTGACTGCAGGAATTCGTCCGGTTTGCTATTTGACAGGAGCTGACCATTTAGATTGAAGGTCCCCGTTGCCAATTGCTTCTGACCGGTAACGCAGGAAACGGCAGGGCCCAGCTTTTGATTCACAGCGGTGGGGACTATACTTATTTCCAGTGTCTGCGAATTAACATTCAGCCGGCCTTGAAAGGAGATGCTGCAAACATCTGCTTCATTGATGGTAATCACCACCTTGTCTGGCATAAAGGATAGATCGGCTTTCAAGGGGTTGACGGTAAAGGTTTCATAATTGAAGTTATCCGCCTGAACGTTAAGGGTTCCGCGTAAAGCTATTTTTGCGGGCCGGCTGTTTGAAGCTTTACTTTTTGCTTTGGCATAGCCGACAATGTGATTGACCTGATTCCAGTCAAGGGCATCAGCTGTGAGGGTCAGATCCAGCAAGGTATCCTTTGGAGATAAAATTATTGCGCCAACGAGTGTCAGATGGTTTTCGCCCCAGAGCAATTCCATTGTATTTAACCGGATTCTGTTTTGGGCAGTATTCGGCTGGGTTTCGCTGATCAGGTCAAATGAACCGCTGTTTACCGTTACCGGATCTCCAAAAGCGTCCGAGGTGATAACCAGGTTTTTCAGGTCGCCGGTCAGGGCATAATGCCATTGGGCCGGATGATTCAAGGGGCCGCTAAGGTCCAGATCGGCCAGAAAAACCCTTCCCTTGGTTACTGAAAAATCCTTCAAAAAAAAGTGGCCATCCTCAAAGGACAACAACCAGGGATAGAGTTCAGCCGCAACGAGTTCTGCGGATTGGGAGTGAACTTCAAAAGTGGAGGATTTGCCGAGGTCAACGCCGGCAGAAAGCTGAGAAATTTTAGAGCTTCCCAATGATAGATCCACATCGCTGAATTTGACTTCAGTCCCCTGCCATTTAAAGTGCCCTCCGTCAATTTCAATCGGATATTGAAGGCGCTTGTAACGGGCGGCTAAATGAATATTCGAAGCTTTCACTTCTGCATTCAGGCTTGCCAGATCATCTCCCAGTATCAAGACCCCCGTGGCAGTGCCTTTGACATCGTAAATGAGGCTAAGCTCTTTCAGAAAATCCTTATTTTTGACAATACGGCTGAGAACCGGCGGCAGCTGGGATAAGTCGGCATCGACACCGATGTTGAGGTGAAAGGGTGCCAGATCTTTGTTGAAACCGATGGTCAAATTACCGTCCCGGCCGCTGGTGCTGCCCATCCGTGCTTCAAGGTTCTCGCCATGCAAAATTCCGGCGGAAATCAGCGCATCCCCGATCACCCCATCCAGATGCAGTTCAGCGCCGGGGACGAAGATTTTTCCCTGTGTCATCTGCCCTTTGATAACAATATTATCCAGCATCCCCAGTTCAGTGATATTGTGGCCCCGAATGCGAACCGTCATCCAGGGGACAAAACCTCCCCTGATAATTTCAAAAATATTTCGAATCGTTTTAGACTCTCCCATCAGTCCGAGTGCCACCTGCCTGACCGCAGCCGCATCAATCCGGGTTCCGTTTATGGCGAGCTGGATATCCGGCAGGTTCTCATCATAGGAAAACATCCCGGTGGCTTCCAGTTTAGGGTAGTCCAATCCCATTTCAGTTAGGTCAATTTCGACCTTCTTGTCGTCGATCTGAACCGTGCCCCGGATACGACCGCCTTTAATGATCAGCTGCTCTTGACCGCGACTCAACGCCAGAAGCGGCACGGTACCGTCGACAACGGCCTTCAGATTTCCGGTGCCGTTCAATTCAACATCGATGGAGAAATTTAGGTTGGAGCCTGTTACCTGCAGAGCGGAATCATGTAAAAGATAAGCCATTAATACCTGAGGACGAAACTGGGAGAGCCGAATGTGTCCCTTGCCTCTAAAATCCAAAGGATTCAAGGAACCATTGACATCGATTTGATCCCAAAGATTTGACTTACATCTGATGGAAAAGTCAAGCTCCTGCGGATGGCGTTGATAAGCGGCCTTTACGTTTCTAAGCCTAAATTCGCGTCCAGAAGGATCTACCAGGTTTATATTACCGGAATCAACCCGCAGCTTCAGCTCCGGCAATTTAAACTCCGGCAGCCCCCGAATGGCTTTGAATATCGCAGCTAATATGTCGTCAACCGATGCGGGTTGCTCAGGCTTCGATACTTCACCACGGATTTGAGGCAATTCCATAAAATAATCCGCATATTCAAGGGTGACAACCTTGGCCTGCAATCTGCCCCAAAAAAGAGGTAAAATTTTTGGATAAATTTTCATTCGCTGCATTTTAATCGTGAAAATACCGGGAATCAATATTTCAACTCTATGGACAACCACATGGGGTCGTGGAAAGTAAGACAGGTCAAGATGCCGGTAATTTATCTCACCGTTGATCTCATTGGATATTGTATTCTCGATATATTCCCTCACCATCTCCAAATTGATCAGTTGCGGCACGGCTATAATAACGACGATGATCAGGACCCCAAAAATCAGCAGGCTTTTGATCAGCCGGTTGTTGATTTTCCTAAAAATGTTCATGACGGATTTTCTAATTGCGATTATATTGCCGGGCAGGGTTAAAGCGAAAACCAAAAAACACTCATGGATTGCAGTGCCCGATCACGTCTTTAGTATTACGAATGGTAAAATAGTGTCAAGGTCGCTGCTCAATGAATCAGCGACCACCAGCAGAACGGGTGGCTTTCGGATGGCCTCTGGAAGGGACCGCGGTTATCTCAGCTTGTGGCCTCTGATTAAAGTTATTGACCCATGGTTGGATTTGCTGTATCTTACTTTGTTCTTTTATGTTCGAATACTGAAAACCTGAAGTAATTTACCAGTTCATAGGTGAAGGGGGGCTAGATGTACAACGAAACAGTTATGGATCATTTCCGAAATCCGAGGAATGTGGGGGTGATCGAGGATGCCAACGGTGTCGGCGAGGTCGGAAATCCCCTATGTGGTGACATGATGACGATATACTTGAAGATACTTGACGACCACATCGAAGACATCAAGTTTCAGACGTTTGGGTGCGGATCGGCTATTGCCGTATCAAGTATGCTGACGGAAATCGCCATGGGAAAAACCATCGAAGAAGCCAAAGGTATTACGAATAAAGATGTAGCGGCAGCATTGGAAGGTCTGCCGAAAAACAAGCTGCACTGCTCCAATTTGGGGGCGGATGCCCTGCAGCTGGCCATCAAGGATTATGAGGACAGAAAAGCCGGTGTCATACGGGCAGAACCCATACGCAAAGATGAGCATGAGCATACGCATGGGGAAAAATGTTACTGTCCATACTGTGATATTGAGCTGGACATGGAAGCCAAATTTTGTGATGCATGCCAGTCCAATCTTGACGAGGAACATTAAGGTGACAACAATGACATCCATTAATTTCGATCATATTTCAGCCAATCCGCTTTTGCCTGAAGTTAAAGAAGCGATGATCGCTGCAATCAACCATGACTACCATAATCCCTCCAGTCAGCACCGGGCCGGCGAACAAGCTGCAGAAGCCTTGGAGCGGGCGCGTGAATCAGTGGCGAAATTGATCAATGCCGCAATGCCCAAGGAAATTGTGTTTACCTCCGGAGGCACCGAATCAATTAATCATGCCATTAAAGGTGTGGCACTGGCCAACGCTGAAAAAGGTAAACACATTATTACCTCCAACATCGAGCATAACGCGGTCATCCGCAGTTTAAGGCGACTCAAGTCTGCCGGTTTCAACGTGACGTCTCTGTCGGTGGACGGCACCGGTCGAGTGAATCCTCAAGATATTGCGGATGCCCTTTCCGATGAAACCGTTCTGGTCTCGATCATGCACGCTAATAACGAAACCGGAACCCTTCAACCGGTAGAGGAGATCGCTCAAATTTGCCGGGATCGAAAAGTGATTTTTCACACGGACGCCGTTGATTCAGTTGGCGTCTTGCCCTTTGACGTTCAGAAAACCGGTGTTGACTTGCTCAGTTTTGCCTCCAATACCTTTTACGGACCCACCGGTGTTGGTGGTCTGTATATCCGTCGCGGAACCCGCGTGTTTCCGCTATTGGATGGCGGTGTCCAGGAAAACAATAAACGGGCGGGTACTGAGAATTTAATCGGCATTATCGGCATGGGCAAAGCCGCGGAGCTTGCCCGACGGGATATGGATTCTAATCTCGCCCATGTTCGGAGGCTCAAAGAAAAATTCCTCGAAGAATTACCGCATTATATTGATGAGTATATTATCAACACCCACGGGCAGCACAGCCTGCCGAATCTCGTGTCGGTTTCCATCAAGTATATTGAGGGTGAAAGCGTTGTTTTAATGCTGGATGATGACGGTATCTCGGCATCAACCCGATCAGCCTGTGCCACCGGCTCGCTGAGAGCATCCCACGTCTTACTGTCATTGGGGCTGAGTCATGCCGATGCCCAGGGAACGCTGGTGGTGTCTTTCGGGGTGGACAATACCGATGAGGATATAACCGCATTTTTGGCATCGTTAAAAAACGTCGTCAACACCCTGCGCGAAATTTCACCTTTGTATAAAAAGACCTATGGGGCGAACTGACCCGGACAAGCCGGAAATGACTATTGAAAATTGAAGATTGAAGATTTGAGGATGTCGCTTCGCTCAATCTTTTTATATTTTATTTAAATTAGATAGGATACATTCCTTCGACATTCGGTATTCGCTTTTTGAAAAACTCCGCAAGGTCGAAGTTTCTTTTCTGATCAGATCGGCCGTTTTTTTGGCCGCCGGCTGGGCTGATCCGCGGCGGAGCACCTTGCGTTTCTTACTACGTGTCGTCAGATAAACCCCAAAAAGAGCCTAAACATGAGATTTCTCAAGGGGAACGAAGTTCGCGTCGTCGGAATCCGACATCATGCTGTCAAAGTACATGTCGATAATCTCCCGGTGGGCGGAATACTTACCCATCAGAAGATCTTTAAAACCCTTATAGCCGGGTTCCGCTATTAATTCATCGATTTCTTGGGCCTTTTTACCCAGCTGCCGGCAATATTTGTCGTTGATGGTTTGAGGCGCCGTACCTCGTTTTTTTGCTACACGGTGGGTGGCCTGGGTGCGACTGCATCCATTGACCTCTATTTCATAAACAACCTCAAGAATCTGCGCCAGTGATTTGGGCAAGCCCTGGATGCTGACGGCCGGAATTGAAAAGCAGGCTTCCGCTTTCTCTTTTGTTTCTGCCGTACCAAAAAGGAGCCTGTTAAGTACCGAATTGGGTGTGTCAACAAGCGGTTCGGCGTTTTGTTGCAGATGGCACCAAATCTTTTCATCAATTTCGATCAAATGCATTTTCATAGATTGCTCCCCTTATTGCTTCAGCCCGAAGACTAGGCGCCACGATTTTTTGCCGTCGTTGACGACCACATCCTGTCGACGAATTTGGGTCACTTGATAACCATCCACGGATCCTCCTTCGCGAACGATGCGGCTATTGATGACCGCCATACGTTTAGAGGCGTCACTGAACCATGCCAGCGCCTGAAGTTTAAGTTTGGTATCATCCATTCGGTCATACTTTCTGGTTGCAACCGGTTTTTTATCTTTAGAGGCCGGTTTGCCCGATGGGACACTTTTCCCTGCAATTGATTTTTTGGATGCCGCCGTATTCTTTGATGCCGGCGTCTTTGACAGCGGTCTTTTAAGCGTTGCCACTGTCCCCGGTTGGGGGTTGCGGACGGCAGCGGTCGGTTTTGAACTTTGCGGATCGACTGTCACATTCGGCATTTCAGAGCGCGCATCCGCTGCGCTTTCTTTTTTATTGCCTGCGGGTGAGGCTGATTTTATTTTATTTTTCAATAGGTTGGCTGTCTTTGTAGGACTCGCTGTCGGATTTGTGGCACTTATGGGTATTTTAGCCTTATAAATGTTTGATTCTTCCAAAATCGATGCGGGATTTCCCTTTTGCTTTTCTAAAACTCCAGGTGGCAATTTTTTTGCAACGATAGGTTGTCGCCGGTTAACAATGATGATCGCCGCAACGATAATGACCAGCACGACCAGGAAGAATCCAATCAAGCCGGGGACAAACCAGCGCCGCTTGGTCTTCGAAGAGTTCGCCGCTTTCCTGTCAATGGTCTGCGGCATGGTGAAGAATTCTTCAGATCGCGGCGATCGTACTTCTATTCTTTTTAAAGCCTTCAGGATAGAGCTCAATTTAATTATCCTTTATCCCAAATCCGTTATTCTGCGTATAATATCACAGACCGGGACAACCATCCGAAATCATATCAAAATTTGGAAATTCATCCGGGCTTGGAATCATTGTTCTTTGCTCAGCCGGGGCATCTCAAATGAGCCTTTAGATTTATATAGTATGATTTTTGTCAGAGGGCCCACGAAACCATCCGCAAGTATGCCGTATTGGGTTTGTATCTCTTTGATGGCATTGCGGGTCCGGATGTCGTAATTATCGTTTAGTTCAATATTGCGATAGCCCAGCTCATGCAATAGCAATTTTAGGGTAATGATCGAATCCTTATTGGTACGCGACGGCAAGGTTCCCGAAATAGAAAGAAAATCTTTCCACGGCAGATAGACAACTCCCGACCAGTAGATGTTGACCTCTTCTTCAATCGTCTCAATTACCGCGTTTTCCTTTGGGATGTCGAAATTTACTTTATCGCCGTCTGTATGGCTGAGTGTCAGATATCCGGGTTCTTCGCTGTTTGTCGGATAAATCTCCAGAATGGCCGGCAAATCCAAGCGTTTGAGCAGATCCAGGTTCGTCTCCAATCGATGGATGAAAATACCGCGAGGTTTGGCTGTCAGACGGAAAAAGGCATGATCATCATCCAAACTGTAGAAATAAGGTTTGATTTCAATGGGTGTTTGCCACAGTTCCATAGCCGTCTTGAGTGCCGTGTAGCGTGATGTCCGAATATCCATGGCCGCCAGATAGTCCGCCAGCTTCAGCGTTTTTTTCGGGTCCGGAGCCGGTTCGCTCACCACGAGTTCCGGTTGGTCCGAGGGCGAACTCTGCTCTAAATCTTCCGCAATATCTGCGCTTGAAGCCTCAGTCTCGGCGATGGTTGTCGTCGCGGAAACTTGCGGATCGGAAATCCGGGAATTGTCCGGCTCGGAGATTTCAATTTCTGCCGGGGCCGGCGCCCCGATCGAAGCGCTCTCAACGTCAGTGTTTGGCGGATGTCTGAAAAATTCAGTAATTCCCTGAGTTAGAGGCCGGTGAAAAATGGCAGCCGCCGCTATAAGGCTTAAGGCTGCTAAAATGATAAATGCCTTTGCCCAGCCGGCAAGGGCAAATATACCGGTGGCACCCGAACCCATTAGCTCCTTAATGGTATCCCGGGCAATGCTTCCGGTAATTATATGCCGGTTTCGACCAAAAGCAGTCAGCAGCGACCGGTCACATGCAATATTGATGACCCGGGGAATCCCTCGCGAGTATTTATATATCTGACGAAGTGCGGATCGAGTGAATTTGATTTCCGCATTTTGAGCCGCAATATTGATACGGTACCGGATATACGCTGCCGTTTCCTTGTGGTCAAGGGGCGAGAGGTGATATCTAAGTGTAATTCGCTGACTCAGCTGTCTAAGCTCATGGGCATCCAGGATTTCGCCGAGTTCAGGCTGGCCGACCAAAATAATCTGTAGCAGTTTTTCCTGATTGGTCTCCAGATTCGACAATAACCGTAGCTGTTCCAATACCTTTCGGCTAAGATTTTGGGCCTCATCGATGAGCAGAATGACCTTTTTACGTCGGGCTTTTTTGTGTATGAGGAAAGCGTTGAGCTTATCAATTAAGTCTTTCGTATCTTCGGCATCATATTTAATCCCCAGCTCATCATTAATGGCTCTGATGAGCTGTCTGGGACCCAGCCTGGGATTGAAAATATAAGCTGCCGTGGTGTTGGGGTCCAGATTTTCTAAAAACGCCCTGCAAAGAGTGGTTTTGCCGGTACCCACCTCACCGGTAATTTCGACAAAGCCGTCTCCCTCAGCCAATGCATAGTTCAAATGGGCCAGGGTTTCCTCATGATTTTTACTCAAATAAAGGTAGGCCGGGTTTGGTACCAGCTTAAACGGCTTTTCTTTGAAGTTGAAAAATTTTTCGTACATTATTAATAATATTAAAGAAATCACACCATCGTGTCAAGATTGAATACCTGACGCCAGCGATTCTAACTGTTGCCATGATCTAAGCGTCGGATGATCCTTAACTCGGATAAACTGGAAATAACAAATAAAGGCTTTTAAATATATAGCTCCTGGCTCCAATGGGACACGGGATTATTTTCAATTCGCCATATAGGATTCCAATATCTGATGTCGCTCGGTTTTATCTTTTTGGGCTAGCTGTCGGCATTCTTCGAAGAAGTGATCCAGTTCCCCCGCATATTGAGTCAGCATTTTTTGAAAGGCCGGTAAAAAATCGTGATATGCGACGACGCTGCTGATTTTGGCATTGTTTAAGGATTGATTCATCCAGACATCATAGACCGATAATTCAACCTGACGCGTTTTCAGCCGGTCAAATTCGTTGCGAAGCTCTGAAAAGATGGTTGTTTTCCGCACTTTTTTTTCAGCCGGTTCAAGGTCTGATTGATATAACAATTCAAGCTTTTGACGATACTGCATGATCAATTGGACAAATTGCCGTCGACGGTGATGTTGAAGCATATAATCGCTGTATATCCGCTCAGAGCCGGATGCAAGCTGCCATCTTCGTAGTCCTTCTTGCTCCACAAACGTGGCGAAGCTCTCGTTAAAGGCGGTGTCATCCTTCACATATAGCTTTTGGTGTGCAAGTTCATGAAACATCAGTGCGGCTTTTTGGGCCTGCGAAAAACGAACAAAGGTGCTCAATATTGGATCGTCAAACCAGCCCAGGGTCGAATAGGCCGTCACCCCGCCGACATAGACGTCATAGCCCTGCTCGTCTAATTTGCGGGCATATTGTTGAGCATTCGTTTCGTCGAAATAGCCGCGATATGCGGCACATCCGGCAACGGGGTAGCACCATGTCTTAGGTGTCAGGGAAAGCTCCGGGGCGGCAAACACATTCCAGAGGACAAATGGCCGATTGAGTTCGACGTACGTGAGATAGTGGCTGTCCACTGGAAGCTGAAGTTCATTTTCGGCAAATTCCCGAACCTTTAGTATGTAGGTCAGACTCTCACGAAGGGGCTGCGGAGAATTCGAATCTGCCACGATTGCGGAAATCGGCTGTCGCTTCAACAGGATGCGACATTGGCCATCGATTGCCTGGCTGTAGTAATGTACGGTTTGGCAACCCCATAAGGTAGCCCAACAGATAAGGATCGACAAAACAACTTTGACTTTATTCAGATGCAACAGCATCAATTCATTTAATCTCTCCTGGATTTAATTCCCCGCAGCTTGCTGCGATAAAAGTGAGTTAAATCCTAAAAACATCATATTCCGCGGCTTGCTGCGGAGCGATTATCTTGGGTTTTAACCGACCGAAAGTCCGGTTTATGTCAATTCCGTGGACTATAAGGGTCTATAGTTAGCCTTATTTGATGAAAAATGAGGTCAGACATCAAAGCTTTTCACTTTCTGGGCCGACAGAAAGATACTCGATGGCGCACATAACCGTATTCCCGGTCAAGGTGGTCAATTTCAGTTCTCCTGCGGATTTTGACCACCTGCTAACCTTCATTTCGCCACTGACAACAAAGGAGCTTGGGTTGCCGTATTTTTCGACCAGGATATTTTTTATGGAGACCAGCCCGGCGGCGTCCCCATTGGTTGTGTCAAAGTGAGCAAGGACCACTTTGTATAACTTACCGTCGGCTGAATGCTCATCAAAATAAAAAGCCACCCCAAAATCGTGGCCCATAATTTTGATCCTTTTTTTCAGTTTGCTTATGGGGGTAGTGCCTGCTTCCCAACTATTGAGTTCATAGAGTTTTGTCACCTCGGAAAAGGGCATCCCCCATTTGGCTTTACCCCAGCCCGGGACATCCGATTCGGCAAACACTAATTGAGGCAATACAGCTGTCAAACATATTAAAAGCATATATCGAAGTGGGTGCATGGTCGTTCCTTTGTAGTCATACAATCGGCAGGTAAGGAGCGAAACATTAGATCCTGCAAACGATTTGGTAAAATTTTATCACTCTCCCGACAATAATACAAACATAGATTTTTTTCGTTGTAAACGGTCTTATAAAATTTCTGTATTTTCGTTGAGCATTGTGTTAAATTATAAGGATTATTGGTAAAAGTTCAGCCCCTGGCACACGCTGGCACACCATCAGGAATTTGCTGAATCCACAATCGTTCTAATCCAAAATGTTGGAGAAATATAAATGGGAAAAGAGAGATCTTTGGAAGGCTTTATCGGTGGAATCGAGAAATTGCCCACGCTTCCCGGCGTTGCCATTAAAATATTGGAGGCCGTGCAGAGAGAAGAGGTTAAGATAGATGAGATAAGTGATATTATATCAATGGATCCGCCCCTGAGTGCCAAGGTTCTCAAGCTGGTCAATTCTTCATTTTATAATCTGCCGACCAAGATTACAACGGTCCTTCACAGCATCAAAATGCTGGGGATCAGCACCGTCAAAAATATCGCCCTCAGTTTTTCCCTGGTGAATAATTATCAATCAACAAAATCAAGCGGGTTTGACTATACCTCTTTTTGGAAAAATTCATTGGTCGGCGCCGTTGCCGCCAATTTGCTTACCGAAAAATTGAACCCTGAATTATTGGATAATGCGTTTTTTATGGGACTGTTGCAGAACATAGGATCTCTGACATTCGGACACTGCATGCCGTCCCAATATGATTTGGTTCTGGCGGAGATGGAGACATCAAACCTGGAGGACCAGGATGCCGAAGCGTGCATTCTGGGATACAACCATCAGGAAATAGGGGAATATTTGATGAAGTCCTGGGGATTGCCCGAGACGTTGTACGCGCCGGTGGGCTACCATCATAATCCCGAAAATTTGGCATCCACCCAATCCAGTATTTTGGCTCTCACCAGGATTCTGCATCTGTCTTCCCTTTTTATTGAGTTGTTTGATGACAAATCAAAGGGACTCAATCTTTGGTTGATCAACCGCAATGTCGAGGCATATGGCTTCGGAGATCGGATCGATGTGAGTCAAATCGCGGAAGAGATCCATCAGCAAACCCGGCAGGTATTCCCCATTTTTGAAATCGGCCTTGAAGATGATGCTGACTACGCCCAAATTTTCAAAGCTGCCAAAGAGGAGTTGTCAAAGCTGTCAGCTGAAATGGTCAACACCCTTATGGCACAAAAAAATGAAATTAAAATGCTAAAACAGCAAGTCGTGCGAGATAGCATGACGCATCTTAACAATCATCAGCATTTTTTGAACCTTTTGTCACAGGAAGTATCCCGGGCGGAAAGATATAAACATCCGCTATCCCTTATTATGGCGGATATCGATCTCTTCAAAGCGATCAACGACAATTTTGGTCACCTCGCCGGTGACCGTGTCATTAAGACCGTTGCCGGTACCCTGCAACAGGAAATAAGAGATTCAGATCATGTGGCGCGCTATGGCGGCGAGGAATTTGCAGTTATACTGCCGGATACCCAGATTCAAGACGCCTATATCGTAGCGGAGAGGATCAGAGAAGCAATTGAATCCTTAAGAATCAAGCATGAGGATAATTTGATTCAATTTACCATGAGCTTTGGGATGGCATCTTTTCAAATTGAGGAGGGGAGCACTCCAGGTGAATTAATCAAAAGAGCTGATCGTGCCCTGTATCAAGCCAAGAATCAGGGTAGAAACCAATGCTGCGTTTTTGGTAAGAGCTGACCCGGATAAGCCGGAAAAAAATAGCCACAAAGACACAACGTCACAAACAATAACTCAATTCATAAGCCACCGGCTCAGCCGGTGAGAATTGAAAAGGTTCTACCGTTACCGGGAGCGCACAGATCATTGATCTAAACTTCGACGATGCCGGTGGCTTATGAATTGTTTGTGAGAAATTAACTTCGAGTCTTGGTGTCTTCGTGGCGAAAATATTTTGTTTGATTAATCCTTCGCTTATATGATGCTATTTTGATAGATAGGTACCAAGTGAGAGGAGAACCAAAATCGAAGAGAGGGACTACCCGCGAGTAAACATATGCAATACGGTGTCATGCATCGGTTCA
>JARFPZ010000497.1 GCA_029288035.1 Desulfosarcina sp.
TCGTCATTCGTCATTCCATGAAGTTTCACACAAGGTGTCAGGACTTAGCGATTTGCCTTCCTGACACCTAATCCTTGAACTTCTATTCTAATAAATGGATAACTACCATTACGCAATAACCGCGAATTACACTCCATACAATCTGAATTATTTTTTACTTAAGATGCTGTTGCACTCCTTTTCGGCATTAGCCAGCGCTTCTTCCGGTGAAATTTTACCGTTGACCGCCAATTCGATATTTATTTGAATAGCGTTCTCAAGTTCGGAGCCTTTGGCATTCTGTATAGGGTAATGGAGTTCACCGGCCTCGACCATGGCGGCGATATATTTGCCTGCCTTGGTGTAATAATCGGATTCTATCAATGTTTTATCCGCCAACGCCGGTTTATAGGCCGGAATGTGGCCGGCCACCATCGTGGATTTGGGCAGGTTTTTGAGATAAAATTTAATCAGGTCCATGGCTGCCATATAGACTTCTTTGGGGGTTCCCTCTGGCTGCTTCGGGATTTGAAACCCGTGCCCGTTGAGCCACGTAACCCGTTTGTCGAAAAACTTCGGAACCTTGGCCCCGCTCCAATTGTCGCCTAATTTGGCGGCATAGGGATAAAACCAATTGCCGGCATAGATGATGCCGAGTTCTTTACCCGAAAACTGCTTGTAGCCGTCGGCGCCAACAACGTTCCAGCCGTATTTGTGGATGATATCGACTAGAAATTGCAGTGCCTTAATACCCTGCTCATTGTTGAATGTCGCCTTAGTGTATCCTTCGTCAAACAACTCCCCGCCTTGTTCCCAGAAAAGCATATACCAGGTGCGGCGCCAGAAGCGGGGGGGGCCATCGGAGGCGGGATGAAAGGCGTAGAATCCAGCAGCTTTGATCTTGTTGCAGGCATCCACGAATTCTTCCATAGTGTCCGGAAACTTTTCAGGATCGAGTCCGGCTTTGCTAAAAATTTCTTTGTTGTACCACATCAGGAGAGCGGGATAGTTGAAAGGGATCGCATATTGTTTCCCGTTTAGCTGGCCGGCTTTCCATCCTTTCTGGTCAAATTCAGCCGGATTGATACCCGCCATTTCTAACAGATTGCCAACCGGTGATTCATCCAGCGCCGTCAGGTATTCGTCTATTTCAACAATTTTCTGCAACAGCGTAACGCCCAGCTGCGGCGGGTTTCCTCCCATCACAGCGAGCCGCAATTGAGAATAATACTGGGTCCATTGACCCTGAAGAAGATCTACCTTGATGTCCGGGCGACTCTTTCCAAACATGTCGACAATTTCCTGCTCTACACTCGCCGCTTTGCCGTGCTCCATTGTTCTGAACTGGATATTGATATCCTTGGCCTGAAGCGATCCTAAAAAAATGGTAGTGAACAAAAAAACACCCGTAAAAAAAACCGACCAAATTTTAAATTTCATGCTGCACCTCCTGAATGAATTGGTTTATTAGCTGCACTTAATGCTTCCTGATTTTCCTCGCTCGATGATTTCAGCTGCTTGCATGGAAGTCCAGGAATTGCCAAAATTGGAGAGGGGTGATCTACGTTTTTGGACAGCTGCAATAAAATCGAGGTATTCGCCGACAAAACCGCCGCGCGTCAGACGGCCCCCTTCGCGGTTTACAAAAACGTTTCTCTTGGCAATCTTGTTCTGCTGGGTGTTTTTGTAAATCGTAATGCTACCTTCGGTTGTGTCCGTGAAATGCTGATCTGAGTCCAAATAAAGCGAAACATCATCGCCGTGAACTTCAAGTGTTTCCAGACTGATTCCGGCAGACGGGAAGAACTTGATCAAACCTCTCAGCCCTGAGGCAAATGTAATTCTGGCCAGCCAGTTGTAATTATTTTTTTCTTTTGAAAACCAGCGTTCAGCGTCCACAGTTCGGATAGGTCCCAGCAGATATTCGAGAAAATTAATTCCATGCACACCCGTTTCGCTAACAAATTTTTGATCATCTCGATGTCTTCTCAAAAAGTGGCATTCAACAAATTGGATGGATTCAAGTTTATCAACCAGGCTCTTGAATTTCTGATTCAGTGGTGAATATCGTCGGTTGAAGGCCACCGCACTTCTCGGATTAACCATGGCTGACAGTTTGCGAGCCTCCTGATAATTTTTTCCCGGAGGTTTCTCACACAGAAGCGGTAAATTGCGCTCACTGATCATCCGCAGGATTCGTCCAACAGCTTGGCGGTTGACCACCACACTGACCGCATCGATGTTTGAATCCTGCATAAGTTCATTAAGGCTCGTGTAAATTTGGGGGATACCCCATTTTCTGGCCGCACGTTCGGCCTTTGACCGGGTTCGATTCCAGATTCCGCATAGATTCAGCTTATTCTTCAAGTCATCGGAATAAATGGTTGGAAGATGATAATCAACAGCCCACTCTCCCGCACCGATCAGCGCTAAATTTAGTCTTCGCTTTGGCGCCATAGTTAATTACATCTCATAGATTGATATGTTTTCGCTATTCTGTTGGAATAGGCTCAGGCAGCGTTTTCTCCAGGACCCATTCCTTTGCAAATACCGCATGCTTGATTATATAGCGGTTTTCGGTATAGCTAACGTGTATCCGGCCCTTATCATCGATGATCGCCGACGGATAAGAGTATTCACCATCACCCTGAACGATATCCCGCCTGGCAAACCAGGATTGGGTATTGTCTTTTGACAGGGCAACGGTGAGGTGATTGCGATTGATTGGCGACGGATTATAAACCAGTAGAACCTCTCCGGACAGCAGCCTTACAAGATCCAGGGCACTG
>JARFPZ010000528.1 GCA_029288035.1 Desulfosarcina sp.
GACTGGCATGTACCGCAGGCGTTGAGTCGTGAAGGTCTGGCGACGGTCCGGGCGGAGTTTGTAACCGCCACCGAACGGGCAGCCCGCATCGGTTTTGATCTCGTCGAATTCCGCTCGAATCCGTGCCCAAGCTGAGATAGCCACCTGGGCAGTGGGAATGATTACCAAGGCGCGTCAGGCCGAAGAAATCATCGCCGACGGTAAAGCAGACATCGTTGCGCTGGCTCGTGGCATGATGTTCGACCCACGCTGGGCCTGGCATGCGGCCGAGGAACTTGGGGTCGAGACCGAATATTCAAGAATGTACGCACGCTGCGCGCCTTGGCAATGGCCCCAGGTATTTCCGTGGCGCGGTAAGTAGACCACATGGGCTATGAACTGGATATCCCTATAGGTGGTGTCGAGAGATAGTGTGAGGAACCGTATCCCGGAATTGGGTATGATAGAGGCTGGCATACAGCCCTTTTCGTTCCAGGAGCTGCTCGTGTGCGGAATGGGTTTCGGAACGGTAGGCATGCTCGACGATACGGCCTTGATCCAAAACCAGAATCATATCCGCACCTAAAATGGTGCTGAGCCGGTGGGCAATGACAAGGCTGGTACGCCCCTTCATAATCCTTTCCAAAGCCTCCTGAATGAGGGCCTCGCTTTGGCTGTCCAGATTACTGGTGGCCTCGTCCAGCACCAGGATGCGAGGGTCTTTGAGGATTACCTTGGCAATGGCGATCCGCTGCTTTTCACCCCCGCTCAAGCGATAGCCCCTCTCCCCCACCACTGTGTCATACCCATCCGGCAGGCTGGCGATGAAATGGTGGATATTGGCGGCCCGGCAGGCTGCCTCAACATCGGACTGGGTGGCGTCGGGCGCAGCATAAAGGAGATTGGCCTTCAGCGTGTCGTTGAAAAGATAGGTTTCCTGAGTGACCATTCCGATGGCCTTGGCCAAAGAGACCTGAGACACATCCCGCAGGTCGTGTCCGTCCAAACAGATCTTGCCGCCGGTGGGATCGTAGAGACGTGGCAACAAGTATGTGATGGTGGTTTTGCCGGCGCCACTGGGCCCCACCAGGGCCGCCAGTTCACCGGGTTTGATCTCAAAGCTCACGGCCTCCAACGCCAACTGACGGCTCGTTTTTTGGGCGATGATCGAGGCTGTCGAGGCAATCTCTCCCGCATGTCGATCAACCATCAGCCCCATTAGGGCCGAACCGCCGTCTCCGCCCTCCGTGTAGCTAAAGGTAACGTCATGAAAAGTGACCGCACCGGTGACGTCCGGCAGCATAATCGCATTGGGTTTATCCTGGATTTCGACCGGCAGATCCAGCACCTCAAAGACTCGCTCAAAGCTGACCATACTGGTGGCGAACTCGACATGGGCATTGCTGATGGAAGTCAACGGTCCATAGAGTTGAGTCAGATAGGCGCCAAAGGCAACAATCGTCCCCACAGTGAAAGCACCTCGCAAAACCATGTGTCCACCAATCCAAAACATCACTGCGGTTCCGATTGCGCTGATCAGACCCAGTCCCATAAAAAACCAACGTCCCACCACGGCCGAACGAACCCCGATGTCGGCCACTGCCTTGCTGCGCTGTCGAAACCTTTCCTTTTCGTCGGCTTGTCGTCCAAACAGCTTGACCAGCAAGGCACCGTCTATGTTAAGCGTCTCCTGCATCAGGGTATTCATCTTGGCGTTCAACTCCATGCTCCGACGGCGGATTTTACGCAACCTTTGACCTACCCGTCTCGTCGGCGCAATGAAGAGGGGCACAATCGCAATACTCAGGAGGGTCAAACGCCATTCCAGCGAAAACATCATGATCAACGTGGCGAAAACGGTCACGACGTTTGTAATAATGTTGATAAAGGTGCCCGTCAGAGCGTTCTGGGCGCCGACCACATCGTTGTTGAGCCGACTCATCAGTTCCCCTGTTTTGGTGTGTGTAAAAAAACGCAGGCTCATCTGCTGCATGTGGTTGAAAAGGGCATTGCGCAGATCGGCGATCAGGCCCTCGCCGATGGTCGCGCTGAGGTAACGCTGCCCGAAGCCAATGATCGCGGTAAAAATGGGTATACCAATCATGCCCACGGCCAGCCAGTTGAGCCGGCTCGTGTCTCCATTCATGATGGCATTGTCAATGAGATCGCGATAGAGCAGAGGCGGAATCAAGCTTAACCCGGTAATGGCCAAGATGGTCGTTAACAATCCCAAGACCTTCAGCTGATAGGGCTTAGCGTAACCCCACACACGGCGAAACAACGCCCAACTAATCTTGGGACGATCACGCTCTTGGTCATATCTAATATACGTCCACCAACCGGTGCCTAGACCGTTTGACATAACATCACCTCACATCGCAGATGCCATGATTCTGTAAATCGGATTTTATAACCGAGAAACGGCTATTCAAATATAGAATTCACGATAAACAGTTTTCAGATTTTGTCCCCTTCTTTACAATCTCCACTTCCGCCCCTGGAACGGTACCCAGCTCGTTTCTAACTTTTACCGGCAAAGTAATTGGATATTTGGCTGTTACCTTTGACATTTGCATCACCTCAAAACGGTATATCTTCTATGCAAATTTAGCATACTCACAACTCTGTGTGCAGTCAAGCTCTGAGAAATGAAGTGGTGCAATGGATGAAAAATTTTGTCATTGAACCATCCTGGAAAGACATTATATTGTGCGTAGGTATGAAATGTAGATTGTTGTTAACTGGTAATGTTACGATTTATTTTATCAAATAGATTTTTTTTCTTGACGGTCAATCATTGCTTGCTTTTGCAGATACCCTTCCATAGTAGGATTTTACAAAAGAAGGGGGAACGATGAAAAAAATTGATCTTACCGAAGATGAATGGCGCCAGCGGCTAACGCCAGAGCAATATCGTATCTTGCGCAAAGAAGGAACTGAACGTGCATTTACAAGTACGCTACATGAGAAAAAAGACAGAGGGGTTTACAAATGTGCTGGCTGCGGTACGCCGCTTTTTACATCAGACATGAAATTTGAAAGTGGTACCGGATGGCCCAGCTTTTTCGAAACGTTGCCCGGGGTTTTTGAAACTAAAAAGGATTCCAAGCTATTCCGCTCGCGCATCGAATACCATTGTGTTGTCTGTGAAGGCCATCACGGCCATGTTTTCGATGATGGGCCACCTCCTACCGGTAAGCGATATTGCAACAATGGTGCGGTGCTGATTTTCGAGGCAGACGAGAAGATTGTGCCGGAAGCATGACGTCAATTCATTCATTGTGGCTTCCCTTTGGGAAGCCGGTGATAATCAATCTGCTTTTATTTCTGGCGCTGTTTTGCGGGATGCTTTTATCTGCATGGCAGCGGGGCAGCTTAAAACTGCGATGACGCCGAATACAAACCTGGCCCCGCCACTTTATCGGCGGGACATTCAT
>JARFPZ010000548.1 GCA_029288035.1 Desulfosarcina sp.
CTCTCCATCATCGGCGGATTGAAACTTTTTGGGATATTGGGCATTATTTACGGTCCCCTGGTGGTGACGGCGTTTTTAACCTTAAGTGATATTTACGAATCCAGTTATCGACGGATTGTTGAACCTGAAGGGAAATAAAAATGATCCAAAACGAGATAATGGGTGAAATCAGCATCGAAAAAGAGATGAAAAAATCGTATCTCGATTACGCCATGAGTGTCATCATCGGCCGGGCTTTGCCGGATGTGCGTGATGGCCTCAAGCCTGTCCACCGGCGGGTGCTGTTTGCCATGCGGGAGCTTAAAAACGATTATAACAAACCTTACAAAAAATCAGCGCGTATCGTCGGAGATGTGATCGGTAAATATCATCCCCATGGTGACACGGCCGTATACGATACCATTGTACGTCTGGCTCAGGATTTTTCCATGCGATATCCGTTGGTGGACGGACAGGGTAATTTCGGTTCCATTGACGGAGATCCGCCGGCTGCCATGCGGTATACCGAAATCCGAATGCAGCGCTTGGCACACCAGATGCTGGAAGACCTGGACAAAGAAACAGTAGAGTTTGTGCCGAATTACGACGAGTCGCTCACCGAACCCGCGGTGCTTCCGTCGAAAATACCCTATCTCCTAATTAACGGCTCGGCCGGTATCGCTGTTGGGATGGCCACCAATATACCGCCGCACAACCTTTCTGAGGTTATCAAGGCCGCTGTCGCGCTGATCGATAATCCGCAAATCACCTGGCAGGAACTGATGCATCATATTCCAGGTCCTGATTTTCCAACCGGCGGTATCATCTACGGGACGGACGGTATTAAAGAAGCCTATCGGAATGGGCGGGGTATCATCAAAATTCGTGCCCGGGTGGTCGTCGAAAAGGATAAGCGCACCCAGCGTGAAACCATCGTTGTAACGGAGTTGCCCTACCAAGTTAACAAAGCCAAATTGGTTGAAAAGATCGCCGAACTTGTCAGAGACAAACACATTGAAGGTGTCAGTTATGTACGGGATGAATCGGACCGGGAGGGCATGCGTATTGCAGTGGGTCTCAAAAAAGACCAGATTGCCGGCGTCATCATCAATCAACTTTATAAAATGACGCGTATGGAAAACACCTTTGGCATCATTTTCCTTGCCATTGTAAACAACCGACCGGAAATGTTGGCCTTAAAGGAGATTCTGGAATACTTTATCCTGCATCGCAAGGATATTGTTATCCGCCGAACTCGCTATGATTTGAAAAAAGCCGAAGCGCGGGCTCATATCTTGGAAGGCTTGAAAATTGCCCTTGATCATTTGGATGATGTAGTGGCCTTGATTCGGCAATCCACATCGCCGCCGGAGGCCAAAGAACGATTGATTGAACGCTATGATCTGACGGCCATCCAGGCCCAGGCCATCCTCGATATGCGGTTGCAGCGGCTGACGGGTCTTGAGCGTGAGAAAATAGTGCAGGAATATAAGGACTTGCTCAAGGATATTGCCCGCTTTAAAGAGATTCTCGCCAACGATCGCCTGGTTCTCAATATAATCAAAGAGGAGCTTGGCGAGATCAAACAGGAATATGGTGATGACAGGTACACGGAAATTGTTGAGAAGACCAAGGAGATCACCCTTGAAGATATGATCGTGGAAGAGGATATGGTTGTTAGCATTTCCAAGCGGGGATATATCAAACGTAATCCCATTACCCTTTACCGCAATCAGCGTCGCGGAGGGAAAGGCAAGACGGCTATGGGGATAAAAGAGGATGATTTTGTCGAACATTTATTTGTTGCCTCCACCCATCATACCTTCATGTTCTTTACCAATAAAGGCAAAGTCTACTGGTGCAAGGTTTATGATATTCCCCAGGCCGGTCGCATGAGTCGCGGCAAGGCGATTGTCAATCTGCTAAATTTCGAATCCGGCGAAAGCCTGACGGCCGTGCTTGCCGTCCCTGAGTTTGAGCCCGGTTACCATGTGCTCATGGCGACCAAAGGCGGGTTGGTCAAGAAAACGGACTTAATGGCATTCAGTCGGCCCAGAGCCGGTGGTATTATTGCATTGAGTCTTATGCCCAATGACGAATTGATATCCGCCAGAATTACCGACGGTTCCCTGAATGTGTTTTTAGGATCACTTTTGGGCAAGTCAATACGGTTTCATGAGGCCGATATTCGTCCATCGGGACGTACGTCCATGGGGGTGAGGGGCATGAGGCTCGACAGCGGGGATCGAATTGTGGCCATGGAAGTGTTGAGCCACGGGCAAACCCTGTTTGCCGTTACCCAGAACGGTTATGGCAAAAGAACTTCGATCGATGAGTACCCCGTCCAGAAACGCGGCGGGAAAGGGGTCATCTCAATTAAAACCACTCAGCGAAATGGACTGGTCGTTTCCATTTTACTCGTTGAAGAAGATAACGATTTGATGCTGATGACAAGCAACGGCAAGATTATTCGGATGCCCATCAAAGGCATTTCAGTTATCAGCCGAAACACCCAAGGAGTGAAAGTCATGGGGATGGAAGTTGATGAACGCGTGGTGGGTGCCGCGCGGCTGGCCGAGAAAGAAGAATAGATCTTGAATGGATAAAAAAAAAGGGCATAAAGGCGAAGGCCATCGACAGCGCCTGCGGGAACGGTTTCTATCCGCCGGCTTAGAGGGGTTCCAGGATTACGAAGTCATCGAGCTGTTGCTGACACTTGGTACGCCACGAAAAGATTGCAAGGATATGGCCAAGGCTGCATTGCTTAGGTTCAAAACGTTACAGGGGGTCATGGAGGCCTCCAGCCACGAGCTTTGCGAGGTTGACGGCATTGGACCCAAAAATTCTTTTGGAATCAAACTGATAAAAGCAGTATCGGACCGATACCTTGAAAAGAAATTGATCAATAAAAGTCCGGTTAACAATTCAAAGGAGCTTTTTGATTATCTTTATCACAGCATCAGGGATAAAACGCGCGAGCACTTCAAGATAATTTTTCTGGATTCCAAAAACCGCGTAATATCAACCGAAACCCACTCAAAAGGCACCTTAAACGCCAGCAGTGTCTATCCGAGAGAGGTTGTGGATTTGGCCCTCAGACACAAGGCCGCTGCCTTAATATTCGCTCATAACCATCCATCGGGAGACCCTAAACCATCCTCGGAAGATATCGCCATCACCCGGCAGCTCGTATTTTCAGGAAAAGTAATGGGCATCACCGTTCATGAACATATTATCATCGGTGACAACTGCTACTACAGTTTTGCAGATCAGGGCCACATTGCTCGAATGGGCCGGGAATTCGATACCCAATTACGATGATCTAAAATTTTTCTATTCTGGGATACCCTTCAGTTACAACAAAGGGCTGAAGCAAAGTTAAATTTAATAAAGTAGAATTAATCATCCAATGTCACAGAAAAAAAGACGAACGCCTGACTGTTTTGCGAACCTTGAAACCGTATTTCCCATGGGGAAAGATGGTTTACGACATACACCGGACGTCTGTCTTGCCTGTCATCATAAAACGGAATGTCTAAGGATGGCAATACAGGAGGGAGGGGGGCTTAAAGTCAGGGAAGAGCAAATCGATAGAGCATACAGCTCCGGCATGATCGGTTTTTTCGAAAGATGGTCAAGGAAAAAGGCGATCAATCGCCAAAAAAAATCCGGATGATCTGATGTTGAGTTCGGCTGCAGCTGGGCTCTACAGGTTGGCCGATGTCACCCTTTAAAAAAGAATTAATTTTCTTCTAAAATATCGGTATTTCAGCTAAAACTTGCTTCCTATCTTCAGAAATTCGTGATATAGTTTTGTAATAGTCATAAAAGTTAATTCTAAAACAGGAGATGTAATTGGCATTCTGGAGATACAGAGAAGAGTTGAGTCAGGCCGATCGAATTAGACGGTCCTATTATGAACTTCTCAGAGATGAATTAGATCAATTTTTACTTCAATATGCCTTGATTGAATCCTACCAGAATTTTGTTTCCCAGCAATTATCGTTTCCTTTTGTTGAAAAACGTGAGCTAAAACCCCGTGCGCGAATTCCGGATAGGGAGTATGAAAGCCAAAACGCTTTTCTCGTCGTTTTTGTTGAAGACCATGTGCCGGACGAACATAAAAAGTA
Source organism: Desulfosarcina sp. (assembly GCA_029288035.1). Lineage (GTDB taxonomy): Bacteria > Desulfobacterota > Desulfobacteria > Desulfobacterales > JAFDCJ01 > JAFDCJ01. The sequence goes on from JARFPZ010000548.1 coordinate 4,110, forward strand.
TATCCGGATTTTTGACAACAACAAAATAACCAAAACCAATCTCTCAAGGTTCAAGACCCTGGAACTGTCGCAAAATTTCGATCGCAGCTGGAAGTATTTAGAGACTGTCCAGTTTAAGAATTTCATCAAGCAATTGCTACCGGTGGATTATGCCCTTCTGATCCAGAGAGATACGGCCGGTATTTCCAAAAATCGTTACGGTTTGTCCCATTTTCATGTGCGCATTGACTGGCCAATTGCCGATGCGGCTGAAGACATGGCCCAAAGTCTGCGATACATATCCAAAGATCTTTATGAGAAAGGCGATAAATATGCTGAAGATATTCAAAAGAAATTTTTTGAATACTATGGGTTACCCGTGATGGCCGGCGGCAGACGAACGGCTGCCATTGTAGCATCCCAGTATATGAAACGGATACCGGGCATTACCACGGTATATGCCGGAAGCAGTGAATCAAGATCTTTACTACGCATCTCCGAACGGGGCGTTTCAAAAGCGGTTTTGATGAAATTTAGCAATCAGGATCTGGAACAGATCCTCGAAAGCAAACGCCTTTCTCCTCACCTATTTAAAAAATACTACATGGTCGCCCGGGAAAAAAAGGATGCTGTATGTATCTTTCAAGCGACTTATGCCCAAACATACCACTCTCGGCCGCCCGAAGACGGAAAGCTGCGCGACATCAAATCGGATCTGAACTGGCTGGCAGTCGGCGGACAGCACATTCTGCCCAAACCGGGTGTCTGGAAATATCCGCCACTGCCGATCAACATTATTTACACATAAACGAATT
>JARFPZ010000579.1 GCA_029288035.1 Desulfosarcina sp.
CACCGGATTCCATCGCTTCTTCTTCGACTTCGGTTAACTCTGATGACATTTCACGTGGAAAGATCACCGGCGTCAAAGGTTCCCCGTCCAAATCGATGCGTTGCTGTAATTTTTTGCCGGAGAATATACCGACAACCTTAAAAGGCATCCCCCAGAGGGTCACCATGGGATTGAGCGACTGGGAAAAGTCAATGCCTAATTGGTCGGCCATCCGCTGCGGTATCAGTACCGATTGGGGTTCATTGGAATGCAGCCAGCGACCCGCTTCAAGAATCCCATCGAGTCCCGAAACCTTCGGTTCCTCGGCTGAAAGTCCGACCAGACCCTGAGCTTCAAACAACTTGCCGTTGAAATAAACGGGAATTCGAGTTGAACGCGTTCGATCCTGATCTTCCAGCCATACCCGCGGTACGGCCATGGCGTTGTCACCGAAGGAATTTGCAATGCGGCCATAGGCTTCCGGCGGCAGACTCCGCCAATTAACATTTTTTAACAAAAAGCCCTGGTAAGGAGTTTTGTTTGCAAATAGGATACGGGCATGCCGACGCATGGATTTGGCAGACGTGAAACTCATGATGGTGAAGGTCAGAATGATCAGGGTGGCACAGGTCAAGGCCGTGCGCAAGCGCCGACGTCGCAGGTTGCTGACGCCCAGTAAAAATGCGGCCACAAACGCTTTCATTCGGCCGATTTCACCGGATTGAACCGGCTGGGCCCGGCTCTGAAACGAAGCCATTTCTTCCTCAAATCGAAAAAATATAATCAAGGTCACAATCGCCGAAAGCCCCATGATAAAGAATGCCAGGATCACAACCATCGGGCTGTAGGCCAACCGAAATGCCGGATGGACATTGTAAATAATAACAATCAGCAGGAATAAGATTGATATAAAGGCAATGATGCGTTTGTAGATATTGGCGTAAGAGAAAAGCAACCGCTCCATGCAAAAGGCAAAGGGTACGAACAGGGCGATATAAAAAAGCACACCGTAGAGGACATCTTTTTGAGTCTTTTCCACGTCATTGTAAACCCGGCTGGCCAATGCCCAGGAACGTGCAGTGGCTTCATAAAACTGGCCATACTGCTTTTCATCCAGGGCCGCTTCTGCCGTCTTTAGGGCCTTTGCGCCCTCCTGTTGCAAGCTGCGGATGCGTTCGTTGAAGATACCCCGTTTTTCCAGGTTGTCGATGCGCGGGGTCAACAGCATCCACATGTCCCGGGCAACCTTAAATTCGGTTCGATGAATGACTGGCCAATTTTCAACGATATAACCGCTGCCCTGGGGATTGTCCTTACTGGCGTTGAGCAAAATCAGTTTTTTGCGCAACGGCGTGTCGGAGAGCGTCAGTTTCAATGGCGTGCCGGCTTCCAGAAACACCGTCGTCAGGTTCGAGGCGTTTCGATAAAATGAAATCCAGGTATCCAGCCGGCTGAACCAATAGCGCTGCGGATCGGACTCGCGGCGGCCGTCGATGATGGCGCCCCTGTGGATGTTATGGAAGGTGCGCGGTTCCAAAAGGTTAAACAGGGTCATTCCGTGGCAGGCGAACATAATGATATCGGATTCCATATGCCGGCGGAACATTTTCGTACGATAGGCGGTCTTACCGGTTTGGTTTTTGTCGATGGCCCAGATGATATTGCCGCTTTCGTCGAATCGATATCCCTCGAAGATCACCTTGTGATAGGTGTGTTTTCTATCCGCCAGTCCTCGCAAGTGAAACTTTCCCATATGATCGACGATGGCGTAAAACCTGGCCGGTCCCTGGAAGCCAAGCAATACGGTTCCGGGAGCGGGTTTATCGGCAAACAGTTCGCCATGGCGCAAAAATTTTGCATTACCGTTTATTTCCGCGATGCCGACCCGGGGAAATAACTCGTCATGCAGTTGGGGCGTTTCGGCCAAATGCCCTATGAGACCCGCTACCAGGGCAGTCTGCCGCAGAGCAAATCCATAGTCGACCTTCTCCGGCGTATCATAGGGCGTTCCCCACATGGCCCGGGCATCATGCGTCGTCACAAAGGTTAAACCATGGATACCGGTCATTGCCATGACCTCACCGCCCAAAGCAGGTTGATCCAGAAAATAACTTTGCCAGGATCGTTGGCGGCTGGGCCGCAGGGTATCTTTAAAAAATCCCTCAAAACCAAGGTTTTGCTCGATTTTCTCGGCACCCTGGCGCAGGACTTCATCCACGGTTGAATAAATCGCGGTTCGATTGATTCTGGGGCGAAACGGATATTGCCAGCCGTAATTGAATGCGCCAAACCCGTCACCGTGACTTGAGAGATGCAGCGATACGGCCGCAACGATATCGTAAATTTTAACCCGCCCACGAAAGGTTCGCGTACTGTCAAGCAGATCCTCTTGATGTTTGGCATCCAAAAGGATGGCTTTTTGATCATCGATCGCTTTGGGCACCAGCTGAGATAAGGCCTGGCGCTCCTCGGGCAATAAATCCGTGAAAGTGCTCTTCCAGAGCAACTGTCGCAACAACAGCCGCTCATCTGCTAATTTTCTAATAACAACCTGATTGGCAGCGGTTTTCTCCTGCAACCGCAGCTCCATCAAGCGGCGGGAAATCAGATCGGATTCCGTTTTAATTCTTTCTTCGATGGCATCTTTGACCAGATTCTGCATTTCCTGACCCGCTGAAGCGTCGATATCAGTCGTCTCAAACGTGGCTTGCTCGAGTGCTGTAATGGTGTTGCGGGTCTTTTTAACCAGGTTTTTGAGATCCCGTGACATTTTACGCTGAATATTCGAGCGTGTCGTAAAGCCCCAGACCAGATCCCGCATTCCGGCCAACGCCTGAGCATGGCCGCTGGTGGCAACCAAGATGACCGTTCGCTGCGGGGGGTTTTCTTTTAGATAGCGGGCCAAAAATAACAGAGAAGCGACACCGCAGGCCTCATCCGCTCCGGGGGAGCTCCCGGCCACCCAGGCGATGCTGTCATAAAAAGCTTCCACCATCACGGCTTCTTCCTTGAGCTTAGGATCGTTGCCGGGAACGATACAATATATGTTTTCAGAAACAACCTCTTTCCAGTTTACATCCGAAACCAGTTGAATTTGTTCGGCCAGACGTCCCGCGGGCATGCTTTCAAAATCAGGAAAGAGTTTTTGGGCCTGGTCGAAGGGCATCCAGAAACGCGGAAATTGGATGGGGGTAAGCTCAAATTTTTCTTCAAAGAACATTTTAGGGGAGTTTCCCCGATCGAGATAAATCAAGGCTTTGGCACCCAGGTCAGCCGCAGACAGCCAATTCCGGCCGGACTCCAACTCCATTAGAATGATCGCATTTTCAACGGTTTTGCCGCTTAACTCATTAAATTCGCCCTTGCCCACATAAATAAGCGGTCCGCTGATGCCGGGTGCCGGTATTTTTTGAGGTGAAATTGCATTGCTGTTGATCGGACGAATGGGTATCGTTATCCCACGATCTTGTATTGACAGGGTACTCCGGCCATACTGCATCACCGGCGTCGCAAATTGCTGTGAATCGACAATTTCGAAATCAAGCTGTGAAAGCGTCGCTTTGATGTAATCGGCAGCTGCCTTATTGTCCGCTGTACCGGTGCTGCGGTCGGAAAAGGACGATAACGTTTGAATGACCTCCTTGAAGGCATCGTGATCCAAATCAGATACCGATGAAAACGCGTTGACTCCGGAGATAGCGAATAGCAGGAAAATAAAAACAATGCAAAAGAGTTGCGCGTTGCGGGTGGCAGGTTGTGGGTTGCGCGTTGCGAGTTGCGAGTCGCCGGGCGCGGGGTGCGGGGTGCGGGGTGCGGGGTGCGAGTGAATGTCGCTTCGTTCTGTCATTTTTATGCTCTTTTTTTAATAATTGATCCGCCGGCTTCCGGCTCGTAGAGCCTCAGAGCCTACAGCTCGGAGAGAGGCGAACCTTAAATATTCAATATTCATTCGACAATAGTCAATCAAAGGCCTAATCCCGCGAATCAATCTGACCGACGGAGATCGATAATTCCTCGCGGTTTTCGATTTTATCCACGCGCCCATCCCGGATCCAGATCACTCGATCAGAAACATTGAGCATCTTGAAATCGTGGGTGGCCGAAATGACGGTCACGCCTCGTTCTTGGCTTAAACTCTTTAACAGCGCGATGATTTCTTCGCCGGTGGTCAAATCTAGATTGCCGGTCGGCTCATCAGCCAAAATGATCGCCGGATCATTCGCCAGTGCTCTGGCTACGGCAACCCGCTGCTGCTGTCCGCCGGAGAGCTCAAAGGGTTTATGGCTGAATCGATCCCCCAAACCCACCAAATCCAGAAGTTGCATGCCTTTTTCAACTGCAGTGTCGTTATTAAGGCCGGCAAAAACCATCGGGAGGGTTACATTTTCCAAGGCCGTCATGACCTGGATAATGTTAAATGTTTGAAAAATATAGCCAATTTTGCGGCACCGCAGCCAGGCCAGCTCGTAGGCATCCAGCTGGGCGATATCAACTTCATCAATAAAAACCTTGCCGGAACTGGGCTTGTCCAACCCCCCGATCATGTTGAACAAAGTGCTTTTACCGGATCCGGACGGCCCCATAATGGAAATATAATCACCCTTGGTGATTTGAAGATCGATGCCTTTAAGGGCCTGCACATCGATTTTTCCAAGTTTAAACGTTTTGGTTACATTTGTGACGCGAACGATATTACCGGCTTCTGCCATACCCTCTCCCTTGTCGCTAGGCTCCGCACGGAGCATGGGGCATAGTGCATGGAGCATAGCGCATTGAGCTATTCGATTTCATCTGTGTTTTACTCTAATCCTTTCCTATCTTTCAGCTTTAAGCTTCTCTGGCGCCAACCTCAAGCAGTAGAAAGCTCTGCTCTCCGCGGTCTGCCCAATGCCCTATGCTCTATGCTATATGCGCCGTGCCCCAGGCCCTTTGCTCTCAGCCCCAGACCCTCTGACCTCTGACATCCGTCCTCTGTCCTCTGACTTCTGTATTCTTTCCTCTGAAATCTGATCTCTGACATCTGTCTTCTGCCTTACTGCTCCACCCGCATGGCTTCCACCGGCTGCATCCGGGCGGCAACAAGGGCCGGATAAAGGACCCCCAGCAGACTGAGCAGACATCCCACAACCATAGCAATCCCAACAGAAACAGCCAGATTGGACCAGGAAAGCGTGGTCAGGGCCACTGTACCGAATCGCAGCCAGCCGTTTAAGAGGGAAAAGACAGCGCCAACCAGGGCACCAATTCCGGCGCCTGCCAGGCCCTGCAGGCCGGCTTCGAGCATAAATAGCCGCAAAATGAATCGGTCCAGGGCGCCCAGACATTTCATGGTCCCGATTTCACGAAAACGTTCTGTCACCGCCATCAGCTGGGCATTGACAATACCGACGACACAGACCAAAAGGGATAGGATCACAAGCCATCTCTGCTTGGGACTGCTTCCCACGGTGGTATCTTTGGGCCCAAGGTCATAGCCGGATTGAACCAGCACCCGGCGAAGCTCAGGATCCTGAGTTGCCAGCATGCCATTGGCGACATCGTTGGAGACACCAACAAAACTAAGGAAAGAAACAGCCAGCACCAGACTCAGAGTGGTAATGGCAGAGCGGAAAAAACGAACCTTAATGCTTTTCAGAGATATTTCCACGGATTTTAGGAAAGGCAGACGAACCTGTCGCTGCACGTGGCCGCTATCTTTTTCCAATTCTGGTAGAATAGGTTGAATGGCCACGATCAGATCCTCAATCTCAATAACCTGAGATCAGTTGAAAACAGACAAGCCGCCTGGCGGCTTCCGTGTTGGTGATAATAAGAAAAGGGTGTAATAACTTTAGTTTAAGCCCTTATTGGGTTTTATCTGACAATAATTTGTCAGAAACCGAAGGTTTCAGGTGCCAGTTTTCAGCGCTTCCTCTATCCTGATAAGCGGCCAGTTTGATCGAGAAAGAAACTCCAGCGTGACGAATGTCGAATGTCTATTGACGAATGTCAAGTTAAGGAATTCTTTCTATTTTATTTGTTAAAAAAGCAGAGCGAGGCCTCCGGCTCGTAGGGGTTGTAGCGCCTACGCCTCGGAGAGCGACATCCACAATTCGTCAATCGTCAATCTTCATTCGTCATTCCATTTTTTTGCGTTCGGCGTCGAAAAAATTTTCTAACATAATTGGGTGAGGTTGTAAATGAGAATGGTTCATAACTGATTTATTTCTTCCGGATTAGATAGACACCGTCCCGGATACCCAGCATGACCTTTTCGACCCGATTCTCCCGGTTGACTTTTTCATTGAAGGCGGCAATGGCTTTGGCGTTTTCATTTGAAATTTTTTTCTTGAAAATTTTATTGCGCCAAAACACGTTATCTACAAATATAATCCCACCGGAGCGCAAGATTCTCAGCGCTTCATCGAAATAAGCACCGTAAGAAGGTTTGTCCGCATCAATAAATATAAAATCCTGGCTGTTGTCTGCAATTTCCCCCAGGGTTTGCAGTGCCGCTCCCAATTTTAAATGTATTTTTTGCCCGTGAGGACTTTTTTTAAAATATCGTAGCGCGATGTCGGCATAGGCCTTACTGTTTTCGCAGGTCGTCAAGACGCCATCTTTAGGCAATGCCTCCGCCATGGCCAGCGCGGAAAACCCGGTAAATGTGCCCACTTCCACGACGCGTCGGGTATTTGAAATTTTGATGAGCATTTGAAGCATTTTGCCTTCAACCTTGCCGATACTCCAGCGAGAGCGTCCGGTAATCGATTCGGTTTCTGCCAAAAGGTCTTTGAGCAGATCTGAAAGATCGTCGGTATGCGCATCCACATAGCCCTCGATGATTTTAGTTATGTCTCCTTCCATAAATTCCTCTATCCCTGTATTCCTAACCCAGATAAACCGGATAGATCAGCCACAAAGGCACTAAGACGCAAAAAACAAGAACGATTCACCCAAATTAAGTATTGTTGACGCGATCATAAACATTTCTGGTGCATCCGATTTTACGACACCTCAGTAGTTCTGAATTTAGGCAACTGCAGGTTTGGTGTCAAGCGCGAAAAAAAAAGACAGAGCGAAGCCTCCCCTCCGGCCTTTAAGCCCATGAAGCCTATGGGCTGGAAGCGGGCTCGTGGGGGTTGTACGCCTGCGCCTCGGAGCTCGATACATTAAATCCACAATCCCTCTGGGGCGTAGGATCTTATGGCCCCTCCGGGCCGGAGGCCAAAATCTAAAATTTCTCAAACAGATTGATTTTCATATTTTAATAGGGTAGTTAATAAAGCAAAATAGAAAAACTATGACCGGCGGAAATCATCAAAGAATTTAGGTTCTCCATTTTTAGTAGAATAGACTTTTTCCCGCTTTTTATACCCAGTCTTCCCTGGCCCGGACCGAATTTATAATGTGTCTATTTTTTAACTATAACCCAAGCTATTGCCCCAGAAGAAGTGATTAACACCGAATCGCACCAGGGCGGGCCAACATTCCATTATTCCATCATTCCATGGGGGCTATCAAGAGAATGGCATCAAAAAAAAAATCGTGATTCCAATAAATTGTAGAAATTCGAACGCACTGAATTAGGCTGAGGATATGCAGAAAAACAGCCAACAACCTGAAAACGGGGCCGTCGGTTCCAACGTGCCCGATCATGTTCAAATACAGACCATCACGGGATGCAATGCCAAGTGTATTTTTTGTCCCAACGGCAAAACCCGACGCAAGATACCCGCAGGCCGCCGCATGGATTGGGATCTGTATCGCTCAATTGTGGACCAATGTTTAGAGCTGGGGATACGGCGCTATTCGGTATATCTAATGAATGAACCCATGCTGGATCCTGAGCTGGCCGGGCGCGTCGCATACGTCAGTGCCCGGATTAAAAAGCCGCAGTACGTTAAGGTTACCAGCCATGGCGGGCTCCTATCAGAGCGCATGGCCAAAGAACTACTCGATTCAGGTCTTGACAAACTCAAAATCTCGGTTCAGAGCCTCGATCCAGACACTTACCGGAACATCATGGGCCTTCCGCTTGCGAAAACCCTGAAAAATATCGATCGTTTTCTGGAGCTGAAAGTACGGGGCGGTTACAAATTACCGAGGCTTGAAATCGTTATGGTCGATTCCATACAGACCCACGACGAGATTCCCGACATACGCCGCTACTGGCAGGATCGTAATTTCAAACTGTATATCGAACCGGTTGAGAACCGGGCCGATCAAGACAACATCCGGGAAACCGCGGTCGGCCGACACCAGCTGACCTCTTTTTCATGGTGCCGGCGGCTGATGGAGCAGGTTTACATACTTTATGATGGCCGTATGGTACAGTGCTGTGCCGACTGGGAGCAGCGTAGCTTGATGGGGGATCTTGCCACCAACAGCCTGGCGGATATCTGGTATGGTCAGCGATACAACGACCACCGCCGTCGGTTTGCTGAAGGTGATGTCAGGGGAATGATCTGCACCTGCTGCCGTAAGCAGTCGAAAGAGAATAAAAGGGCTTGGTTCTAACATCGGCCGCAGTTAATTCGTAGGTTGGGTTGGACATCCCGATATTTTTTGTTGGGTTTCGTTCCTCTACCCAACCTACTTGCCAGCCAATTTTGTGCTATCAGCGAAACCCAACAAAATGGCCGAAGATGGAATTATCCCCGAAAAAATGAATGAGCGGTTCGCGCCAAAATTCAGAATTTCGACCTTAATTCATTTTAAACCATTGAAATTGCTGCCCTGAAATTTTATTTTTGCGCTCTGTGTGCCTTTTTGCGGCCATATCATATTTCAGCCTTTTCCATTGATTTGAACTCTGCGCCGGTAGTCCATATTCGATAACGCACGTCAACGCCTTCAGGCACATAAACCACGATGGGTAAGCGGCTATTGTAGCCTAACTATCTTCAGGTAATTGTCAAAAAAGGTCTCCTGTTGATTATGTACAAATCTAAAATGACGCATTATGTTTCCCAGTAGCAAACCGCATAATCAAACCCATTCTTCATAAAAAAATAGAAAGGAAATCGCAAAATGATACGCTACCTGTCCAGAATCGTTTTAATCGGCTGTATTCAGACTATTTTGATTACAGGCGTCGTCCTGGCCACCGATCATAATATTGCCGAGACTATCAGAAATAAGGTTGAACTAATCAGAACCACGCAGACGCTGCAAATCGATGACGCCCAGATTGCCTCCATCACCGTTTTGCCCGAGCTCTATGAAAATAATGGATTTCAACGACTTTGGACCAACTCCCGGAATGTTGAAGATCTTTTCAATGCGATCAGAACGATTGATGAAGATGGTCTTCGTCCGGATGATTATCATTTTACTAAAATAGAACAACTGCGATCCCGGATCGGTTCCGGCACACCCTCCGATCCCGCGCTTTTAGCGGATTTTGATTTATTGCTGACGGACAGCCTGATCCGCCTGGGCTACCACCTTATTGCCGGCAAGGTCGACCCTGAAGAGCATCATCCCCACTGGAACCTTGGGGTCGAAATCGATGATGACAAGCCTGCTGTCGCCATACAGGAGATACTGGATGCCGGTAATCTTGCCAAAGAAATTGAAGCACTAAGACCGCAGAGCATCGTTTACAGCAATTTTAAATCTGCACTCAAGAAATATCGTGCCATAAAATCCGATGGAGGCTGGGAGCCTTTGCCGGAGGGCCCAACCCTCAAAAAAGGAATGAAGGATAACCGCATTTTGCTTTTGCGCAAGCGCCTGAAAATCACCGGTGATCTCGATTCGGACGCTTCGAATTCTGATAGCTTTGACGACCAGCTTGAGCAAGCGGTTATCCGGTTTCAGAATCGGCACCATCTCACTGCCGACGGTGCGGTTGGCAAACAGACGCTGGCGGCACTTAATGTTCCGGTTGAAAACCGGATCGATCAGATCAGGATTAATCTCGAACGGGCGCGATGGGTGCTGCATGCGATCAGCGGTCAATTTGTCATTGTTGACATTGCCGGTTTCGAAGTGTTTGTCTATAAGGACGATGAAATTGTCTGGACCAGCCGCGTTCAGGTTGGAAAGCCTTATCGCGAAACACCGGTGTTCAAGTCGGAAATCACATATCTGGATTTGAATCCAACCTGGACCATCCCGCCAGGTATCCTTTCCAAGGATATCCTGCCGGCCGTTAAAAAAGATCCCAATTATTTAAAAAAACGCAATATCAAGGTCATCGATCGTAACGGAAAAGCGGTTAACCAGGAGACAATTGATTGGTCGAAATACACTGGTCGTAACTTTCCCTATCAGCTTCGCCAGGAGCCCGGACCCGATAACGCGATGGGACTGATAAAAATAATGTTTCCCAACAAACATCTGGTTTTCATTCATGACACGCCCAGCAAATCCCTGTTTGAGCGCACCGATCGCACCTTCAGCTCCGGCTGTATCCGCACCGAAAAACCCTTTGAACTGGCCGAACTTTTATTGGACGACCCCGCCAAGTGGAACATGGAAACCTTTAAGCAGATCATCGATTCCGGACGAACCCAAACGGTCAGACTTGCCAAACCGGTGCCGATCTTGCTGTTCTACTGGACGGTTGCGGTGGGCCCGGACGGCACGGTGCGGTTTAAAACAGATCCATACAAAAGAGATGCCGAAGTCCTGCAAGGCTTGAACGGAAACTTTAAATTCAGAAAACGTCCGGTTGGGCGACAATGACAGACACTTTAAGCCAGTTGTTACCAGAAGCGTACTCGCCCGGTATCTATTTGGATAAAGTTCAGCTTCCGATAATAACCCACGCCTCCCCTTTTCATAGCGCAGGCCTTATCCCGCAATATGGCGGTA
>JARFPZ010000592.1 GCA_029288035.1 Desulfosarcina sp.
TCACGTTCGGCCATAATTCGGGCATAAATAAAATCAGACCACAACCGCATCAGGCCCCCGCCATAAAGCGCCCGGGTGGGTGCCGTAAAAGACTGGTTTGAAATGGCTGCAGGAGCGCCGTCAAGGGATACCGGCTCACCGCCCCAATCCAGGGAAAGCAAACCAAACGCATCGTCCGCACTTTCCATAAAATACAATTCTACCAGAATATTACCCTGGCCAGCAGAAGTATAATCAAAGACCTCGAGATGACGGAATCGATATCCCAGATAGAGCTCACCGGCGCCATTCATGTATTCAAAAATATTCTTTGAAGAAATAAGCCGGGGCGAATCCGGTCTGTTCCATAAACCAACCGTTTTGGGAAGATCGAGTGTGCCTCTATTCATTTTATCGGTGGTCTCCCCATGTATTATTGTTGTCAAAAAAATGGATAGCAGGAAATAGGTTGTCATTCGTATCAATTTCATTTGGGACACGATCTTTTTTTCATCAGCTCATGTGAAAAATACCGAATTTCGCCATGTTTGGGAGTTAAAAACGGAATTTTTTAGAGGATTTTTCAGCAGCATTCGCCGCTGCCGCATGATGCATGCGCTTTGCCCTTTATCCAGAGCCCGAAAGATATCACCAGGCTTGCGAGCTGCACCGGGATATATTGTTTCATCTCCTTTTCAACTCCTGAGGGGGACGTAAACGGTGTTGCCCCGGTAAAATTCATTGCCAGGTAAGAGCTGATAGTCACGCTGAATAAAAATAGGGCCAGAATCCTGCCATGCCCTTAACGGCGAATGCGGCGAACATCATCGGCAACAAAGCCACAATGCTTCCGGCAATGATTCCTTCTCATGATACGAATTCCATCTGTTGAAATGCGGGTACTGTTTGGCTTGGATTCATTCGCATTGAATTTTTCAGATGTATCCATCTATTCTTCCAGTGTATGACGACACGTCCATCTGTATCTGTTAGATAATTTGAAATTTGTCAAATACGTATTGGGTATCAGGAAAGTATCACAGATTGGCCTTTGGGTGCAAGAATTGGTCGGTTTTGATGAAAATCAAACAACTGATCGTTAACGCAATTCGTATAAAATAATTCTCTTATTCAATAAGAACAAATCCGTTTTGGTCCGGGATTAATTTTCGAAGGGGTCCTTCAGATTGGTATCCCAGGCAGTTACAATATTTTGTTTGCGTAAATTTACCTGAAGCTGAAATACATCGGGTCTCGCGTAATGGCCCGGTGTGTCGAGATCGTACTTTCCCTCCGGGATCTTGTTCAGGTCCAAATCTGCACGAAGAATGGTAGGGCCGTTAAAATCAGGACCTGCCAAAACTTCACCCAAGGGCCCCACAATACAGCTGCCGCCGCGCATTAATATGTTATCAGGCTCATCTCCTTGAACTGTGTCGAAATTCTCTGGACAGTCCTTTCGGGTTAGATACTGACAACAGCTCAACACAAAACAGCGACCTTCAAGGGCAATATGCTGCATGGAAGGCAACCAGACATCTCGATCATCTGCTGTCGGAGCGCAGTAAATCTGGATGCCCTGAGAATACATGTGCATCCGAAGCAAGGGCATGTAGTTTTCCCAACAAATGACCGCACCGATACGCCCGATTGGGGTGTCGACCACTTGCATTGTCGATCCGTCGCCAAAGCCCCATACCAATCTCTCCATAGCCGTCGGCATCAGTTTTCGATGCTTGCCCAGTAGCTCTCCTGCCGGAGAAAAAAAGCATATCGTGCAATATAAAGTGCCCAATTCTCGTTCAATCACCCCAATTACCAGATAAATCTTGTTTTCTTTGGCGGTCGTTCCCAAAAGGTCTGTGGCTGGGCTCGGGATCTCAATAGCGCTTTCAAAATAACGGCGGAAATCCTCCCGGCCCTCGGGTAAGCGCATTCCGATGCGGGCCCCAAAATCCAATCCCTTAGGATAGGCTGAAACAAATGCCTCCGGGAATAGGACCAAATCGGCCTCTTGACTTGCAGCGTCTTTCACTAAGCTTCGGACCTTCTCGATGGTGGCATCTCGATCAAATACGATCGGATTATCTTGTACCACTGCAGCGCGAACGATACTCATTTTTATCTCCTATCGAAATGTTTAATGTTAACAAGCATATAGACCTTTTCAAGTCTTGGGGTTTGATGAATTGATCCCAGATCCCTTCTTATCAAGTTCGATAACAGCATTCATTTGCGATCGAGTTCCTTGTCATCAAGTTCACAATCCTCAGATTTTAGAACAAGCTTAATTGTTTTCCGCCTGTGATGAGAGAGCGATAATCCAAATCAAAAAAACGCAAGACCATATCAGCGATTGGCGCAAGCTGTTTCTCGCTGTAATGGCGGTAGTCATAGGCTGCGTTTGATCGTTTCTGAACCGGTTCAGGGCCGGCCGTCGTCATAACATAACTTACCACTCTGCCGTCAAACTCATCCAGCATACGGGCGGCGCGAACATGCGGTGGAACATTTTTCGTGTAATCTTCCAATCGTTTGCTGATTCCCTTTTTGTAAACCAACATATCGTCTAATTTCCCGTCATAAAGCTGTTTGTGACGACTGCTGACCAACTCACAAAGCGCCTCTTTGAGGTTCAGCGTGTCGGCCTTTTTAAACAGCAGCGAAAAAAGATCGACCTGAAACTTTTTTGCAAGGGTTGTCCAATCGCGCCGTGTTGTCTCCATACCTGCAAAATATAGCTCACCAGCTCCGGTCTCGTCGATGAGCAAACCCGCGTACCGTTTTTTCGATCCCGTATTGCGGCCACGAATGGTGGGCATGAAAAAATGGCCAAATAATTTTTCAAATTCGATATCAAGTTTGCTTTCCACCTTAAACCGCTGCGCTAACTCTGTGTTCAGGTAGCAATTGAGCTTTTCAGCAAGCTGGTTGCCCTGCTGGTTTATCGCAGTTTGCATGCCGTCTCCAAAGTGAATGAATAGCGAGTCGGTATCCCCATAGATAACCTGATAACCCTCATCCTCAATGAATTCACGGGAAAATATTAAAATCCAATGACCGATACGGGTGATTGTCCCCGCCAGGCGGGGGTCATAAAACCGGCAGCCCGGTGTCCCCAAAACCCCGTAAAATGAATTCATGATGATTTTTACGGCCTGAGACAGGGTTGTATCTTTCAATCGTTTAGCATTATCCCGTTCCTGCCAGAGCACTTCGATAATCGAAGGCAGAATTGCGAATTTTTCGGCAAACTCAAGTCCGGCCGGGCCTTTAATGATGCGGCCGCCTGCGGTTGAATCGCTAGATTGTGAATTTCCTACTAAATCATGTAAGACCACATTGGCAGCCAGCGGATCAATCTGAAACGTCCGGATAATACTGGGATAAAGGCTCTTGAAGTCGAATACCGCCACATTTCGGTAAAATCCGGGTGTACTATCAAGGACAAGGCCACCCGGTGCTGATTCAGCCATGGAGGCTGGTTGGGAATTGGTATCTGCAACGTAACCGCGCCGGTGCAAACGTGGCAGATACAAAAAATCAAAGGCCGCAACGCTCCCACCGACACGGTCCAGCGCTAAGCCGGTCAGTTGCGATTTTCGGACAGCAAGTTGGGCGAGGTTCAGGGTTTCAAAAATCTCGTAGACCAGTTTTGCATCCTCCAGGTTGTATTCTGCCAGGTTTGTTTTGTCCGTGTGGAAAAGATGGGTTATCTCGGCAACTTTTTCGCCACCGGATTTTTCAATGAGTTTTGTTCGTCCCAAAACATTTTTCGCAACCGTTGCCAGCGAATAATCTTCTGTCTGGATATAAGCGCTTCGGACCATATTGATACCGTCCAGCGCGGCCCGGCCGGGGATGCGCGCGGACCACTGATTATAAAGGGTGCCGGGCGCCAATAGTTCGGCAGGTCCGTTGGTTCCGATATCAAATTTTATCCCCAACCCAGCGCATTTCCGCGAAAGCCACTGTAAGTCGAACCCAATAAGGTTCCAGCCGATAAATGCGTCCGGATCCTGCTCACGAACAATGCAGAAAAAGGCATACAGCAGTTCCTGTTCGGTGTGAAAGCTCTGGTATGCCCCTGCCTTTTCTTTGGAGTCCGGGTCGATCATGAGAACGGTTTCAAAATTGTGACCGTAAATTGCGATGGCGTACAGATCCATTTCCAAAGAACATTCGATATCGATGGAAAGCAACTTCAGCGCGGGGGTAAAATTAGAACGTTTCACTTTCGGGTCGATAAAAAATACGGTGTCGTTTTCTTCATTAACCGGATTGCTTTCAAAAGCGACGCCGCCTTTGATAAACCGTTCCATTAAAAACCGTGCCGCGAGGTTAATATCAGCTTCATAGGTGGGGATATCATGGGTCTCGCAGGCCTTGCGAGCACGAGTCAAATCCGACGTGGTTTGAAAATACAGCGCATCAACAGGTTGACCGCGCAGATTCCTTAATTCAAGGCATTTGCGAAACGCGCCGGGCGGTGTCCAGGTTTTGTCACGACCCATAAAAAAGACCAGGCCCGGACGGGTCACCGTCCAGTGAAAACGTCGTCCATCGGATAGCCGCCCCTGGAAGACCAATTGGGTTGCGTTTTTGTGAATAATCTGGCTGTTGGATAATATAAAGCCCTGATATGACATTTTAAGTCACGTTTAATACCTAATTTATTGAGATCGCATTTTGTTTGCACATGATTTATGCCACAGCCAATTTGAATATTTTAGGAATGCTGTCGATTTAAATTGAAAAGACAGAGCGGAGCCTCCGGCTCGTAGGGGTTGTAGCGCCTACGCCTCGGCCTCCGGCCCATAGGGCATAAGACCTACGCCCCGGTGGGAGAGCGATACCACAAATCTTCAATCTTCAATCTTCAATCGTCAATTTAACCAGCCGTTTTTTTTTGGGGCTGGCGGCTGATTTGAACCCCTCATTATTTTTCAATGAGCGACCCCGGGCGGACACCCTTACCGCCAAATTTTTCGCATATCGAATCCAGGGTCTTGTTTAGCTCCTGTCGTTTTTCAGTCGACATGTTGTGGTTAAACAGGGAAAGCTGACGTCCGGAACCACGAGCGGCAAGGTTGGACAAGGAAATGCCCAATAAACGGACCGGCTTCTTGCCCACCGCGGTTTTTTCTAGCAGACTGCAAATGTTCGCGTATATGTCGGCACTGTCGTTTGTGTATTGATGGCGTGTGACAGAACGGGTGATTTGTGCAAAATCATGGTATTTTACTTTTAAGGTGATGGTTTTGCCTTCGAGACCTTTGCGACGCATACGGCGGGCAACACGATTGGCCAGGGACAAAAGCTCTCGTTTGGCCAGTTTGAGATTAAGGATATCCTTGGCGTAAGTATCCTCATGCCCGATTGATTTGACATCGTAAGATGTGATCACATCCCTTTCGTCGATGCCCATTGACAATTGATGCATATGGATACCGTGCTTGCCGAATTTTTTTTCCAACACATTGGCGGGCATCTGTCTCAGGTCCCGAAAGGTATGAATATTGAGGCCAGACAGAGCCTTTTGTGTCACTTTACCAACACCCCACATTTTTTTTATCGGTAGCGGGTCTAAAAATTCGCTTACCTTGTCGGCCGGAACCACCGTCAATCCATCAGGCTTTTCCATATCAGAGGCAACCTTGGCAACAAATTTTGACGGCGCAATACCGGCTGATATGGTCAAACCGGTTTTTACAACGACCCGCTGTTTTATCTTTGCTGCAATTTCAATCGGCGAGCCAAGAAGGCGGGTGGAGCCGGTCACATCTAAAAATGCCTCATCTATGGACAGCGGTTCAACCAGTGGCGTGAAATGATGGAATATTGCAAATACCTGTTCGGACACCTCCTGGTATCTGGCCATTCTGCCCGGCAAAACGATCCCGTTTGGACATAACTTCATGGCTGTTGCCATCGGTTGGGCGGAATGGACGCCGAATTTCCTGGCTTCGTATGAGGCAGATGATACCACACCTCTTTCTTTGCTGCCGCCAACGATAACCGGTTTGCCCATCAGCTCGGGGTTGTCCAGTACCTCAACCGAGGGGAAAAATGCATCCAGATCTAAATGAATGATGTGCTTTGGTGGCTCTTGATTTTCCATTTTTGAAAAGCAGATATGATGTGAGTTGAATCATGGAAGTTATCATACCCTGAGAGACCTGTAAAATGAAACCCGGAATCTTTTCCCAACCAGTGATATTTTGTCCGGAACCAAAAAAATGGTGTTTATTTAATGTAAATAATGAAGTATTTAGTCCTCAATGTTGTAGACAATTCTTATTCGGAAAAGAATTGAAGGAACAGCTGGATTAAGGTGGCGAATATATATTAAGAAATGAACGACCGAATAAAGCAATCTTTAAATTTACTCAAGAATGACGGCAAACAAACACCGATGAAAGGGCAGCCGGTCTTCATTGCCCAGCATGCCACCACCACTCGTTGCCGGGGATGCATATCAAATTGGCATGGAATCGAGAAGAGCAGGGCGCTCAGTGAAAATAAGGCAAGAAATCTAACACCGAGAATCCAGCCAATCAGGGGCAACTTTAAAGTATAATTATCAGCGAAGAATGATGTGAATCAATTAAAATTACTTATAGGTGCTGATAATGCTCCTGGCATTGGCTGGGGTGGCTATTTTCAAAACCTTTTGGAATTAGCCAAAAAATGTGATGCCGCAAGGGACCGCCTTTGCGCTGCACAGCGAAAAATGATTGAGCGTTCATTGGATAAAGATTCCAATAGGGCTGCTAGGTCGGAAGATGGCCGTATCTATCGAATGCAGCAAGAAATTCGCCATAGCATTCAAGAGGATGTAGATTAAAAACTAAAATGAACCTAACCTCGGCTTTCAGATCGACTCGCTTCACTCGCGACTGAAGCCAGGCGTTCGGCCACACAAAATCATAGATTGTGTTAAAAACACTTATTGGGGGAAGTAATGAAATTATCGGAAAAAGACGCTAAACTTTTTTTGATTTGATGTGGGGGCTTCAGTACTTTGTCAATCAGAAACATAAAATGCATCCTAATATTAAAGGCGTGAAAGGATATGTAGAGTGTTCTACAGAAGAAAAACTGGAAGTTCGCACAGCTCTGTATTCGGATATAAAAATTATTGATTCTTTCATCCAAGAAAATCCTCAAAAATTATCTATTGAGAGTTTAGATATTATTTCTAAATAGAAAGGCAAGTGATATGCAATCTAAACTCTGTTAAATTTGAGGCAGATTTTGAGCATATCTTAAATTTTGCAGAGATTTAGATCATCTAAATTTATCGGTCGTTTTTTGATAATTGGGTTTCTAAAAAGATCACAAACTTTCTACCTTTGCACTCTTATCAAAAATCTGCTTTCTTCACTAAATTCATGCTTGATTAAAAAATAGAGAAGGTAATATTTTGAGCATTTTGGTTTAGTGTATTTTGGAGGTGAAAAATATGTCTTTCGGCAAGATGGATTTCAATAAAATTCTCGGAGCTTTTCCGACCTTAGGGCGCGATGATAGGCTGGATCTCGTCCAGCAGCTCGAGCAAAGCGCACAAGCAAACATAGATTTCATAATGATGACGGTGTTATCCACTTCTCTGGCATCATTAGGATTACTGGCGGACTCGGGTGCCGTCGTTATTGGCGCTATGCTCGTAGCACCGCTGATGGGACCGCTTGTTGCCGCAGGGCTTGCACTCGTTCAGGCAAATTTGAGCCTATTCAAAAGGAGTTTAGGTGTTGCTTTTATCGGTATTGGGATAGGTTTTGCAACTTCGTTGATCTTTGGGGCACTGAACCCTGGGTTCGAACCAACACTCGAAATTGAAGCACGTGGGAAGCCTGATTTACTGGATCTCGGTATAGCGTTTTTGTCCGGGATGACAGCGGCTTATGCTTCGGGAAGATCCAATGTGATGACAACACTCGCAGGTGTTGCAATTGCAGCAGCCCTTGTGCCTCCCCTTGCAGTTGTGGGCATTGCTCTAACGCATGGAAGCCCCTTAATCTCCGGTAACGCTGCCATCCTACTAATCACCAACCTTGTCGCTATCATACTCGGAGCTGCAATTGTGTTCCGAATGTTTAAAATTCACATTTCCCGCCACGGTGAAGGTATGCCGACTTGGGTGCGTAAGGTTACAATGCTGTTGTTTCTATCGTTAGCCCTTTTAATCGCGCCGTTGATGATTCATATGATAGAAGCAAGGCGTGTGGGCCAGAATCGACCATCGGAATATCCGGTGGCTCCAAAAGTGCGGCAGGCCGTGAATCAGTATACAAGCGATTGGCCGAAGGTGGAGCTCATTGGCCTGGGCCGAAACAGCGTGGAGCCTGAAGCAGGCATTACCATAATCTTGCTGAGTGAGGAGAATCTTCCCCCTGAGTTTGAAGAGGGCCTTATAAAGACTGTACACAAAGCACGTGGTGGTGAACCGGCTGTACGTATCTTTCCGGTTCTTTCAGCGCGCCAGCGCACACCTGAAAATCAGGTTATTAAGAAATAGTAAAATTCTTACTTGGGATTATCTCCGTCATTTCGAATTAGCAGCCCATGGCTCAAATGAGCGCAAAGGCTATAAAAATGGATAGAGCCCTCATGTCAACACGCATTTGTAGGAGGATCGATAACTAACTGCCAGCCTGTGCGGGCGATTTACGATACCTACATATCACAGGTTTAATTGCAGTTCTAAAAAATATGTATCCCCAACAAAGCTGAAATTACGGGTGGCAATTGAAATTTAAGATATCATTGCCCCCACTTTTCGTGGTGCCGGTGACGAAAACTGCTATTTAAATTAACTTTTTAAGTGCCCAAATTCTAATGATTTCCAAAAATTATCTTTGATTAAGTGGGTGAATCCACCTGGCAGGATTCACCCTTATAATTTTTATGAATACAGGTTTTCAATCCATCTGATAGCTTCAGTATCACTGACCTTTCCCAAAAAGTCGGCATCCTATTTGACCGCAACATAATAATACCGCCACTACATTCGGATGTGGTGCCGAATATGGCAATAAACCCAGGTTTCAGCAGCCGTTTTTTAGCGTGATTCGCGCAGGGAAGTTTGATTCGTTCTGTTGAACATGGTGCCGTAAGCTGTGCTTGCTTCTTGACCTCCACATCAAATTCATTCTATACACAAATATAAGAATTTGTTTAATGCTCTTTTCCTTTTCCAAGCGAATCGCCATTTTTGAGAAAACCTGAATCTGACACCCGTTGATCGCTGTAAAACCAATGCTGATTGGTGTCCGGCCATTGTATGCATTACGCGTTATTGATGGGGTGCTGTATGACTGAAAAAGCAACTCAACGCAAATTGACGGCTATTTTGAGCGCCGATGTCAAGGGCTACAGCAAACTGATGGGGGATGATGATGAGTCTACCGTCAATACCATCACCACCTATCGTAAGATCATCGCTGGATTAATTCAAAAACACCAGGGTCGGGTGGTTGATACCCCCGGCGACAATATTTTAGCTGAATTCAGCAGTGCCCTGAATGCGGTTAACAGTGCTGTTGAAATTCAAAGCCAATTGAAAACCGAAAATGACAAATTACCTGACAATCGCCGCATGTTATTTCGCATTGGCATTAACCTTGGGGATATTCTCCACAAAGATAACCGGATTTATGGTGACGGAGTCAACGTGGCAGCTCGGATCGAAAGCCTTGCCGATCCCGGAGGCATCTGTATCTCCAGAGGTGTGTTCGATCAAATTAAAAAGAGAGTCCGACATGGATTTGAATATCTTGGGGAGCATAAGGTTAAGAACATATCCGAACCAGTACGGATATACCGTATACTGTTAAGCCCAAAATATGAAGGAAAGATTATCGGGGAGCCCGTTAGGCGGCCTACTAAACTTCAAAAGCGGTACGTCGTTACTATAGCTATCCTCTTGATTTGTGGTGCAGCGCTTCTTTGGATTTTTTATCCGCTCCAAGTCCGCATTGAACCTGCCTCAATAGAAAAAATGGCCTTCCCTTTGCCAGAAAAGCCCTCAATTGCGGTGCTACCGTTCGATAATTTAAGCGGTGATCCAAATCAGGAGTTTTTCAGCGATGGTCTGACCGAAGAAATTATTACGACATTGGCGAAGTCGCCAAAGATTTTTGTGATTGCCCGCAATTCTACAGATACATATAAAAACATATCAATAAAAGTCCAGGAGGTTAGCGAGGAACTTGGAGTCCGTTACGTATTGGAAGGGAGTGTGAGAAAAGACGTTAATAAAACCAGAATTACCGTTCAGCTTATCGACACCATCAAGGGGCATCATCTCTGGGCAGAGCGTTATGACCGGGACGTAAAAGATATATTTGCTGTTCAGGAGGATATAGCAAAAAAAATCCTAACTGCTCTGGAGGTGAATTTAACAGAAGGTGAACAAGCCAGTATGATGGCAAAGGGAGCAAACAATAGTGAAGCCTACATCAAGGTCTTGCAATCTACCTATTATCGAAGGCGGTTAAATGCAGAAGACAATTCCAAGGCGCGTCGCCTGGCTGAAGAAGCGATCACTTTGGACCCGGAATATGCATTTGCGTATACGACGTTAAGCCGTACCCACGTTGTAGATGTTTGGCTCCGTACGTCAAAATCCGCAAAGGAATCTTTTGAAACAGCAATTGAGCTTGCTAATAGAGCACTTTCTTTAGATGATTTCTTGGCTGACGCTTATGATATATTGGGAAACATATTCGTACTGAAAAAAAAACATGATGAAGGAATTAGACATTTAGAACGAGCCATCGAGTTGGAACCGAACGGTGCAGATTTTCAGGCTCATATGGGAATGGCACTGTATTTGTCAGATCGATCCCAAGAAGCGGTTCAGGTCTTACTTAAAGCGATTAGGCTAAATCCAAATCCTCCAAGTTGGTATTTGCATAATCTGGCGGTGGCTTACAATTTTGTTGAAAATTACGATGAAGCTATTTTTTGGGGTGAAAAGGCAGTTAAACTTAATCCGAAAAGTTTACTTGGTCATTATATTTTATGCGCCATTTATAGTTCAGCAGGGCTTATGGATAGTGCTAAAAGGGAGGCATTAGAGGTCCTCAAAATTAATCCGAATTTTTCTGTGGCGAAGATAGAAAAGACGAATCCATTGAAAAACGAATCCATCAAGAAACGTTATTTCGATTCTCTGCGTGAAGCGGGACTACCTGAGTGATAAAAACCATCTGTTTGGGTAAAAAAATATTTGTTGAATTTCACATAATTTGAGCGCAAGGAGCAAGACCATATCATTGATATTTTTAATTTGGGATTTTATTTAACGTGGAACGGATATCTTAGAAAAGTCGAGGCACTGATAATTGCAGAATTTTATAATATATGAAATTTAATGAAATTCCGGATAATGGCAAGCTATGTTTACAAAAGGTGATTATATCCAGATTCTTATAATCACTTAGTTGGCACAGATCCACCAATAAAAAACAAGACAGGGCCGTATGAAGAAACTATTCTACAGCTACTCACATGCAGATTCAGTTTATCGAGACGAATTGAACAAGCACCTCTCTATCATGAAACGCAGTGGTTTAATCTCATCGTGGCATGATCGCTGCATCCTGGCGGGCGACGATTGGGTGGGACAGATCGATAACAACATGCAATCCTCAGATCTTGTCTTGCTATTGGTTAGCGCCGATTTCCTCGCGTCAGACTATTGTTACGACGTAGAAATGAAGACCGCACTAAATAGCCACAACAAAGGCTCTTCGCGCGTCATACCAGTTATCCTACGGCCTGTTGACTGGCGCTATGCTCCATTTGCCCACATTCAGGCTCTGCCGAGTGACGGCAAGCCCATCAGCACTTGGAAAGACAGGGATGCGGCCTTTAATGATGTCGCCAGAGGAATACGTATGGCCGTCGAGTCCGCGACCTCAGGTGGTGAGTCCCTCGCAGCATCTGTGGTAACTACTGGAGAATGGTACATCAAAATTGAAGGATCCCTGGCTGACTTTGACAAAGCACGACTCGATGATATTGTGGCACGTCTTCGAAGTCTGTCGGGCAACGTTCAATTGACAATCAAGGATGTCCTCCAAGGAAGTGTAATTCTGACGTTTGAGAGCAGCATTATGACATTCGATCTTGTCCATCAACTTCATAACCGACAGGAAACTCTGGCTTTGAAACTGGGTTGTATTGTCGAAGAAGTTGGTTGGGGTATTCCACCCGTATCTGAGAATCGACCATTGAGAACGTCTCAACCTGAAGAAATACCCCCCCCTCCGAACAAAACTTAACCACTATGGCTTCATTGACCCCCTCGAGATGACATCGCGTTTTTTGGGTGATAACCATATATT
>JARFPZ010000296.1 GCA_029288035.1 Desulfosarcina sp.
ATCTGAAGCGGTGAACTTGGCAAAAGCTTTCTTGTCATCGAGGAGTTAGCGTTTGAATCAAATGTCTGTGAGATCTTTTATTAAAATGTCACGGCATGATACAAAAGAAAATTTTTTCAGCCATGCTTTAAAAACCACCGAATAATATTGAGAGAGGCAACCACCATGAAAAAGCAAAATTTACTACGCAATGATGACGGTTTCACCCTGGTGGAAATCATCGCGGTCCTGATTATCCTGGGGATATTGGCAGCCGTGGCCGTACCGCGTTACATCGATTTGGAAAGAAGTGCGAGAGAAAGAGGTCTTGATGCAGCCATCGCTGAAATGAACGGCCGCGAAAGTCTGGTCTGGGCAGCGGTTAAGATATCCCAGACCGGATACGGGGATGATTCCGATGTTACGGATGAAATGGCGGTCGGTGGCCATTATAATCTTGGCCCTGATTACGTTTGGAGTTCTCCTACCCCTGGCGACGGCGCAACTCTCACGTTTCAAGAAGTCGCAACTATTACATTGAACCGTTCACCTTCCGATACGACAACACCGGGGGTTTGGTCTAGAGCACCATAATACGGTTGATAGATCCGCTTCGGAACCTCAGCGTTTTATTTTTGCGCAGCCGCATTTAAGGACATCTCAGACCGAAAAGAGCAGCGAATTCATGCTGCTTTTTTCGTCTGCTTGATATTTAGAAAACCCCTTCCTATTGCACCCCTGATTTCCTGTGTTATATTGAAGGATCGTAAAGAGCCAACTGGCTGACTAGTTGAATTGTTGAATCGTTGTCAGGATGATTGTATCCATTAAATTCAGGAATATCGTCTGTTTTATGCCTGAAATTCCGGCATCAAAGACCAAAATGCCCAACAGACAACACAATACAGAAAGGATAAATCCATGAAGCTTGCAGTCAGCGGTAAAGGCGGTGTCGGCAAAACAACCTTCGCATCTTTACTGATTCGTACTTTCAATGATGCCGGCAAACGGGTGTTGGCCATCGATGCAGATCCGGATGCAAATCTGGCGGCCGGTTTAGGTATCGAGAATGCCGCAGACATTGTCCCCATTTCCGAAATGAAAGAGCTCGTATTCGAACGCACCGGCGCCCAGCCCGGCAGTATCGGCGGGTTTTTCAAACTAAATCCCAAAGTTGATGATCTGCCGGATTCGCTTTCGGCAACCTATGAGAATATCAAGCTCATGCGCCTGGGGGGTGTGAAAAAGGGCGGCGCCGGGTGCATATGCCCGGAAAGCACCTTGCTGCGGGCCTTGGTCATGCACATCGTTCTGGCCAGGGATGAAGTTGTGGTCATGGATATGGAAGCCGGTATCGAACACCTCGGCCGGGCCACTGCCGAGGCGGTCGATAGATTAATCGTGGTGGTGGAGCCGGGGCGGCGCAGTATCGATACGGCCGAACATATCCGGCAGCTGGCCTCAGAGATCGGGTTGAACAGCATCGGTGTCATCGGCAACAAGATCCGCGGACCCAAAGACGAAGCGTTTCTTCAAAAACATCTGGCCGACTTTGAATTCATCGGTTTTCTGCCCTATGATAACTCCCTGATTGAAGCCGATCTCAACGGCATTTCACCGTTTGATGTGGATTCGCCGTCAAAGAAGAGCGTCGAAAAAATGATCACAAGACTCTAAATTTTTTCAAGACTACGCTTGGAAAAAATGGCCTTTAAATAGCAGCAAGCACGCTGATAAAATATATTAGGATTCTGGTGTCATTTGTCAGGTTTCAGAATTTAGCACTTTTGATGCCTCATATGAAACTACATTAACAGACTTTTATGGTCTCGCAAAAATACCCGACTTTGTCATGCCGGACTTGATCCGGTATCCAGAATATGCTGAAATCACTGGTTTCCGGCCTTCGCCGGAATGACGCTTTAAAGAAATTTCAGATTTGTTACGAAATCGTCAAGTTTCTTTTCCGATCAGACTGGACGCTCGCGGCCAGCGGCGGCGCTTGTGTGAAACTTCATTAAGTTTCCTCTACGATCAGACTGGACGACTGCGGCCAGAGGCGGCGCTTATATGAAACGATCCAAGGGTAAAGTTTCTTTTTAAATCAAACTGGACACTGGATGCTGGAAAAAAGAGCCGTTTCCGGCCGGCGTAGCCATTAGCTTCTATGGCAGAGTCGGCTCGCTCTTCTTTTATTTTTAAAAATAGACAGAATACCGAAAATTTTCAATTTTCAATCTTCAATTCCTAGATAATGTATCGAAGCAAACAGCATTATTCAAAAACCAAACGCCGGCTCAGCAAACCATCGGCAACTCCCCGGATAAAGCCTGGCGCAGATGCCGGGCTCAAGAAGGTATTTGCAACCATTGGTGTTCCCCGAGACCGGCCGTTTGTCCCTGACGCTTTTCAAACCCGGGCGCTGGCAGCGGTGGATCAAGCAGACTGTTTGGTCACCGTACCCACCGGGGCCGGTAAAACCTGGATTGCAGAACAGGCCATCGCCCGCATCCGTGAAAAAGACGGTCATTGCTGGTATGCCTGTCCGTTAAAAGCCCTGAGCAATGCCAAATATGCGGAATTTTCTGGTATTTTCGGAGCAAAAAATGTGGGTATCCTCACCGGTGATCGCAAAGAAAATCCGGCTGCTCCGATCATTGTCGGTACGACCGAAATATTGCGCAACCGACTTTACGATGCCATGTGCCGGGGTCAATCATTGGATACCGATTTTGTGGTGTTAGATGAAGCCCATTTTTTGGGTGATCCAGATCGCGGTGTCGTCTGGGAAGAGATCATGATCTATCTGCCGACGCGGATACCATTGTTGATGTTATCCGCCACCATTGGTAATGCCGCTCAGATTGCGGCCTGGCTAACATCCATTCGCTCCAAATATTGCAAGGTCATCGAAGAGACCATTCGCCCGGTCCCATTATTTCCCCTTTTCTTACATCCTGGCGGTACCTTGCTGCCGCTGACCACACCGATCAAAGCGGGGATACGCCCACAGCTTTACAAAAAAGTCGACCGGCTTATCAAATCCAGAAGACGGCGGACTTTTGGACGTCATCGCAGTTTACCGCCATTTGGGGACATTATGAAGGTCTTAAAAAAATTTGATCTTCTACCGGCGATATTTTTTCTTAAGTCTCGTGCCGACTGCGATGCAGCCCTGGATACCTGTCGAAAGGATCAGACAACCGCTTATGGCCCCAAACAGAGGCTCATGCAAAGAGTCGATGCGTATTGTCAACGTACGCCTCACGTTGCCACCCATCGTCAGCGGTGGCATTTGGAAAACATGGCCGTCGGCGCCCACCACAGCGGGCAGCTGCCATCCTGGAAACTATTGTTGGAAAGACTGATGACCGAAGGTCTTCTGGATGCCGTTTTTGCAACCTCCACGGTAGCCGCCGGGGTTAACTTTCCTGCCAGAACGGTCGTATTTTTTAATTCGGATCGATTCAATGGCAAACATTTTCTGTCGCTAACCCCCACCGAATTTCACCAGATGACCGGTAGAGCCGGGCGAAGAGGAATGGATAAGATCGGATTCGCCCTTATGGTGCCCGGTAAGTTCATGGACGTGCGGTTAATGGCCAAGCTGCTATCATTGCCGCCATCTGAAGTTGTCAGTCAGATCAAGATCAATTTTTCGATGGTGTTGAATTTGCTGCTTTCCCACACTCCCGATCAAATCGAAACGCTTTTGAGAAAATCGTTTGCAAACTATTTAATCAAACAATCGAAACAAAAAAAAGTAATTTCAGGTGGTCAAAAATATCTCTGGAAGAGTTTTTTACGCCATCTTGACTTTTTAAAAAGCACCGGTTTTGTGACAGACGCGAATGAATTGACTTGGGATGGGCAATGGGCCAGTCAATTGAGAGTGGATCAACCGCTTTTAATTGCAGAAGGATTTAGACGCGGGGTTTTACCGCAATCAGATCCCGCTATGCTTGCAGCGGTGATTGCCTCTTTTGTCAATGAACGCGAAGTCAATGATAGAATAAGCAGAGAATTCGTTGCGGTTTCACTGTCAGAGGCATTTTCAAAGGTGACCAGTGCTATAAAACCATTTGCTGCCAGGCTGGCCCAAAATAATTTCGACGTACGTCCCTTGCAATTGCGGCCGGCAGCTACCGTCTACGCCTGGGCCAGCGGAAAATCCTGGAATACCGCTCTGAAAATCGCAGAAATGGAAGAGGGAGATCTGGCCATGCTGATTGTCAGAACGGCTGATAACCTGCGGCACATTCGGGGTCTGAAAAATGTTTTCCCTGAAGCGGCTCAAACAGCATCTATATCCATCGAAAAGATTATGAGGGATCCGGTTGTGAATGAATATTGAAGGATGACGATTAAAAAAAATAAAGGACAGGAATCAATAAATCTTCATCCCTTAGCGCTGCCAATGATGCTGCCTATTTTTTCAGCCAGTTGATTCAGGTTGAACGGCTTTTGAATGAAACCGTCGCACCCCCGACGTAAAATCTGGGTGGCCTGACCGTTCAGACTGTAGCCACTCGAAAGTAGAACTTTGATGTCCTGATTGATGTTTCTGAGACGATCAAAGGCTTCGCCGCCACTCATACCGGGCATAATCATGTCCATAATGACCAGATCTATTTTAGTCGAGTTTTCCTGGAATATTTGAAGCGCCTCCTGTCCGCTCAAAGCGGAAAGCACCGTGTACCCCAATTCTTCCAGCAATTCACAACCGACATCAAGGATCATCTTTTCATCATCAATTAAAAGGATGGTTCCGGTGCCCCTGAACATCTCGGTCGGCACCGCCTTTTCCTGGACAGCCTTCTTCTCTGATGCCGGCAAATAAAGTGTAAATGTCGTTCCCTTTTCTTTTTCACTGGAAACATCGATGTAGCCGCCATGGCTCTTAACAATGCCGTAAACGGACGCCAGTCCCAGCCCAGTTCCCCGGCCCATTTCCTTGGTGGTAAAAAACGGTTCAAATATCCTTTTGCGGGTTTCCTTGTCGATACCCACACCGGTATCGGAAACCGAGATTTCAACGTATTTTCCAGGCTCCACCTTAAACGGTTTGACAATGCTGCTATCCAAGATGACGTTCCGCGTCTTAAGATAGAGATTGCCGCCTGCAGACATGGCTTGCCAGGCATTGACGTATAGGTTTAGTAAGGCCTGTTCGATCTGTCCGCTATCAACATCGGCAGCCCAAATCTCCTCATAAAGATCGGTGTGGACCTGAATCTCCTTCCTCGTCCGGGCAAACAGGGAGGAGGATTTTTTAATGACCTCATTGAGATCGGTGGTTTTAACCAGGTATTTTCCTCCGCGAGCAAAACCGAGAAGCTGTTTGGTTAGTTCGGTACCATTCTGAACAAATTTTTCAATATTTTTGATCTTTCCATGATTCGGATGGTCGGGTTCGATTTTAAGCAGCATCAAGGTTGCATTGCCTTGGATACCCATAAGAATGTTATTGAAGTCATGGGCGATACCCCCGGCCAAGGTTCCAATGGATTCCATCTTTTGGGCCTGCTGCAGTTGGGTTTCCAGTAGGCGTTTTTCCTCTTCCGTCTCTTTGCGCTTGGTGACATCACGCAGCAGGCCCCTGAATCCTGCCGGTTGGCCGTCCTTGTCCGTTCGCAAGGAAATAGACAGTTCAAGTATTGCCTTGCTGCCGTTTTTTTTGATCACATAACAATCGGTGACACCTTCGGGCTTTCCAGTCTGTTTGACCCGCTCCGTTACGCGAGAAATTTTCTTTGCAGTTTCAGGGGTGGTGTAGTCATGGGTATTCATGCCTAACAATTGATTGCAGGGATATCCCAGAATTTTGCAGGATGGATCATTGGTAAATGTTAAATTACCTTTCAGATCGGTTTCGAAATAGCCTTCTTCAATACTTTCCAGGATGGTTCGGTATTTTTCCGAGCTTTCCCGTACTGCATTATCTGCTTCGCGGCGCTTTGTGTTAGTGTATTGGACATGGGAACCAAAAATGACAAATATGCACAATACCAAAAGACGCGTCCATATCTGGAAAAGATCGGGTCCCAAGATAATTTGGAAAATATTGGCATCTGGCTCCAAAAAAAAATACATAAAAGATTCACAAATCCAGTAGAAGGCAGCCAGACCAACGCCGGTTACAACCATCGATTCTTTAATAGCGTCTTTCGATTTATTCGTCATCATGTTTTCTCCAGTGTAACTATTAAATAATATTAAAAATTCGATTAGCTGTCAAATTAAAAACGGGTGACCGTCCTCGGGTCTTGCGGTGCCAGCTAGAAGCGTTGATTTATATTCAAATTTCCGGTATTGTTAAAAAAATTGATCATTGATTTCATTGTATCCATTAATGCTGCGCCTGTGAATACTTACAAAAAAGCGGACATCCCGGTCACTTCCGGTCGGAACTACGAAGTCCTGCAGATAGCTCTGCTGGCGATCGTTGTTATCCTCATTTATGCCGATACTTTGACCACGCCGTTTATCTTAGATGACATCCACAACATTCGGGACAATTCTCATATCCGCATGACGTCTCTCAGCCTGAACAATCTCCTTCGGGCCGCTTTCCAAAGTCCGGCTGCCAGCCGCCCCATTTCCAATATCAGTTTTGCGCTCAACTATTATTTTAGTGGACTGAATCTCGTCGGTTTTCACCTCATTAACATCCTGATCCATATTTTCGCTGGTATTTTTTTGTATTTTTTTGTCAAAGCAACCTTAAAGACACCTGTATTGCGAGCTCAATTCGAGAAATGTGGCTGGGTTCCGTTTTTTACGGCCTTTATTTGGCTGGTCCATCCGCTCCAAACCCAATCGGTTGCCTACCTTGTGCAGCGCATGAACAGCCTGGCAGCCATGTTTTTTATATTGTCGATGTTGTTTTTTGTGAAGTTTCGCTTGGCCGGCGGTACCCGAAGCAAGCGGTCGCTGTTGGCCGGATGTATCCTTGCCGGTTTGTTGGCCCTTTGCACCAAACCGATTGCGGCGACCCTGCCGGTATTTATCATTTTATATGACTGGTATTTTTTTCAAGATTTAAGCTTTAAGTGGGGCAAAAAGCATTTCCTGGTTTTAGGCGGCATTTTGTTGCTTTTTATCAGCGTTTCGCTGATTTATTTGGGCGATGATCCGATTGTCAGAATTCTTTCCGATTACCGGCACAGGGACTTTACTTTATTCCAGCGTGTCTTGACCCAGTTTCGGGTCGTCATTTTCTATATCGGTCTACTCTTGTGGCCCCAGCCGTCAAGATTGAATCTCGATCATGATTTTGCGCTATCTCATTCCTTAACGGATCCGGTGACGACCCTGATTTCAATGGTGACAATCATAGCCTTGATCGTACTGGCAATCTTGACGGCGAAGCGAGAACCGATTCTTTCCTATGCTATTCTCTGGTATTTCGGCAACCTGGTCATCGAATCTTCGGTTATCGGGCTGGAGCTCGTGTTCGAACATCGCAATTATTTACCGTCCATGTTTGTAATCCTGGCTATGGTTACCCTGGTTTTTCGATATGTGAAACCAATCTGGCCGGGGGTCATCTTCTTGTGCGTTGTGGGAACCCTGTTTGCGCTGTGGACATTTGAGAGAAACAAGATCTGGGCAGATGAATTGTTACTTTACCAAGACTGCGCCGAGAAATCCCCTGCAAAGGCGCGGCCCCACAATAATTTAGGCGCCATTCTATTGCGCCGGGGCCGACTGCAGGAAGCTGTCGATGAATTTCAGACGGCATTGAGCCTTAAGCCCGACTACGCAGATGCGCACTACAATTTAGGAATTGCGATGGCCAAGCAAGGTAATTTAACAGACGGGATTAGCCACTTCTCGGAAACTTTACGTCTCCAACCCCGCAATGTAAAAGCCCTTAACAATATGGCAGCCACGTTGGTATTAAAAGAGCGCTACCCGGAAGCGATCGACTATTTAAAAAGAGCACTCCTAATAAATCCGGAACAAGACGACTTGCATTCAAACCTTGGGATAATAATGAAAAAACAGGGCGATCTGGATGAGGCCAGGCATCATTTTTATAGGGCACTACAAATAAATCCTGCAAATAAGTCGGCCCCCCATCATCTGGAGGAGCTTGAGAGACTGATGCCGAAAGCGGTTGGCGACTAGGGTGATGAAAATAACGCTGCGTTTGTTAACTCAATTCATAAGCCACCCCGTCCTGGCGGGAGGAGAATTTAAAAGGTTCTACCGTTAACGCGAGGGCATGCTTCATGGTGCAAACCTGATCGATGCCGGCGGCTTATGAATTGAGATAAATCAGCAGCCACCAGCAGAGGTGGCCCCGGCCCCTTCCAGGGACCATCCTCATACCCCAAGCTATGCTGCTGATCGCTGATTTCAAGGGATTGCGAGTTTCCAGATCTGAATTGACCAAACGAAAAAAAGGGTTTATGCAAGTCTACATAAACCCCTCAATTTCCTGGTGCCGGAGGCGAGAATCGAACTCGCACGGACGCAAGGTCCGGAGGATTTTGAGTC
>JARFPZ010000654.1 GCA_029288035.1 Desulfosarcina sp.
TCGGTTCACGTACTCCAGGGAGAACGTGAAATGGCGTCAGGCAACAAAACCTTGGGCCGCTTTGAGCTCACTGGAATTGCGCCGGCCCCCCGGGGCATGCCTCAAATCGAGGTCACTTTTGATATCGATGCCAATGGCATCGTGGAGGTATCGGCCAAAGACCAGGCCACCGGAAAGCAACAATCTATCCGGATCACCCATTCTTCTGGTCTTACCCAGGCAGAAATTGATCGGCTGATCAAGGATGCTGAACTTCATTCCGGCGAAGACAAGGCCAAAAAAGAACTGATCGATGCCCGCAACGCGGCCGATGCGCTGATTTATGCCACGGAAAAATCCATGGTCGAACTCGGGGAAAAGCTGCCGGTGGGCACTAGAAATGAGGTTGATGGCGTTATCGGTGATCTCAAGCGAGCCATGGAAAGTGATAACGTTTCAGAAATCAAGCGGTTAACTGAAACCTTAACCCATGCTTCCCATCGGCTGGCGGAAACCGTATACCAGCAGCCGGGCCAAGAGACTGGACAAAGGACGAATTCTAGTCCTGACGCTACCTACGGGTCATCACCCTCCGGCAATGATGAGGAGGTGGTCGACGCTGAGTATGAAGAAGTTCGTTAAATAATAAGTCTAATAACCTATAACCCAAACGGCGGCGGGTTCGACTCCCGCCGCCTCCACCAGCATAATATCACTATTTTTCTCTTAATTTCAGGATGTTATTCAGTTTAGGATTGTCATCTGATTTGGAATTTTGGTTGTAGGAATGTTGTAGGTCTTTAGCAGTTTGGTAAACAAGCCTTGAATTTCGGACATGAGGTTGGAAATATCTCTCAAAAGCCTTATTTGTTGAATGCAAAGTACCCTGCTTGATTTGCTCTGGTGTAAGTTTTTCCCCAAGTGCTGTTGCTGTTGTGTGTCTGGTTCCTCCGTATAGGTCAAGATCGTCGATTCCTAAATTATCGCAAGCCTTCTTCCATTTCTTGTAGAGATATCTTTCTCCAAATTTTTGGCCTGGCTTGCATCCTTTTATTCCCATTGGATGCCTAAAAAAATACAGATGCGGCAATCCTCTTGGCATATTTTTCAAAATCTCTATGTCATCATCATTCAGATGAATTAGTTTTGGCATTTTATTGGATTTTTCTTTAGGATTTCTGATGAACAGGATTCCCATGTCGGGAAATATGTCCTCTTCTTTCAAGTTCATCATTTCCTGGGGTCGCATAGGGATATAGGTACAAAGCCATTTAATACCAAGCCATATTTTGGGGTTTATATGATAGGTCAATCTCTCGATCTCTTTCAATATTTTCTGTTGCGTGGCTATATCGGTAATATTTTTGTAACCTAATTCATATGGAGTTTCAGGGAATTCAGGGAACTGTTGATGAGTAATGATTTTTCTCTTTCTCAACCATGTCCAAAAATCATGGAGGCAGGATTTCATATTTGCCTTGGTTTTACCTGAAATGTCATTTTGGCAATCTAACAAGTCTTCTATTTCAGGATAGCCTATTGACTTGATATTTCTGTCAGTCCATTCATTCTTTGCCCTTTGCATGTAATTGTTGAGATTGTTGAATGATTTTCTCTTTATCTCATTTTTCTTTTTTTCAAGCCATTTATCAGCAAGGTTGCTAAAGGCAAGCGGTTTATCACTCTTATAATCCCTTGGGTCAAATGTACCTTTGTCATTTTCATATCTTAAACCAATCAGGAAGGCTATGCTTGACGATACATGATGTGGGTTACTGGTGGGGTGATAAAGCTCGAAAAAACTGGCGCGACACCAAACGAAAAGCATTGGAAAACAGCTTGGACAGTTTTGTTAAAGGACTCGTAAAATTAGCGGTCCAAAAGAAAGAGTACGAGCGAAAGGAGGCGGAAAAAGAGCAGCGACGGCTTGAAATGCGACGGCAAGCTGAAGAACGGGAGCGCCAACGTGCCAAGCTTAAGCACAGCATCCAGGAGGAAAAGAAAAAAGTCTCCCAGCTCATTACGGATGCAGAGAACCGGCAAAAGAGCAAGACAGTACGGGCATTCATCATGGATGTTGAAAAAAAATATTCTGAAGATAACAACTGCTATGGACCGGCAATAGATTATAAAACGTGGGCAAAGTGGGCGCAAGATCAAGCCGATAGGTTAGATCCACTAACCCCAAGTCCACCTTCCATTATCGACCAAGAAAAGGAACTGGATGAAGAGGAAGCTAAAAAAAATACAGCACCCGACTCTTATTACCACAGATTTTGGAACAAGGACGAATGACCAATAGGGCCAAAACATATGATGAAATAAAATCTCTGATCGAATTATGTAAAAATGGTCGACTCTTTGATGTGCAGGCTTGGATCCAAGGTAGTCACCCTATCAACCCCCCTCCACCCCCGGAAAAAGGCGCACGAAAAAAGAGCCCGCTGCAGGTTGCAATCGATTGTGGATTTCACAGCCTTGTACAGGTCCTTTTGGAAGCTGGGGCCGAATTTCAGGACGAACGATATAACGCCCTTGAACATGCATTATCTGAACGCCGATTGGATATAATCAAACTTCTGGTCAAACATGGAGCTGATATACATTCTGTCGACATGGCCTGGGTATTTGATGCGTGGGATCCCAAGATTATTGAGTATTTCATTGAACAAGGTGCCGATGTTGAGACTGGTCACCCATTAGCGAGTGCGCTTTGTTGGAGAATCAGAACAGCTCTTGGCGTATATAAACGGCACAAAGATCATTTTACAAGCTTCCAAGAGCAAATCAACATCGCCCTTCGACATCACTGCAAAGAGGGAAACTTAAAATGGGTGTCTCTAATGCTTTGGGCAGGTGCCGATCCACTTGCAAAAGGACCGGATATCTAACATGGGCTGGACATTTGATTTCTATTCCTCCCGGCAAAGAAAAGACATCGATAATTCCGAATCTCGTGAAAAAATCAAAATGATATATTTGTTAGCGGAAAAAGGAGCCAAGTGGATGCCGGGGGACCGCTACGAAGTTAATGATGCGCGTCGGTCCCTGTTGAAAATGAAGCCAGATTACACTGTTGAGTTCATCTGGATCATGTCGAAATTTAGCGCAAGCACCAGAGAAAACATTGAGCAGCTTATTCGGACTCCCACGATGCGCGCACTCCTTTCTGCACATCAAACCAGGGTTAATGAGCTGGTTGAGTCCTTTGATTAATAGCAAAATCAAACTATAATGATATAATTTATAGAAATATTAATAATTTAAATTTCTTGAATATAAGCTCGCAAGTTTGGATGAGGTAAAGCCCATTTCTACATTAATTCGATTAACCATCAACATTTTGCTTGATTATTTTCCTGTAATTGTTTATTTTCTTGATCAAGAAAATAGATAGGAATAGGAAAATGCTAACAGAAAAAGAAATGCTTGATCAGCTCCGACAAGGTGAGGTCCAGTTGCCGCCCCTGACTTTTCGCCTTTTAGAAGACCAGCTTAATATTTGGGAAGACAAACGTGTTGATGCATATATTGAGGCAAAATGGAAACGAAAATCAGCGAGATTCGCTGTAGAATGTAAAGCCCTTTCGACTCCTAAATATTTTCAGAATAGCATTAATTATCTGAAATCCCTGCCCCTTCCCAAGAACGTTTTCCCAATGCTTATGATGCCGTTTTTAAGTGAACTGCAGCTTAAAGAGTTGGAAAGGGTCGGGATTAGCGGAATCGATCTGTGTGGCAACGGTGTGGTGGTTTCACCGGGAACATTTAGCGTATTTCGAAGTGGAGGCAAGAACCGTTTCCCCTCATCAGCTGCTATTAAAAATATTTACCGAAAAAACAGTTCGATGGTGGGACGAGGATTCTTCGTATATTCCGACTTCCAATCTGTTCAAGATATCCGCGCCACAATTAACCAACGAAATCTCCTGGTGAACCGTTGGGACAAAAAACCGATGAGCCTTTCAACCGTATCAAAGGTTCTGAAAACGATGGTGGATGATCTAATCGTCACGCGCGCT
The DNA here is from genome assembly GCA_029288035.1 of Desulfosarcina sp. Lineage (GTDB taxonomy): Bacteria > Desulfobacterota > Desulfobacteria > Desulfobacterales > JAFDCJ01 > JAFDCJ01. The sequence goes on from JARFPZ010000654.1 coordinate 4,002, forward strand.
GAAACCATTCGTCTCCTACAGCCCGATAAATTGTTGGAAAAATTAAGTGAAAATTATAGTCCACCTGTCGTAAAGAAACGTATTCGCCTTAAAATTTCAGAAAACAACAAGTCGATTTTGAAATTGCTGTCTGAACAATCACAGCAATTGGAGTTGCCCCTAATCGCATCAGGGACCTCCTCTGTCACACGATACACTGTGATGCAGCGGGGAGATCTACTGACTGTATACTGTCCTAAAGTGGAGATGCTGCTTAATAGGTTGCCCGGAAGCCAGTCGGATCGATTCCCAAATCTTGAGCTTTTGGAAACGGATGAAGAAACGGTCTATTTCGATGCCCGGCAAGAAGACGGCTTCTGGTGGACCTCGCCGCTGCAGGTTTATATGGAACTGATGGCTGGCGACAAGAGGGACCAGGAAACTGCCGAGCAGTTAAAAGACCTAATTTTGAATAATGCTGGAGTGGTACAAGAATGAACAGAATCATAGACCTTCAAACTGCATTGCTCGACCTACTGCAAAAAGTGCACGATTCAGATGTTAGACTTATCGCGGGCGGTGGCTTCGGAATCTATCTTAAAACCGATTATGTTAGAAAATCGGACATGAGAACGCTTTTGAATCAATTGCCAGAGCCGCGATCCACGAACGACCTCGACTTGTTCCTTCGACCAGAATTGCTAATCGAATCATCAAAGTTAAAACCGCTGGTAAGCGCCATTGAAGAGCTGGGCTATGAAGTTGTCCCTGGAGCTGAAAAATACCAGTTTGCTAAACCTGGACCTGACGGCACCGATGTGGGCGGCATTAAAATTGATATTCTAACCGGTCCACAAAGTCGATTTCAGGGAACTCGGGTAAAAGCGGACACCCGTCGAGCCCGCCCCAAGCCATCTGTCGGGATCCATGCCCACCCCGTAGACGAAGCGCTGACCTTGGAAGAAGGCTTACTCTCAATCGCGTTGTCTGGAAACCTCAGTTCTGGTGACGATTGGGAATCTGAAATCTTCCTGCCACATCCCTACACGTTTTCGATGATGAAACTTTTTGCTTTTAGAGATAGGCTTGAGGATCCTAACAAGGAGTTCGGTCGCTACCACGCATTGGATCTATATACTATTCTGGCAACGACAACAGAGGGGGAGTGGGAGTACGCCCTCCACTTGCGCGATCAATATAAAGATGATCCTTCCGCGAAAGAAGCTGGAAACCTGGTTTCTGAATATTTTTCCTCGCAGGAGCGTTTGGGGATGATCCGATTGATGGAAAGCCCCTATTACCGGCCGGAATTACAGAATGAGGATTTTATGTCTGCTCTGCAAGAGATGTTTCCGTTATGATTCCCTGTA
>JARFPZ010000158.1 GCA_029288035.1 Desulfosarcina sp.
GCAGAGCATAGCCCCGGTCCCTTCGAGGGACCTGCCTCATACCCCCAGCTCTGCTGGTGGTCGCTGATTTTGGGGGGTGCATCAATTTCAAGCCTTGATCTTTATCTTTTTCAAGGTTTCCTCGGCTTCTTTCCGACCATAAAATTCATCGTCTCCGGCCAAAGCCGCCCCGAGTTTTTGGCGGGCCTTCTCGATTTGATCTGTTTTATAAAGGGCCATTCCCATGTGGTAATTCAAAATGGCACTGTCGGGCGCACCCGCCAAGGCCTGTTCAATGAAGCCCTGGGCTTTGTTGAAATCTCCCAGCCGGTAGTGCACCCAGCCGATGGTGTCCAAAATGGCCGGGTCACCCGGCCGTTGTTTCAGCGCTTTTTGCGACAGCCCAAGGGCCCGGTCCAGGTCCGTCTTTTCAGCGGAGAATTCGCTGAGCAGAAAGGCCAGGTTGTTGGCCGCAAACCAGAAATTGGGGTCGGCCTTCAAGGCGCGCTCGTAAACCTCCATTGCTTTGTCAAATTCACCATCTTTTTCGTAGAGCAGGCCCAATGAGAGGTACGCCGCCGCATTTCGTTTGTTGGCCTGAAGGGATGATTCAAATTTTTGAATGGCTTCCTGTTTCTTCCCCTGGGCCAGGTAGATACCTGCCATGCTTTGGTGCGGTGGCGGCCACATGGGTTGAAGATCGATCGCCTTTTGGAGGGCGGTTTCAGCTGCCGGATAATTTTTTAAGTTTGCCTGAACCATCCCCAACAAATAATATGAAACCACTTCATTAGGATTTTTTTGAATCCGCCCTTCACATATCGCAATCGCCGTCTGGTGCTTATTTTGCCGCGTGTATTCCCGCATAAGCGCAATCAGCAGCGGGGCGGATTCCTGGTTTTTACGATACCCCTGTTCTAGGGTTTCCAGAGCCTTGTCCGGCGCATTCTCCTTGCTATAAAAACGGTATAGCTTGATATAACCCAGGGGTTTGGTGGGGGTTGCATTTTTAATCAGCTGATACGCTTCTTCGGCCCCTTTGACATCTTTAACGGAAAGAAGGAAGTCCCCCAGATTGGCCCGGGCGGCACTGTCCGTCGGATCGATCTCCAGGATTTTACGCAGCTGCTTTTCAGCGGCCTGGCTGTCTTTTTTCAGCAGATAAACGCGGGCCATGGATCGCAGGACATCTTTTGAATCAGGATCCACTTTCAATGCCTTTTGCAGGGTATCCACGGCAAGGTCGAGTTCGTCATTCAGTACATGAGCATTGGCCAGCCGCAGATAGGCCGGGATAAAGGCGGGTCGATCACCGATCACGGTTCTGAACTCGGAGACCGCATTGACGCCATCGGCCTTAAGCAAATAAAGACTGCCCTTGTTAAAATGAGCGTCAATGCTCTTGGGACTATCCTGTAAAACTTCATCAATATAGGTTTCCGCTTTATCTTCCTGTCGAAGTTTTAGATAAATACCGGCCAGGGCGTTTTTAGCCTGAATAATTCCGGGGTTGGCGGGATCTTCGTCCAGGCTCAGGCACTCCTCCAGGGTCTGAATGGCTTGATAGGGCTGTTTGCGGTTCATGTACAGCTCGCCAAGCACGATACGCATTTTGAAACTCTGGGGATTTTGTTCGATCCCTTTTTTTAGCACTGCTGCTGCCTCTTCGAATTGTTTTTTCCCGTTGTAAAATCGAGCCACGCGCAAACGGTTGTCCCCGTCGGTGGGGTTGTCCGACAGCAATTCTTCGAGCAAATCGACGGCGGCTGCCTGTTGATCGGAATCCCAGTAAATGTCGGCCAGCGAAATCTTGTAGATCGTCCTGTCCGGGTCCAATTCGATCACTTTGTGCATCACCGTTATTGCGTCTTCATAACGCCGGTTGTCATTGTACAATTTGGCCAGGGCCAGATACAGATTGACGGTTTCCGGGTTGGCTTCGATCCCCTGCCTGTAGATCTTTTCAGCCTCCAGAAGATTTTTGTTCCGGAGATGGGCGCCTCCCAATGTCAAATACACATTCGGCTCTTTATGGCCCTGATTCACCAAATCTTCCATCAGCGCGATGGCGCCGGTATTATCGTTTTTTCTGATAAAACCAGTTGCTTTCAAGACGAGAGCGTCGACATTTTGCGGTTCTTTTGTCAGAATCAGTTCCGCTTTCTCGAGGGCCTGGTCCGTATTGCGGGACAACAGCAACAGTCTGCCCAGCTGCAGCTGGGCGTTTAGATGATCCGGGTCGAGTTCGGCCGTCTTGGCAAAGGACCCGTAGGCCTGCTTCCAATTGCCCTCTTGCTGCTTGATCATCCCCAACCAGTAAAAACCCTCGGCAAAATTGGGATCGATCTGGAGGGCATTTTTAAACTCCAGTTGGGCTTTGACATAGTCGCCTTGTTCGTAGAGGGTTTTGCCTTTTTCGAAGAACTTCATCTTTTTTTCTTCCCGACTGCCGCAGGCAAGCATGGCAGCCAGCATGAAGGTTATAAAGACCAGCATGAAGGTTATAAAGACCGGCAACATCAATTTTTTCATCATATCGCCCCCTTGCGCTGCAGCACCACCAGCACTGTCTTAAACAAGATTTTAACATCATTGACAAAGCGCCAGTTCTCCAGATAGTTACAATCCAATTCCACGACCTTGTCGAAATCCGTAATTTTATTACGTCCCGACACCTGCCATAACCCGGTGATGCCCGGTTTGGCCGATATCCGCTTCAAATGTTGCGGCTGGTAGGCCGCCACTTCTTCGATCATCGGCGGCCGGGTGCCCACCAGGCTCATCTGGCCCCACAGCACATTCAAGAACTGCGGGAATTCATCCAGCGAGGTTCTTCTCAACCACTTGCCGACCCGGGTGATTCTGGGATCGGCTGCCATCTTGAACATGGCGCCGTTCATTTCGTTATGTGCCATCAGCTCTTGCCGTCGCTGCTCCGCATCCTGGTACATGGTTCTGAACTTGAACAAGTTAAAGATCCGACCGTGTCTGCCCATCCTCTTTTGTTTAAAAAAAACAGGCCCCGGAGAATCCAGTTTGATTGCCACGGTAACAAACGGATACATGACGAGAAATAAAAGGGTTCCAACCAATCCGCCCGCCATATCCAGGATGCGCTTGTACAAAAGACCGGTGGCATTGAAATTGCTGGTACGCACTGTCAAAAAAGGAACGTTCTGGCATCTTTCGATAGATATGGCCTGGTCACCCGGATTCCAGAGTGCCGGCAGAATTCTGGCCGAAACCCCCATTTTTCTGCAAATATCCAGGTATTGGTCCAAACGGATACCCCGATCTCCTTCCATTGCAAATACGACTTCATCCACTGTTTGGTTGCGGATAACTTCGGTAAAATCGTCCAGGCTCCCCAAAGTAGGTGCCTCGTTTTTTTCCCCATTCTCTACCGCCGGCGTTCCGATAATCTCATGCCCCCAGCTCAACTGGGCTTTTAAAAGATCGGTGACATATTTTACCCGTTCCAGATTGCCGACGACCAAAATTTTTCGAATGTTGAAGCCTTTTTTTGAGATTTTATCCAGATAGAGTTGTATCACTATCCGGTGAAAGGCAATCAACACAAAGCACAACCCTGCAAAGCTGATTAAAAACAGCCGAGAGTATGTAATTTCTCTCAGTAAAACAATCCCGCCCGAAAGTACGGCGAAATCCAATGCCAGGGCCTTAAATATGGACCACAGCAGGCTCACATAGGAAGGCGGTCTGATGTCGCTATAAAGCCTGAATTTGCCCATCATGTAATTATTGAGAAGCATGATCAGTAGAACCGAGGCCGTGAAGACATTGGTGTCAATCATCCAGGTACCGCTTGACTCAAAGTACTTGATGTAATACGCCATATACCCGGCGGTGATGACACCCACGGCATCCAGAATCATTAAAATGGTGTTAATTATGTAGACTTGTTGTTGGAGCATGATTTTAAGGATTAAGGATTATGGGATAAGGATTATGTTGAAGTTCTTGCGCTGTTGAATCTCAATTTTATGTGGCCTTGTCAAAGCGTTGATCTGAGCGATTTGATTAGACCATTTAGCATTTTGCTGGCCACTTCATAGCTCTCTTCAAGGTTTTGATATGTATGCTCCGATATAAACTCCAAATCGTAAGATAGAAGAAGGAAGTAACGAACCTCCTCCAAAGACCCTCGGGAATTATAAAGAAATTTAAGGTATTCTTTAGTACTCTGGCGCGATTGTCCCTCTACTATATTCGAAGGTACGGAATATGCCGCTCGTTTAAGTTGATCGACTATTCCATAAATCTCTGATTTCGGAAATCCTGTTGTTATTTTATAAATTTCAAGAACTAACTTATGTGTTTCCTGCCAAACTTTAAGTTTTTTCCAATGCATTTGATAATCGCTCCTCTCTTTATCATGGTTGTTTGAATACCCCATCTGCTTCGCTGGGGAGATTCATTTCTCATAGTTTTACTTAACTGGCAATCCCAACCCCAGATTGCCTAATCCCTCAATCCTTAATCCATAGACCTTGTCCTCACTGCTAAATCCATAAACCCTAAATCCATAATCCTTAAACCGTAATCCTTATCTTTACTCCCTAATCCTTCAATCCGTAATCCATAATCCTTATTCCGGATCTCTATTTCATATTTTTTACTTCTTAACCCTTGAGCCCTTTATCCATAATCCTTATTTCGGCACATACCGCGGCAACACCTCCCAAAGCCCGGAGATAAAGCCTGCCAGTTCGCCCCAAGCCTCATCCGTGGATTGACCAGGGGCCAGGACCATTTCCGCCCGCACTAGGGCACCGTCCGTCCGTTGTCTGCTGAAGGAGTCCCACATCAGATAAAATTTGTTGATCCAGGGGCTGGTAATCACCCGGCCTCGCATGAAAAAGAAATAACTTCCCAGAACTTTAGCGTTTCCCTTTTGCAGATTCATGGTCATTAAGGTAATCTGCTTTCCGTCAACCATTTTGATCGTGCGTTCTTTCGACTCAGTCAAGGCCCAACCGCCGCCCAACAGGCAGGATTGGGGGGCGTGGGCCGTGTGGCGGGTGCCCTGGTACTCGTAAAACGGAATGAGGACATGAATGGCATTTCTGGAATTCGGCTTGAAATAGGTCGCCTGGACGTAATCATCGGCCCACAGTTGATCCAGAATTTCTTGTTCAATGTAGCTGCGTTTACCTTGCCAGTTACCGATCTGCATGGGGAAGGATTTGAAATCCTGCCGTTGAGGAAGATTCCGGGCTGATGGAATCTTTTTGAGGGCATAGCCGCTGGTGACGAACATCAGGCAAACGATGGAAGTCAAAACAATCGGCTTTGTCCAACCGACCGTTACACGTTCTTCAGGTTCGTTGAGAACGTTAGGATCCTTTGGCGCAACGACTGTTTTTGTTTGAGCGGCTCTTTCCCATCTTCCTTCATCCATCTTCCCTCGTCCATCGGCCAAAGGTCCAATGTCTGTGTGTGTCTGTGCTTGCCCTGTTGAATGACGCTCTGCGACCCTGCTGAAAGTGGATTCAACTGGGGTGGGTCCGCCTGCCCTGTGGAATGCGGAGCCTATTCCTCTGGGGTGGCCAATTCTTTTCAAAATCAGCGTAATCCCTAACAATATCGCACCCGCGATCATGAACACCAACCATCCTGTAAAATCATGGAAAAGATTTTATGCCAGCTCACCATAACCGTTAATCGTCAGAATGCCGGTGATCCATATTCTAAAGGAGTTCAATATTACGGAAATAGGACTCACAAAAAAAAGTAAAACCACTCTACGCCACAAGCCT
>JARFPZ010000375.1 GCA_029288035.1 Desulfosarcina sp.
TATCCTGTCTTATTTCAACACCACGGTACTGCGTATTTCAATGTTTTCGGCCGGAACATCACGATACATACCACGCATGACGGTCTTTGCCGAAGATATGGCATCGACCACATCCATCCCCGCAACTACTTTACCGAAGACCACGTATCCCCAGCCCTGCTGCGTTTTGCTTTTGTGATTCAGAAAATCATTGTTGACGGTGTTGATAAAAAACTGCGCGGTCGCGCTGTGGGGATCATTGGTGCGCGCCATGGCAATGGTGCCGCGATCGTTTTTCAAACCGTTATCCGCCTCATTTTTTATTGGTGCACCGGCGGGTTTTCGTTTCATGTCTGCGGTAAAACCGCCGCCTTGAATCATAAATTTCGGGATCACGCGGTGAAAGATCGTACCGTCGTAGAATTTGGCGTCCACGTAATTTAAAAAATTTTTCACGGTATCAGGTGCCTTTTCCGGAAAAAGCTCGATCACGAATTTTCCTTTGGATGTCTCCATCTCGACCTTCGGATTACCGGCGATTGCCATATCGACACCGGCCGTGACAAATGTAACAAGGACGCCGATGACAACAAATAATTTAATCTTCATTTCATCTCCTCTGTTTTTCATTAAATTTAGTTTACAAACTCTGAAATTTTATTTTTGTGTTTTTTGTGCCTTTTTGCGGCTATATCGACCTTAAACTGATCAGTTTAGTACCTATCTATCAAAATTGCATCATATTTGTGAAGGATTAATCTAACAAAATATTTTCCGGTTTATCCCGATTAGTAACTATTTATTTGAATCCCATCGTGTTTGAGCATGATTTATGGGTTGGTAGATTGTTACCTTTGAAAAGCGCTTTGGTTAAAGATTGACGATTTTCGATTAAATAATGAAGGACTGTTGTCGATCCGAATAAAAAAGACAAAGCGAAGCCTCCGGCTCGAAGGGGTTGTAGCGCCTACGCCTCGGAGAGCGATACCACCATTCGTCATTCGCCAATCGTCATTCGTCAATTTCGGCTTCGCCGAATTGCATGTCACAATGCCCGTTGCCCAAACTTCTCCTTTACCAGCTTTGCCACTTCGGATTGGCGGTGACAGGCCACTTTATGGCCGCGGACAGCCTCTTCGATGGGCGGCTCGATTTTGCGGCAGACATCGATAACAAACGGACAGCGGGTATGAAACCGGCAGGCTTGGGGGGGATTCAAGGGGCTGGGCACGTCACCGCTGAGAACAATTCGCCGGCGGCTGTGGGCCACATCCGGCACCGGAATGCCTGAAAGCAGGGCATGGGTATACGGATGCAGGGGATGCCGGAAGAGTTCCCCGGTGGGCGCAGTTTCCACCACTTTTCCCAGGTACATGACTGCCAGGCGGCTGCTGATGTATTTGACCACCAACAGATGATGGGTGATAAAAAGGTAGGTCAAATGAAGTTTTTGTTGCAATTGTTTGAGTAGATTCAGAATTTGGGCCTGGACGGATACATCCAGCGCCGATGTGGGCTCATCCAGAACGAGAAACTCGGGGTTGGTGGCGATGGCCCGGGCAACAGCGATTCGCTGGCGTTGCCCGCCTGAAAATTCGTGCGGATACCGCAGGTAATGATCTTTGGTCAGACCCACGAGATTGAGCAGTTCCAATACACGTGTTTCCAAATCACGCGAACCGATCCGTTGCAAGGCCAAAATGGGTTCGGCAATGATATTTTTTATCAGCATGCGGGGATCGAGGGACGTCGTCGGGTCTTGAAATACCATCTGTAATTTGGCACGAATACCCGATTTTTTTAAACCGCGCCTTCCCATTCCGGAGATATCCACCGGTGGTTTATTTTCATTTCCCCCATTTGAAAAATATTGGATGTTGCCATGGGTGGCGTCTTCCAGTCCAATGATGGTTTTACCGGTGGTGGTCTTGCCGCAGCCCGATTCACCCACCAGCCCTAAACACTCCCCCCGATAAATATCGATATTGATACCATCTAAGGCTTTGACCGAATTCACTTGTCGTCGCAGCACGCCGCCCATAATGGGGTAATGTTTTTTAAGACCCTTTAAGGATAGGATTATGGTTGGGTTTCTCATGGGACGCTCGCTCGGGATTGGTCGGTGTAGAGATAGCAGGCGACCATGTGGTTGTTGCCCAGATTCGTATCCGCCGGAAATCGTTCGCGGCAGGCGGGTTTCGCCTGGGCGCAGCGCGGATGGAACCGGCAGCCGGACGGTGGTGTGACCAGATTGGGCACATTGCCGTCGATGCTTTTCAATTGGCCCTCCTGGCTGAACTTCGGCACAGCTGCGAGCAGGGCCTGGGTATAGGGATGGCGTGGGTTGGAAAACAACTCCTGCACATCGGCGACTTCGCATAGGTTGCCGGCGTACATGACGCCCACTCGCTGGCAGGTTTCTGCGACAACCCCCAAATCATGGGTGATCAGCAGCACTGAAGAAATTTGCGTTTTCTTTAATTCGAGCAATAGTTGTAGAATCTGGGCCTGGATGGTTACATCGAGGTTGGAAGTGGCTTCGTCGGCAATCAGCAGCATGGGGCGACAAGCTAAAGCGATGGCGATAACGATCCGCTGTTTCATTCCCCCGGAAAGTTCGTGGGGAAAGCGGTGGACAATCTCTTTTGTATTGGCAATGCCGAGCTGTTCCAACAGTGAAACGACCCGGCGCAGTGCTTCTTTGCGCAAGCGGCTCTTGGAACGCATCGGGATAACGGAGTTTGTCCTTGATGCATCCCGGGCCAATTCCTTGCGGCGATGGATAAGGAAACTCTCGGCGATCTGATCGCCGATACTCATGATCGGATTCAAAGCGGCATTCGGTTCCTGGAAGATCATCGATATTTGATTGCCCCGCAGTCCGCGCAGATAGTCATCGGATTGTTGAACCAGATCAACGGGGCCGGCATCACGCTCCGGGTAAAAAAGAATCTGTCCCCCGTCGATGCGGCCCGGTTCTTGTATGATCCGCATTAACGAGCGCACCAGCACGCTTTTGCCGCACCCGGATTCTCCCACCAAACCAAAAGTGACGCCGTGTTCAATGCTCAGACTGATCCGGTTAAGAGCACGCACGACGCCTTCGTAGGTGTAGAAGTTTGTGACGAGATCGACGGTTTCGATCAATTTGGCCATGGCTGTTTATTTTCTTCTTTGTTTCGGATCGAAGGCATCGCGCAGGGCGTCGCCGATTAAATTCCAGGC
>JARFPZ010000443.1 GCA_029288035.1 Desulfosarcina sp.
TGATATTCTGTACTTGGGCGTTCTGGCTGGATGCCGAAAATTCTCCTTGAATATCTGACAAGTCCCCCTGCAGCCGGGCGAGGTTTTTCTTCTCCTGTGACAGCTGTTCTTTTTTTCCCTGTAACTCCCGATTGAGCACCGCTGTCTCACCGCGAATCTCATGTAGTTCCTTTTCCAACTGTTCCACCACAGACTGAAGATCTTTGCTAACCTCTTCTAAAATGACGGGTTCTGCGAATTTGGATAACACAAATAAAAGGATGATGGCGCCAAAGCCGCAGCAGATCACGTCCAAAAAGGATAGGCTGAATATTTCGATGTCTCGTCGGCGGGTTAACATATGAGTTTTAAGGTTTAGGGTTCAGGGTTCAAGGTTCAAAGGTTCTGGGTTCAAAGGTTCAAGGTTGAAGGTTGAAGGCTCATGGCTAAGGGCTCATGGCTAAAGGCTCATGGCAAAAGGCTCAAGGTTTAAGGCGCAAGGCTGAAGGCATATGACTATAATTTGTCTGATCAACCAATCAACTTTTCAACTTAATCAACCGCCAACGATCCCTTTGCCCTATACCCTTTGCCCTGCGCCCTTGTTCATGGCCAATCCTTCGACGGGCAAAAAAAAGACCCACTGGTATCCTTGGCCAGCTTCCAGAAGGCGCTGGCTGCAAAGGGATCTCCTTCCATAGGATACAAAATGATATTGACCGGTACCCGTGACGGCAGCCGGCGAATCGCATCGTTGAACAGACTCAAACGCTTTTTACCGGAAACTCTTTTCCCCCAGGGCTTTTTTGCCCCCATGGTCGGCAGACTGTCCGACAGCAGGAAAATATTATCCGGTGCCGGTTTCATTTCAGCGATAACATTGAAAGCATTCAGCAGGCTGGTGCCCTTTTCAGGGACCAGCTTGCGGATGCCGGCCACGGTTTGATTGAGTTTGTCAATTTCGCCGGCATTCAACCAGGCCCCGTCACTTCCGGCCAGCAACGGGCCGGCGGTTTCATTGAAGGTATATACCTGGAATTGGCTTGTTGGGGGCAGTTGGGTGGTCAACCAGTCAACGGTCGCCACGGTCTGCCGCCACTTGGGTGATTTTAGTTTTTCTTTGACGTTCAGGTTGCGGCGGCGGATGACACCGACAACCGTTTCAGCGAGCATACTGGCGGAGGCATCCACCAGTATTAAAATCCGTTTGCCGCCCATTTTCAGATCGGTGAGATATTGGCGATCCCCCTGTCCGGGGAAAGGCCGCAGTTTCGTTCCGAGTTCATCCTGGGCCTTGGCGCCGGCCCTCAGTCGTTTAACATCTTCTTCCAGGGACTTCAGATCGGCTTTTAATTTATTGACGTGGGACTTCGCAGCCAGGGTATCCTTGTCGCTGTCAGCCAGCTCGATCTGTCTATCTTTGATGGTTTCGATCACCCGGCGAGAGAGCCCCTGGGTTTCTGCCAGTTCAACGAGGGTTTTTTCCAGTAGATTGCGGGCCAGGATTAATTCTTTTTTACCTTCGAGCACCAGATTTTCAATGCGGTTGACTTCAGCGCGAAGGTCGTTGGTAACGCTGTCGCGACGGACGGCACCTTTGGCGTTGACCAGGACGAATAGCAGTATGATTGCTCCCAGACCGCAGGTGATAATGTCCAGAAAGGACAAACTAAAGACATTCAGGCGGTTACGTTTCATCGCGATTCAGACAGGCAATCAGCTGGAATTGCTCACCGTTTGTTCCCAGGCGAATAATCTGGCCGAGCTGTAATACCATACTCCCGCTAACCCGGGTACCATCCACAAAGATCCCGTCGCTGCTGTGTTCATCCAGTACAACTTCCCGGTCGCGAAGTCCAATGGTACAGTATAGGGGGGAGATCCGGGAAGCATGGCCATGGGTTTGCACACGAGTTTTTTCAGAGTCCACCTCCCTGCCGATGGAAAGCGGATTGTCATTGATGGGATAAGCGATGCTGCGATGAAGCAGGTGCGTCGGCAGCATGTCGGCCGTTTCCGCCGACGGCTCAACATCGTATTTGGGTCGGGATTGCTGCCATGGGCGGCTGGTGAAAAAAGATATTCCTTCGGTGTTGTGCTGATCGGATAACTGCTGCCAGATTTCAAGAACGCCGTTAGCCGCCGCCCCCCGGTCGAGCTCGATGATTTGGGTATCCTCTATTGTGGACAGGATTTCCCTGAACCCGGGCAGCCGGCTGATCCGGTGTGATAGTTGCAGAGCAAGGACCGGTTTCTTTTTACCGTGTTTGCTTCGCAGCCCTTCGACCAGCCGGCAAACATCCCCGTAGATGGCCTGAGCCTTATCTGCGAAAAGATCGGGCTTGAGCGTAATGCTATAGGCGGTGCCGGCATCGATCATATCAAACACCATGGATGAATTGTGCTGCAAATTTGATAGTACGGCGGGCAGACGGTCGTATAGTTCCTGTTCCGAGGCGGCCAGATGCAAAGGGTCAAAGCGGGTGCTGCCAACAAATTCCTGGGCAATGGTTTCGACCCAATCCCGGTGTAGATGGATCAGGCCTTTTCCGGCGGTCATTGCAGAATCTTCAATGGTGAGATACTCCCCCTGCTTAAGATAATTGACTTCGATGCGGTGGAGGTGAATATCCAGGTACATTAGCATTTTACCCGGACAGGCAATCGACGATGCCGCCAGTGCCATGGGTACGAAACCCTTGATGTCCATGGACAATTCCTGGGCGATTCCCAGGATAAGCCCCAACTGCTGCCGATCATAGAAATCGGGAACTACCAGAACAACTTCATCGCCAGGCTTTTGAATAGCTTGCCAGATGCGGGACATATGATGGTAGACGATTTCGGCATGACTTTGGGGCGCATATTTAGCCGGCTGCTCCAGGGGTTCGGTATCCAGCTGGTCCCAGAATCGATTCAGGATTTGACGCGGAAACAGGTGCGCTTTGCCTTCGGCTTCTTTTCCTAGCAGCAAGCCATCCTTTTGAGGTAGCGCAAAACCGGGACTTTCCGTGGCTTGCCCATCCAGTTCAAGCAGTCTGGCGGGGGTGCCGGCAGCGGCGATGATACCGGCATCACTAATTTCGAGGCCAATTAGACTCATATCGGTTTCCCTCTGTCCAAGGCAAAAGGCGTAGGGCGCAAGGCGAAAGGCATAAAGCACAGGGCGCAAGGCATAAGGCAGAGGAACAAATAACCAATAACGTCTAATTTGGTTTTTTTAACTACCTTTACCATGCGCCATATGCCTTGTGCCGTTTGCCTGCTATTCACTGCGTATGCAGGTGTCTTGTCAATTTCTCCTCACAATAGGCCTCGGTGTCCATGACATAGTGTTCTTGCAGCGACTGCAATTGATGCAGCAGAAACATCAGCACAATGCTGATTAACAGGGCAATCAGGGTTGAATTAAAGGCCACGCCCAAACTTGCGGTGACATCGAAGATATCTCCTTCAATCGCTTTGTGGGCTTGTCCAAGGGCTTGTCCGATACCCCGTACGGTACCGATAAACCCCACCGAAGGAATTGCCCAGGCGATGTAGCGGATCATGGAGAGGTCGGATTCCAGACGGTCGGCTTCGGCGGCACAATAGGCGTGGGTGGCACCGGCGGCATCCTGAATGTTCCGGGTGGTATTGAACCGGTGCAGTGCCGCCAGCAGTGCCCTGGGCAGCAGAGCGTTTTGCTGCTGCTGCGGCAGGGCTTGAATTTGCCGTGAAAGGCTGCGGGTATCTTCGGGTAGAATTCGTACCGCCTCTGCCAGCGGTATCAAATCTTTTTGCAGCAACGCCCGATGTCTGATGGTTACGATGCTTTTATAGGCCATGATGGCCAGCGCCCAGAACATCAGGATAAAGCAGGCTTCCTGCTCATAGTCTTTTATCAAAACATATACGGATCGTTCGGTAACCTGTGATTTGTCCTCATCCAGGATGGCGGCCTGTTCAGCCAGAATCGCGTCGGCTTTTGGGCGGACCAAGGCCACATAGACGGCATGTACAATGATAATGATCAGTATCAATGAGAACAGCTGGTAGATGAACTCAAAGGAAACCGGGAAGGATTTTTTCATAGGATTAATCCGTGGTCCGTTTTGATCGTCATGAATGTTTAGAACGTTTGGATTACGGGTTGATTAAAATGACTATGTTGACTAATTTAATTGGGATTTTCGAGTTTTTTAAACAACTATTCACCCAATCAACCTAATCCGGACGAGTCGGTATTCAATTTTCAATTGAAATATTCCACATCCTTTACCCTCTGCCCCATGCTCTATGCGCTATTGCGCCTTCATATATCAACCGGGAAATCCACGGCCTGCTCTGCCGCAATTTCTTCGGACGGATTAAAAGGCTTCAAGGGTGCCGGTTTCGATTTGGCGGATGGGTCTTTTGGGTCGGTATCCGGACCTGATTCCGGCTCCGATACCGGGGCATTCGCACCGGTTTCCCCTTGAGCGTTGCCCCCGGCTATGTTTTCCTCGTTTTGGGCCAGCAGAATCTGGTTTTGGCTTACGGTGGATGAGGGCATGATTTCCGCTCGGTCGGTGTCTGCTCCCGGCACAACCGGACCCATCCCCTGGGCCACCGGTGCCATCATGATGAACACCGACATGGCCAGTATCGCGAAGCGCTTGTTCAGTGAACTTTTCATTTTTTCACAATAACAGAACAGATATCGTTGATTGGTTGATTAGTTGATTGGTTAACTGGTTGTAGATGTGGATTTATCCCATATTTGCAAAATAATTGGACACTTCATATTTCAAAAATCGTAACATTCTGAAACTATGCCTATAATTTACCTAATCAACCATTCAACCAGTAAACTACTCAACCAGGTATAAGATCACGGAAATCAGCATTTGGTAACCTTTGAACCCTGAACCTGGAACCGATCACTTCAAATACCGGCAAACACGAAAACCCAGATCCGAACGCTTCGTGCTACTGTAATCGCGGTATGAAAGTCTCAATTCACTAATGCCGGCCTGTTTCCAACCGGCCCCCCGCACGACATGATGTTTCCCGTCATCGGGCCCCAGAGGATCGATATATATTTTATCGGCGCGATACGGATAAATGGAATAAAAATCATGGGTCCATTCCGCGACATTCCCTCCCATATCGTACAAACCCAAAGCGCCAGCCTCGAATTTTTGCGGCGGTGCGGTGACCGCATATCCATCATTATATGACGGCAGATAATATGTCAGCAACCCTTTAGCGGAAATATCCGCAAAATTTCCGGCCCTGCCAGCCGGCGGAAATTTATTTCCCCAGGGATACTTCAGGGCAGTTCCTTTATTACTGAATCGGGCGCAATACTCCCACTCGGCTTCCGTGGGAAGCCGATACCCGACACCGACGGGGTTTTCAGCCATCAGTCTGTCTCCTTTATGCACATATACCGGGGGTAGAGATTCCTTAACGCTCAACCAGTTGCAAAACAGCGCTGCTTCCTCCCAGGTTATGTCAACCACGGGCAATGTATCCCGGTTGAGGCTATGGCCATTGAGTGCTCCCGAGTTGTGTACGGCTAAAAATTGTCTGAATTCTTTGTTGGTGACCTCGCGCACCCCCATAAAAAACGGCCGCTGCAGGTTGACACGGCGCAGGGTCTCATTGGAGCGGCGGCCCTGTTCCCGGCGCGATGATCCCATGGTAAAGGACCGGGGCTGAATCAATTTGAGGGCATAGCCGTTTTTGGTAGTGATGGTGTCGGTCCTGACCTTTTCAGCGGACACCTGCTTGACTAGCGTGACGGCAATTTCCTGGGGAAAGCCCGGACGAGGGGTGATGCGGGTGCGGTAAGGTTGATAGCCTTTTTTCCTTATTTCCAAACGGTGCTCGACAGAGACCAGACGTAACTGTCGCGGCACTTTTCCCCTTGGCTTTCCGTCAACGATAATCTCGGCATCGGCCGGTGCCACCACCAGGTGGATGATGCCCAGTTTGGGCGTTAGCTTGACGGTGAGGGTTTTTGATGCAGCACTGTCGACGGTGACCTTCCGATTCTCAGTCTCGTATCCTGCTTTTGACAATTGAATCAAGTGGGTTGTGTCCGCCGACAAGTTTAGTTTTGTCGGCGTCTGACCGACGAAGGTGTTTGAAAGCATGACATTCGCACCGGATGGATTGGTTTGCAGTGTCAATGTACCGTCCGCGGGCTGCAATCGGACGGTGTCGAGCACCTGTGGGCGATTGGCCTCGACTGTTAGGCGGGTGCGCCATGGTTTGAAACGCTCCGCTTTCAGTTCGATATTATGGTCGCCTGCCAGCAGTTCAAGGGTTGTGGGCGTGCTGCCGACGGCTTTTCCGTCGACCTGCACGGTTGCGTTGTCGGGAATGGAATCGATGGTGATGTCCGACCATGCCGGAACCAGGGCAAAGTCAAATTTTTGATGAATGTCGCAGCCCTGCACTTCTATTTCGTCGCGCAGATCCTGGTATTTTTCGGCGCGGATCTCCACAACGTGACGGCCCGCAGTTACTGCCAGCCCTTGAACCTGTGATTTTTTAACTTCTCGACCGTCGATATACACCTGGGTTTCCTCAAGCAACACAGACGGTTGGTCCGAGCGGTGTGTTTGAAACGACAATCGCCCCGGAAGTTTTGCCATTGAATATTTCAGTATCTGGTTTTTGTCATCGCTGACCACAAACCGTTCATTAAGCAATTCAAAACATTGCCTGGTGGCCTCAAGGGTATACTCACCGGGGCGCATCAGGTAATAGGCACCTATCTTGGGTGCCGCCAGGCCGCTCTCAATCGAAATTTTTTCCGGTTCGGGTTCAATACGGATTACCACCTGCCGGGCCGTGAATACAAACCATGCTGCGACGCCTAATAAGACGAGGAGGGCCCCAAGGGTGCTACCGATGAACCACTTTAGACGGGCAGGGGATTTCCGCGGCCGTCGGCCGGGACGAAATGAAACCGGTTTGATCTCTATGGGTGCACCGGCGCGGGTGCGGTCTTTGGCCCCTGATTTGGTCTTCAAATCTTAACCCTGCATTTAACGGTGATGCGCAATGATTGTAGGCCGGGTTTTACTTCAAGCTTCTGCCGAACATCCTGATATCCGTCTCGGGTGCCTACGATGGTGTAGGTGCCCGGGCGTAAATCAAGTTCGTGTACTGAAAACCGACCTAACTTACCAACCTTATAGACCGCGACACGGGTGAGATTATCCGACTCGATGGCAATTTTTACCGGGGTTTGGGCCACATCAACCAGTTGTTCCAGTTTTTTAATACGATTGGTCAGCACCGTGCCCCGGGGGGTGATCTCTTTGGCCTCCGCGAGCAAAAGGCGTGCATTTTTAAGCTGACTGTCCGACGCCAGCGCCTGTGGCTTCGCCAGAAAAAAAGCTATTCGCCGGTTGATCTGAATCTGTTCCAGGGCTCGTTCTTTTCCCCGGACGGCAAATTTTAGGTTTTTGTCAATGTCAAGGGCCGCCAGGTAGGATTTCAGCGCACTTTGCCACTTTTCGGTTTGTTCAGCCACCTGTGCCGTCCGGCGCAGTTTGTCAATTGCGGTCAGCCGGATGGTCTCGTCTACCTGTAAAAGGGCATCGGAGACCTCGCGGGAATCGGGATTTAAGGATTTCGCTTTCAACAGTCGGGTGCGGGCCAGCTTATATTCATTGCGGTGAAAGGCTGCCAGCCCGTCAGACAACAACTGTTGGAATTGTTCCGCTTTTATCAGACCGTTTATACGGTCCAAGCCTTGGCGGGCTTTGTGGGAAGTCGAATCGATTTCCAGGGCCTTACTATAATCGGACCGGGCCAAAGACCAGGCGTTATTTGTCTCATGTTGCCGGCCCGACGCAATCAGTTGCATCACGGCTTCAATGGTTTCGGCGCGTTTCAAACCCTGTTGCGCACCGGCATCGGCGGGTGCAATTTTCAATGCCACCGAGAAATTGCGTCGGGCAAGGCTGCCATTTCCATCATCGAGTGCCTGGTTGCCTTCCCTGATCAGGCGTTGTAGCGCTGCATCGGCGCGGCCGTTCAATTCCTCGGCAAGCCCCCTTGCTTGGTTATATCGTTCGGATGCCGGCTTGTATTGTTTCTCCATCAAGTAGGCATCCGCCTGTCGCCCGAGTTCTGTCATTTTCAGGTAGGATGTTTTATCCCATTCTGATGCGGCCTTTTTATCCAGCTCTCCTTTGATCTCCAGGTATTCCGCCAGTTTTTTTTCGGCATTGGTTTTTTCGATCTTTAGCGGGGCAGGGTCCAGCTGCGGTGTCGGTTCTGGAGTTGGTTCAATGGTTTTTTCCACCGCTAAGATTTCGGTGGGCGATGCTTTATTTGCCGCGTCTTGTTCTTGAAGCGGTTTTTTTGAAAGGAAATACAGCAGCCAGCCGCCGCCGATGATCAGAAAGATGAAGGCGCCGATCAGCGCCAAGACGATAATTCTATTGCGGCGTTTGAAATTTTCGCGGCCGGCCCCATTGTCCTTCTTTGGGGTAACCAGTGGCGTAATGGCCTCCGCGATGGGTTGGGTGGATTCATTCTTCATAAGTGTTTAAAGGTTCAGGGTTCAACGTTCAGGGTTAAAGGCAAAGAAAGAAAGCATTGAAGACCCGAGGTCCTCGTTATAAGCGATTCCACAGTTCGTCCCTCGTCACTCGTCCTTCTTCCCTCGTCCTTCGTCATTCATCACCGGGTCCGGAGCAAAACCGGTCTCGGCATAATAGATTTTTCGCAATAACTCCCGCCATTGTTTGAATTGCTCCTCCGCCGAACCGGTGAGTTCATATTGCTTGCCCTCGAACTCCATGACAACCGGCTTCATTTCACTGCTAAAAGATTCGCTGAGTTCCTGGATGGCCGCTTCATGGATTTCAGCTTCTTGGGAAATATTGAAACCGCTGATGATTACCTGGCCGCCGATGAGAATCAACCCGGTTTGAAGGCCACCCATATTGATCGAGTCAATCGAACCGGCCGCAATCGCACCCGCTACCAGCATGGCCCCGATCAGCTGCTGGGTCAGGGCCCTTCTTTTTATCTCCCTCATGGCCTGGCGTTCGGTCATGCTAAGGTCGCGCCAGTTTTCATAGGACGGCCACATCTCATTGTAGAATTGATCATATTGTTCATTGAGTGCGTCAACATACATGTATTCGCGTTCTCGGATTTTGAGCAAACGTTCCATCATGGGATCGTCGTCGGCCGGCAATCGATTGATGGTAATCGTTCCCTTTTCATCTGTTACCAGGTGCTCGCTGAATGCTTCCGGTGCAAATTCGCCGGCGAATTTCAATTTTGCCGTGGTGCGAATTTTTTTAATTTCAGTTGGGCTCAGTTCCATTTTAAACTTGGCCATGTCATTGGCAATGGTATTGTACAGGTCCTGAAAGGCATCTTTTTCCCCCAGACGATTATCGGTGTAGGTGCTCCGATTGGCTTCAGCTTTGTAATTCTTTGAAAACCAGGTTACGTCGGCGGCATCGGTCACATCGATTCTAAGGCCCAAATTCTCGCCGTTGGATTCGAGGATTTCGCCTTCGACCAGCAAATCAACACTATCGGTTTTGGCCGGGATCACTCGCACCGCCCCCCACTGGCTGCTTTGGCTTAAGGTGTTTTTGAGATGGTAGGGAATAAAGTGGCCTTCGGCTTTGCGAATGTCGTTATTGGTACCCTCGTCCTCGGCTGCTTCCTCGGTTATCTCCTTACTTTGAAAAACAAGAATGCCCACATCCATCAACTGGTCTTCAGGGATTTCTTCCCGGGCGTGCTGAATCACGGTGGGTCCCACCTTTTGGGCTTGATAGGTGGCACAGCCGGATAGGATAAGCAAAGAAATGGTGATATTTGTAAGTGTAAGATTAGAGACTCTAAATTTCACGTTCACACCGTAAGCTTATGAAAATTCCAATAATCAATTTGATTTAAATAGCCACAGACCCACACGGACAATTTTATTCTTGTGCTTTTTGTGCCTTTTTGCGGCCATATCAAGATTCAGGTAATCACCGGCTTTTCTTATATTCCTCATACTCTTTCCAGAGTTTTTCCGTTAGTTCGGGATCCGTCTCGTTTTCAGCCGCTTCCCGCAGCTGTCGGGCGACGATATCATCATCTTCGGTGTCGGTCCGACCCCGATCACCTGCGGATGAACCTTCACCTCCTTTGCGAGATCCATCCCGGGAAGCTGTTTCAGTGTCGGTGGTATCTTTGGTCGTCCCCGTTTCCCGACCGCCTTCCGACGTCTCCTTTTGCCCGTCGGGTTCCTGGGATGATTCAGATCCGGAGCTATCCACTTCCAACCCTTTGGCACGTAGGCGTTTGGCCGCATCCGCCGCTTCCTGCGCCAAGTCCTTCAATTTTTTAGCGGATTCGGCGCGAATCTCATCCATTTCCTTTAGCAGTTTATCATCGAACTTTGCCAGCGATTCATTGAACTCCTTGTCCAATGCCGCGACTTCATCCACCGCTTGATCATCCGGAAAATTTGGGTCATATGTATTATCCGATTTGTTTGGGGCCGGCGAATTGGGATTGCTTTCACTATGGGTATGCTGGTCATAGACCGCCTCCATCTGCGCCACAATTTTGCGATTTTCAGCGGTCATCGCCTGGACGCGCGCCAGATACTCCTCATAATCCCCGATCGCTTCAGGCGACGCATCACCGGATTGTTTAAGGTGCTCAAGATCAGAAGCGATCCGTTTTGCCGTTTCCTGACTGGTTTTCAGATTTTCACGGGCTTTCGCCAGTTTGGCATTAGCCGAATCTACAGAAGTGGGCCTGGTTTTATCTGTATTTTCAGTGGGTTCATCCGGTTTGGGTTTGGTTACAGGTTCAGCGGGCGATTGGCTGGCCTGTTCTTTTTTGCGGGATTCTTGCCGGTTGATCCCGGATTGATTTTGGGAAGGCGGCTGGCCGGTTTGTGAGTTATCCCCGGATTCTTGTTGTTTGGACTCGGCTTGGTCTGATGGTGGCGTCCGGTTTTCGCTTGTATTTTCAGCAGGTTTTTTCATTTCAGGCTTGGACTGATCCGGTGGACTCGTGTGAGCGCAGGCGTGCAGCCACAGCGCTGTCAAAATAATTATCAAAATTCTTAAGGGGTTCATTTTTAAAGAATAATAGATCTCAAAAGGTTACGTAGCTGACTGTTTCCACCGCCGGGTAAAGGAAATCGTTGTTTTTACGATCAGCTTCCAGTCATTTATAGACCGAAACATAAGATTTTGGCATTTGAGTGTCAAGCGGCAATGCTGGTGCGAGAAGATAGAGGCTTTGGGAGAGCTTGTCAAAAAAGGTAATCAAAGCAACAGCAATTCAAAGCCGCTGTGAGATAATCCGTGAAGACTGGGTCTGTATACGTTATTCGTAGTTGAAAGACAGTGATTCGGACCCTGAAGAGAAGGATCTTCCGGACTAATGATCCTTGTTCAACCAGGCAATGACGTCAAGAAGCGGTGTCACCTTTACACCATGCTTTATCGGATAGGCCTCTTTTACCGGCGCCACCACGTATGCATCGTCAGGAGAAATATCTTCCAACGCGCTCCAAAAGCCTTTAGTAACGTTTGGAACTGTTGACGACTTCAGCTCGAAAGCCAGTACTTGTCGGCCTCTACGCAATACAAGATCAATTTCGGCACCAGCACCGGTTCTGTAAAAAGAGGGTTCAAAGCTTCTTGCAGATGCCAGAATATTTTCCATAGCAAATCCTTCGAACGAGGCTCCCAGAACCGGATGAGAGAGGAGATCGTCATGGGTGCGGATATCGAGCAGAGCATGGAGAATGCCGCTGTCGCGGATATAAATCTTTGGCGATTTTACCAGCCGTTTTTTTAAATTCGGCGCATCGGGCATGAGGACTCGAAGCATGAACGTATGCTCCAGAAGATCCAGGTAGGAGCGTATGGTATGCGAACTTACACCCAAGGAATCAGCGAGTTTAGATGAATTCAGAAGAGAGCCATGAATATGCGCACACATTTTCCAGAGTCTACCGAGCCTTGTCGGTGGTATGCGAAATCCAAGCATACCGATATCTCGTTCAAGAAATGTACGAATGAAGTCTTGCCGCCACTGAAAACTGACATCCTCATCGATTGCAAGATAGCTTCTTGGGAAACCACCCGCCAACCAGATGTGCCGGAGGTCAACAAGACCCAAAGGTTCAATTTCATTTAATAGGAATGGCGTCAGATCAAGATATGTGATCCGGCCGGCGAGTGATTCTGAGCTCTGTCGAATCAAATCGCGTCCAGCGGAGCCAAGAATCAGAAACTGACCGTTTTTACCGCGTTGATCCACAATACTTCGAAGCGTTATAAACAACTCCGGGGCGCGTTGTATCTCGTCCAGGCATATCAGGTCATCTTCATGCAAACTGAAAAATGCCAGCGGATCATCCAATTTCGCAAGATCGGCAGGATTCTCCAGATCCAAATAGACTGATTTTTTCATCGGTTTGACAATTTGGAGTGCTACAGTGGTTTTACCACACTGGCGCGGCCCCAAAATGGCAACGACCGGATTATGTTGCAACCGATGTTTGATTTCTGAAGCTAGACTTCTTGGAATTAGTCCTCTCATATTTGAAGTCTATATTCAAATTTGCAAGAAAAATCAACGAAATTATTCTGATGGAGCAAAATAAAGATAGGTTTACGATATAAAAAGCCCAAATCAGATACCTGCATTTCCAGTATATCAAGCGGGTATCCAGCCAATGATTAAAATTGAGCCATATCCGGTGCCGGCTGGATCTTGATAATATACAAGATCAGTATGATAAGTTTTTGATATCAAATAGAAAGATTCAAAAATAGCCGATGAGTGAGGATGAGTGTCAGCGTATCCGGCCTGATTTGATTGCCTTGATATCTTCTTGACTTCATTTGCTATTTTGTTAATCTGGTGGACTTACCGTAACCAATAAAATATGTTTAATTCATGAGCTGTTGGTTGGTGTTATGCTGGCATCCGGCTATACCAAAAAATTGATCCATAAAAGATATAAAAAGCGATGAATATCTACATAATAGTTAAATCCATATTGGTGGCAGCCTTACTGATTACGGGCTTTGGTGTTTTTACCATGCGGGTACGGCGACTTTTAAAAATAATGAAGTCGGTTCAAGGCAAGGCTCAGATTAAGGTAGATCGTCTTGCCGAAAGAATAAAGGTTCTTCTAACCGATGTGCTTGGCCAATCCAATGTGCGCCGGAAGTTTATGCCCGGGTTGACGCATACGCTGATTTTTTTT
>JARFPZ010000300.1 GCA_029288035.1 Desulfosarcina sp.
CTGACCGCAAAGAAACCATCGGGCAAAAGCTGCCCGGCGGCGATGGCGTTGCCCTCCATGACCTTCGAAACGATGGCCGGACGATTGATGGCCATGGAAATGGCCCGCCGGACACGCACGTCCTTGAGCGGATTTTTGGTCATCGGATTGCCGTTTATATCGGTGACAAAGGGTGAGACATCGCGGTCACTGTCGATATGCAGATAAATCACCCGGTTGGAGACCGACCGGTCCATGGATAGCTTTGGATTCTTTTTCAATTTTTCGATGTCGGCGGTGGGCACAAAATCGATCAGATCCACATCTCCGGCCAAAAGGGCTGCCACCCGGGCCGATGAATTGGATATCGGTTTGAGTATGACCTTCTCCCATTCCGGTTTTTTGCCCCAGTATTCATCGTTGCGGGTATAGACAATGCGATCGCCCGGGATCCACTCCACAAACTTGAAGGGACCGGTTCCGACCATGGCCTTGCCTGAATTGTAGTCCTTGGTGGCCGCGCCGTCACCATGTTTTTTGGAAATGACGGTAAACGTCGAAAGGTAGGTTGCCATCAGTGGAAAAGGATCCTCCGTGGCAAACCGGATCGTAAGGGGATCGACGATCTCGATTTTTTTTATGTGATTTATATAGCGCGCAAAAGAAGAGGGACTGTTGGGCACCTTTGGACCGCGCTCTAAGGTAAATTTGACATCCTCGGCCGTAAACGGTGAACCGTCGTGAAATTTGACGTCCGGACGCAGTTTGAATTCCCAGTTCAGATCGTCGATCGGTTCCCAGGAAACCGCCAGGCCCGGTTTCAGGTTTTGTTTGTGGTCCTGTTTGATGAGCTTATCAAAGGTGTATTCGGACATCATGTTATTGGGTTCAAGATTGTGGTAGTGCGGGTCCATGGAGCTGGGCTCGGAATTCAAACCGATCCTCAGCTCGGCGGCCACCCCCCAGCCAGGCACCAGCAGTACAGCAACGAAAAGCATCACAATAAACAGTTTTTTCCTTTTCATGGCAAGCCTCCTTTTTAATGATGAATAAAAAACAATAAAAAAACCTTTGATAAGATTATGAACTTGATTTACCAAAAGACAAGTAGTATAGGAGAAATCCCTTTGTCAAGAACAATCTAGAAAGCCATGCAATGCGATAATGGACGGAAATCTCGATTTTTCGAATAACCAAGAAAGATATGGAAAGTTTTTCCACAATATTGGGTAACTTATTTCACATATGACATAATTTCATCAATTTGTCGGTTTACTAAGTCATGCCGCCAAGGTTAGTGAAATTCTTTTTAAGTAATCGTTTTATTAAGACATTACTGTATATGCGTCTCACATCGTCGGATTAACGATATCGAATATAAGGATCATCCGAAATGGCATGAAATCTGCACAAATAATCAATTTTAGCAAGATTGCCGTAGGCACCTTCCGACTCTCTTTTTCAATCGATGCTTAAACGTGGTTACGCCAATGAAAACAAATGAGAACAATTTACAAGCGCGGCGGATCTCTTCGGACAATGGAGGCAGACGGACCGGAGGAGATCGCCGAAATTATTCTTACACCTTGCATATTCCGGAAAGGAGAAAAGGCAAGGATCGTCGAACCGGTGATGACCGTCGGAAATCACCCCGCAACAGGACCCTATCACAAATACAGCCACTAGGGTTGCTATCTCGATAAGTTTCTAAACAAATTCACATCACCTATCGGTTAAATTTGAAATTTTTACTTGCCGTTAGCCGCAGGCTGAAATATGCTTTAAGAACCAGCGAAGCTCCGCCTCAAACCGACGCATTGGTATGCATTTATCAAATCTACTGCTTAGCGCTACGGTTCGCAATTAGGGTCACGTATTATTATTGACCTTTCCAAGATGATTGCTCACTCAGCACTAAGTCCTGAGTGAGTAAAAGGCGTCATCGTATTTACGAATCGATGGACTTAGCGCATAGAGATGCTGGTTGCGGGATGATCGATTCTGGAGGCGGACAAAACATTCCTTAATCCAGCCGACATCTTTATGTTATTGTCACCACAACATTAAAAAACTTTCAAATTTCAACCATCCAAGCGGTGCATCATCAGCCATCCGGAGACGACTAACATGCGGCAAAAACACTTAAAGACAAATACAAAAACACGCAATGTCCACATTTGGGACCACATGGTTTTGATCGGAATCGCTTTGGCCCTTTTTTATACGGTTTTTGAATCCATTTTATACATCTTTTTGTCCTATGATGTTGATTTTTTTCAACGTCTGTTCGGACCGGACATGAGTGCAATTTGGACCCGCATCGCTATTTTATGTCTCTTCCTCATCTTCGGTTCCCATGCCCAGTTCACAATTAATCAACGTTCGGCAGCTGAAGCCGCACTCCGGGAAAGTGAAGAAAAGTTTCGCAACATTATTGAAACCGCTCCCGACGGCTATTATGAGGTGGACATGGACGGAAATTTTACATTTTTCAACGATTCCATGTGTAAGATTTTGGGCTACTCCCGCGATGAACTGGCGACGATGAACCAAAGCAAATCGATGGATGAGATCAATGCCTCCAATCTTACCAATATCTTCAACAAAGTGCTTGAAACCCGGTTGCCCACGAAATCGGTGGACTGGGTCCTTACCAACAAAGACGGTTCCAAAAGATTTGTCGAATCGTCCGTATCGTTGATAAGCGATCCAAAAGGAGAGCCCATCGGTTTCGGTGTATTTGTACGAGATGCGACCCAACGGCAACGGGCCGAAGCCTTATACCGGGAAAAACTGGCCGCCGAAGCCGCCAGTCAGAGCAAAAGTGAATTTCTGGCCAGTATGAGCCACGAAATTCGCACGCCGCTGAATGCCATCATCGGTCTGGTGGAACTGATGCTAAGCTCTAATTTGCCCCCCGACCAGAGAGAAGATCTGGACGTGGTTAAATCGTCGGCTTATTCTTTACTTTCCATCATCAACAACATTCTGGATTTTTCCAAAATTGAAGCCGGCAAGCTGGTATTCGAACAAAGCCCATTCCGTCTCAGGCAGTTTATGGATGAGTCAATGAAAATTATGGGTATCAAATCCCATGAAAAAGGCATCGAGTTGGCCTACCGTATTGTTCCAGGAGTTCCGGACCACTTGTCAGGCGACGCAGCACGCCTACGCCAAGTTCTACTCAACCTGATCGACAATGCCATTAAGTTTACGGATGAGGGAGAAGTCATCGTCTATGTCGCCGCTCATTCTCAAACGGATGACGACGTAATTCTGCATATCTCCGTCGTTGACACCGGCATCGGAATCCCGCTGGATAAACAGCGTGCCATTTTTAGTGCCTATAACCAGGCCGACGTCACAACCTCGGGTCGCTACGGGGGGACTGGACTGGGACTGGCGGTCTCAGCTCAACTGGTGAATTTGATGGGCGGCACCATTAAAATCAAAAGTCAACCCGGACACGGCAGCCGGTTTCGATTCACGGCGCGGTTTGTCCGGCAGCATGGCCATGAAGCGCGTCAAGAAGAGGCATTTCATCCTGAACTAAACGGTCTAAGAGTGCTGGTGGTCGACGATAACAGATCCAGTCGTAAAATTCTCAAAGAAATTCTGGAAATCCACAAGATGGACCTTGTACAGGCAGCCGGTGCCAAAGAAACCATGGATATTCTTTTGAAATCCCAAGCCAAGGGAACACCTTTTAATCTGATTTTACTGGATTCGGATATGCCCGAAATGGATGGATTTGCCCTGGCCGGCGCTATCAAACAGCAGAAAATTTCTGATGCCGGCATCATTATGATGCTCACGTTTCCGCACTTCAAGCGCAAGGCGGAACTCGAAGAACTTGGCATCACAATCGGCGTTCTCAAACCCGTAGGCCCTCTGGAACTGGTAAGTGTTATCTTAGACTTCCTGGGAATTGCCAAACCTACCCCTGTTATAGAGGATAAAACACCGCAGCCAGTCATCCGGGTCTCCGCACGCTCACTGAAAATTCTGGTAGCGGAAGACACCCCCTTTAACCAGAGATACATTCTGCGTCTGCTCGAGCGCTGGAACCACCAAACCACCCTGGTGGAAAATGGGCGCCAAGCCTTAGAAGCTTTTAAACGAGAGACGTTTGACATTGTTTTAATGGATGTGCAGATGCCGGAAATGGACGGCCTGGAGTCAACTCGGAAAATACGTGAGTGGGAAGATGGAAGGCGGAAGGCGGAAGGCGGAAGGCGGAATGAGGAAGAATTAGAAGACAGAGGACAGAATGCAAATTCCGCATTCCACATTCCGCACTCCGCATTCAAAAGAATCCCGATTGTTGCCATGACCGCCCATGTCATTAAAGGTGATCGGGAGCGCTGCCTGGAAGCCGGCATGAATGAATATGTATCCAAACCCATTGATTCGGATAAGCTGTTCGAAACCATCGAAAAACTGACCCGGGTCTCCGAAATCATGAAACCGGCGCCGGCTGAACCTGTTATCGCAGATAGTTCATCGCTACTAAAGGTCTTTGATGAGGACTGGGATTTTCTTAAAGAAGTGGTGGAGGTTTTTATAGATGATTACCCCAGGGTGTTTGATAATCTTCAGCAGTCCTTTGAAGAAGGTGACTGCGATACGTTCATGCGGTCAGCCCACAGCCTGAAGGGAATGCTAAAAAATTTTAAAGCTGAAACCGCCGCTGAAATCGCCTTCGATCTTGAAAAAAAGGGAAAGACGGCCGATTTACAAGACGTTCAGGCGGACATCGATAGACTCGCTGCTCATATCTCTGAAGTTGATAAGACGCTCCGAAATATGATAAAGGAACAATATAGTTAAGGGAGCTTAATTTATGAAAAAAAAGATTCTGGTGGTGGATGACGATCGTGTTATGCTGAAATTTGTCACCAAATTTCTGACGCGTGAAGGTCACGAAGTCATGACGGCCGAGGATGGTTTTGCCGCTCTGAACCTGCTTGCCGACTTCAGCCCCGACATCATTTTTTTTGATCTCATCATGCCCAAGATTGACGGGGGTAAACTGATACAGATTGTCCGCAGTATGCCGCAGCTAAAGGATTGCTATCTGGTTATCATCTCTGCGGCGGTGGCTGAGATTGATTTCGATTTCCAGAAGACCGGAGCAGATTCCTACATTGCCAAGGGTCCTTTCAGCTCGATGGCCAATCACATCATGGACGCCATTAAAGCATCGGAAGCTCCCCGGGGTCAGGAGGGTCCGAAACCCATCCATGGACTTGACGGCGTATATGCCCGCCAGTTGACCAAGGAACTGCTATCACGCAATCGCCACCTCGAGACAATTTTAGAAAGCATGGCTGAAGGAATCCTGGAAGTTTATACCCAAAAAATTGTCTATGCCAATGGTGTTGCAGTGTCGTTGCTCGCACTGCCGCCGGAAAAAATTCTGGCGGCCTATCCACCGGATCTGTTCGACGAAACCACGGGGCAGCGGTTGGATAAAATATTCCAAACCGGTGTGGATCAATCGGCAGAAATCGGGGAAAATACACCGGTTGAGTTAAACGGCAGACAAATTACCATTAAGGTACTACCGGTAACCGGAGAACCGGCCACGGTCATCCTGATGATCACGGATGTGACCGAACGCAAGCGACTGGAAATGCAGTTGCAACATGTCCAGAAGATGGAGGCCATTGGTACGATTGCGGCCGGTGTCGCCCACAATTTCAGGAACACCCTGACTGAAATTCTGGTGAACAGCCAGCTTATTCAGATGAGCTATAAAGATGAGTCCGGCTTGCACGATGTGGCCGGACGAATAAACACCTCCGTCAGAAGAGGGTCCCGCCTGGTCGACGGATTACTCCAATTTTCGCGAAAACAGATTAAAGCAGAATTCGAAAATATCGACCTGGCAGAAGTGATCAATGAGGTTTGTCAGATCATTGAGAAATCATTTGACCAGAAAATACAAATTCAAACTGAGCTTCCCGGCAAGCTTCCGATCATGGGAGATGTGACCAGTCTCAGCCAGGCTCTGATGAACCTTTGCAACAATGCCCGGGATGCGATGCCGGATGGCGGCCGGCTGATCATCAAAGCCGTTAGGGCGGGCAATCAAGCCGTGGTTACCGTAACCGACAATGGTGAGGGTATGGATAGCGAAGCCGTCAGAAAATGCTTTGATCCGTTTTATACCACGAAACCCATCGGCAGTGGTACCGGCCTGGGACTTTCCACCACCTATGGAATTATTAAAAGCCATGAGGGTATGATCAGTGTCGATTCACAGCCGAACCGGGGTACCACGTTTAAGATGCTTTTTTCATTGGTTCTTGACGAAAAAAAAAGTGAACAAAAATACGTTCCAGTGATCATCCGGGGTAGAGGACAGCGGGTCTTGGTCGTCGATGATGAACCTGAGATTCTCAACGCCATGCAGGATTTGCTCGAGTATCTCGGCTATACACCGGAGCTTGCCGCAAACGGCAAGGAGGGGCTCGAAAAATATCGGGGCAACCGCCCCGATGCAGTTTTAATGGACATTAACATGCCGGAAATGGACGGCATTACCTGTATCGAAAAAATTCTCGATGATGACCCCCATGCCAATATATCGATTTTTTCCGGCTACGAGGAAGAAGGTGTCGAGAATATGAGCCAGCGGGCCAAAGACGCCATTAAAGATTATCTGGCCAAGCCAGTGGGGCTGGAAGCGTTGAGCGCATTGCTTGCCGAAATGCTGAGGGAAAAAAAATAACATGCATTATGAGGGAAACATCATCAGACCACCCAGCGAGGCCAACAGTATTTTACTTCAGATAACCGTTGGCTGCTCGCGCAATAAATGCACATTCTGCGGTACTTATTTAGGAGAGCGTTTCCGAATTAAGCCGGATTCCATTATTATAAAAGATATTGAATTTGCGGCTAAATATTGCCAAAGACAGCGCCGCCTGTTTCTCTGTGATGGAGACGCTTTGATTGTTCCTCAAAAAAGGCTGTTAAAAATTCTTCAGACCATAAAAGATCGGCTTCCGTGGGTTACCCGCGTGGGTGCCTATGCAAATGCCAAAAGCTTGGATATGAAGACCCCTGAAGAGCTCCAAACGCTCAAAACCCAGGGTCTGGGAATCCTCTATATGGGCCTTGAATCCGTTGATGAAATCACACTCAAAAAAATAAACAAAGGCGCCAAATCATCTCACATGATAGAAATGGGGAAAAAAGCCAAGGAAGCCGGGATGAAATTGTCCGTCACTGTCTTGCTGGGAATCGCCGGCCGGCAGCGCTCACAGATACATGCCGCAGAAACAGGCCGTGTGCTGTCGGCCATCGATCCGGATTACGTCGGTGCCTTGAGCTTGATGCTCATTCCTGGAACACCCCTGTTTGATGACTTTCAATCCGCAGAATTTACCCTGATCGAACCCGATGAAATGCTGGCGGAGTTGAGAACGATGATCGCCGGCACCAACCTCTCAAGGGGTCTTTTTCACGCCAATCACGCTTCTAATTATTTGCCCATCAAAGCCAGATTACCAAAAGACAAAACGGCGACATTAGAACTGATTGATCGGGCCCTGGCTGGAAATATCGCTTTAAAACCGGAACATTTGAGAGCACTTTAGTGATGAAATATTTTTTTGTTTTTATGGCAGTGATCAGTGTGACGGCTGTTCACAGCGACAGCCCTGCCAGACAGGAACCCATCGGGTTTCCGTCGTTGATATCCAGCGTTCGCATCAGCGGTCCACTCGATTTTTGTGGGGAGCTCGTTGAACTGGACGATCAGGATGTCCGGGAACGTCTCGAAAAGGAATTGCTTCTCACCCTGTGGGATCGCCCCCAAGTGGTGCTATGGATTAAACGATCCAACCGTTATTTTCCGATCATCGAAAAAATGCTCAAAGAACATAAAATGCCCCAGGATTTGAAATATATCGCCATTGCTGAAAGCGCACTGAGACCCCATGCACGATCTCGAAAAGGGGCTGTCGGATTCTGGCAATTTTTAAAGAGCAGCGGACATAAATACGGACTGAGCATTAATTCAGAAAAAGATGAACGCCGCAATATATTCCGATCCACCGAAGCAGCCATCGCTTATTTGAAATCCCTCTACGATATCTTTGGAAGCTGGACCCTTTCAGCGGCGGCCTACAACATGGGGGAACAGGGCTTGCTATCGGAAATATTGACCCAAAAAACCCGTCACTTTTATCATCTCTATCTCCCCCTTGAAACCCAACGTTACCTATTACGCGTCATCTCCGCAAAAATCATTTTGGCCAACCCCGAAACCTACGGGTTTCGATTCACTGAAAAAGATTTATATCCGCCCTTGCAATTTGACCCTATCAAACTGGCGTGTTTACAGGAAACGCCGATCTCTGTCGTCGCTGAGGCAGCCAATACCCGTTTTAAAATGATCAAGGATTTGAATCCGGAAATCAGAGGACATTTTTTAGCCGCCGGTAATCATCGGATTTTGGTTCCCAAGGGCGGTGCTGACGGATTTCAGGCTCGATTTAAAACCCTGGTCGATCAATGGCTGGCTGAAAACCGACAGCGAGTTTACGTGGTCAAAGACGGCGACAATTTATCCGCCATTGCGGAACGATTCGATGTTCCCTTGCCGGCTCTGATCATTTGGAATCGATTGAAACTGAGAGAGCATATCCACCCCGGGCAGCGTCTGGTCATATATTCGGATGAGATCGAGCTGGATACCACAAAGCGGGACTAAATGACTGAAACCTTGAAACACAATATCTCTCTCAACTCGCTAAATCATATACTATATTGATTGGCAATAATCATGCTAGTGCCGCCTGGCTGCGAGCGTCCAGCCTGATCGAGAAAGAAACTTCGACCTTACGGAGTTTATCAAAAAGCGAATATCGAATATCGAATCATGAATATCGAATGTAGAAGGGATGTATTCTAACTATTTTATAAAATGATTGAGCGAAGCGAAGCCACCCTTCGATATTCTGCGGTTCGATATTCGATATTCTTCGGTTCGCTTTTTCTGCCAAATGGAATCTCGTAAGAGGCCCTAATTTCATGATGAAGTTTCATGTAGGTTCATTTCGGCAATACCACTTTGCGTTTTTCCGGATCGTCATGCTGCCGATAGAATATGGCGACATGCCCGATCATACCCGCCATAAGGCAGCCTGTTGTTGCTTCAATGATTTCTGCAATTTCTTTTTTCCGTTTTTTCTCTTTGAAATCAATGAATTTTATCTTGATAAGTTCATGTCGATCAAATGCCTGCTCGGTGGATGCGATCAATGCGTCGGTTACCCCTTTTTGCCCGACAAATACGACGGGCTTCAGACCATGGGCAAGGCCTCTGAGGTATTTCGCCTGAAGACCGGTTAATTTTTTCATTGGATTTTCTTTTCTCCAGATATCGTTGATTGGTTGATTGGTTAAGTGATTGTAAATATGGATTTATCCCATACTTGCAAAATAATGGGAGATTTGATATCTCAGCAATCGTAACTTGCCGAATTGATGACTATAATTCACCTAATCACCCAGTCAACTATTCAACCGGGTTTGAAATCATCTGACAGGAGGATCAGAAAATGACGTCCGAAAGTTATCCCCAGGAAGCGGTAAAATTTCAACTTCAGGCCTACCAAAAACCGAAAAACATCCAAATTTTGAAAGAGACCCATGTTGCTTTTTCCGGCTCTCCCCAAAAACACCCCTATGATACCGATAAAGTAATATTGGTGGCTGATCCGTTTAGCACCAATAACGCTTATTACGAATTCAACAAAAATGATATTTCTTATCTTGAAGAACTGCCCAACCTCGTAAATCTGGATGGCGAAGCCATCACAATGGTAAGGATATGGGTAAAAAAGATGAGCGTCGGCATTCGCTGCTCCCCATTTATTGTCGAAGACACCCGAATGCCGGCCATAGGTACTTGATGAATTATTTCTTAAAATCTTCAATCTTCAATCGACAATCTTCAATCAATGGTAGGTGTAATTTTCTGAAATCTGCAGTATTTTACAGCATTTTGTCAGAAAATGGACTACAGGTTTAGGGTGCTTCAATCCACTTACGATAGGACCGGGCCTCTTTAGCGCTAGATTCATCGCCGGCCTCCCGGGCAAGCTTCTCCGCACGGTTCAGCCAGTTCAACGCCTCGCGGCTCTCCCCCTGCCGTGCGGCACTGCGTCCGGCCCGCAGGTAACGCTTCGACGCTTCCGACAGTTTGCCCGCCTGCTCGCAAGCCCAGGCCGCTAAGGCCAGAGCGTTCACCATCTCGCTGTAATCGAAATCATCACGTCGATACTCGGCGGTCTTGTCGAAGGCTTCAGTGGCCTCATTCCAATTGCTTTGGGCCATTGCCAGACGTCCCACCAGTTCTTCACGGTCGGCCCGCAACCCCACTGCAGAGGGTTTTCCCAGAGATACGATCTCCTGGCGAAGTTGATTGATATCATCCCACTCAGCGGCAATCAAACCTCGCATAAAATGGGTTTTACTCTGAATCGCCTCAGATGGTCGACTTGGGCCCAGTATAATGGTATCCGTAAGCAGCCAGGCGTCATCCAGTTTGCCCATGCGGTACACAGTAGTGGCCTCCAGCAGAAGAATATCCACTGGTATGCGGCGGCCGGCACGGGTCAATTCGGCCCTGGACTGACTTATATGTTCAAGCGCTTGGTCGTAATCATGCAGTCTTACCAGACAAACCGCCAGGTTGTACTGAGAATCCACGATGGCATCTACATCGTCAAGTACATAGGCCCGCTCCAGAGCTTGATTGTAAAGGTCTGCCGCTTGCCGGAACCGGCCATGGTCAAATACCGTCCGCGCGACCCGGTTCATACGTTCAAATTCTTCATCAACTTCCGCTGTGATCTGTTCGGTCGGTGACGAGCCGCAGCCAACGCCG
Organism: Desulfosarcina sp.; assembly: GCA_029288035.1. Classification (GTDB taxonomy): domain Bacteria; phylum Desulfobacterota; class Desulfobacteria; order Desulfobacterales; family JAFDCJ01; genus JAFDCJ01. Next base: position 10,886 of record JARFPZ010000300.1, read on the forward strand.
CCCATAAGGATGATAGCGACACACAAACATGCCAGGCAACAAATGCTGTGAAGCCTTTGGCCTTCGGTCATGGTTTCACCTCCAGTGGTGATCTCCGAGTAGACGCCTTGGATTTTTGGCCGGATTTGCCGCCCAGCAGCCAACTTGATTGAAGTTGTTTCAGCAGTTGCTCCAGCTCCGCCATAACCTGCTGAGTCTCAAGCATCAGCACGGGAATACTGTCAGTGGCATCA
>JARFPZ010000481.1 GCA_029288035.1 Desulfosarcina sp.
CCTGACCATAGTGTTGATTTCTCCCAACCTCGGGATCGTGGCTGAGATGGCCGATCGGATTACGGTGATGTATGGCGGCGGATTGTCTGAATCCGCCCAGGCTGAAACTGATTTTGAAAAACCCCTGCATCCTTATACCCAAGGACTTTTGGCCTACAGTCCCAATATTCAATTAGATCAACCCGAACTTCACACCATGCCCGGGGCCCCGCCGGATCTGGTGGATCCGCCGTCCGGTTGTGTGTTTCACCCACGTTGTCCCCATGTTATGGACAAATGCCGTCGTGAGATTCCGCGGGGGGTTGAAAGCAACGGTCATCTTACCGCCTGCTGGCTGTATGGTTGACATGAGACAGATGGCAGAAGGCACAGAATACAGAGGACAGAAGACGCCTGGCAGAAGACAGATGACAGAAGAGTATGAATTCGGAAGTGGAATGAGGTGTTCGGAAAATAAAAAACAATGGACAACCTGCTCGAAATCAAGAATCTGAAAAAGCATTTTCCCCTGGACAAGGGACTTTTGGCCCAGTTGTTTGTCAAAGACAAGCGCGTGGTCCGTGCCGTCGACGACGTTTCTTTCTTTATCCGACCAGGCGAAGTTCTGGGGCTTGCCGGGGAAAGCGGTTGTGGTAAGACCACCACCGGCAGACTGGTTTTGAGGCTTCTCGAACCCACCGCCGGGGAAGTCTTGTACAGAAACAACTCGGTCTTTGATAACACACCGGAAGAAATGCGCCGCCTGCGCGAGAAGATGCAGGTCATCTTTCAGGACCCTTTCGCCTCTTTGAGCCCACGGATGAGTATCGGTGCTTCCATCGGACATCCACTTAACATCCACACTTCACTGAGCGCCGGCGAAATAAGGGATATGACCCATGAAATCATGGAGAAAGTGGGACTTTCGCCGGCCGTTTTTTTGAGCAAAAAATATCCACACCAGCTTTCGGGCGGTCAACGGCAGCGGGTGGTGATTGCGAGGGCTTTAATTTCCAAGCCGGATTTCGTCGTGGCCGATGAGCCCATCGCCATGGCCGATGTATCGGTCAGCGCCATGATTTTGGAATTGATGGTCCAGTTGAAGGAAGAATTCGATCTCACTTATCTTTTTATCACCCATGATCTGGCGACCTGCAAGTATATCTGCGATCGGATCGCCATTATGTATTTGGGGCAGATCCTTGAAATTGGTCCGTTAGACGAAGTTTTCAAGCACCCGGTACATCCATATACCATTTCGCTTCTGGCCGCGGTACCGGTTCCGGACCCTAAATTCAAGCGGACGCATCCCATTCCAAAAGGTGAAATTCCCAGTGCTATCGATCCCCCCACAGGGTGCCGGTTTCACCCCCGCTGCGATTATGCTATTGCGGATTGCTCGCGTGAAATACCTCCACTGGTGGCGGTGGCAAAAGATCATAGGGTTGCCTGTCCCGTGAGGGCCAAACTGGGAGATTAAGGACTAATGCTGCTGCAAACATACTAACGTTCTTAAACTTAATACTGTTCTATGAGGTCTTATGTTTGAAACCAATACTTACATTGAACGCCGTAATCGTTTAAAAATGGAACTAGAATCGGGGATTCTCCTGTTTCTCGGCAATGACCTGTCCCCGATGAATTATCCGGAAAACACCTATCCATTCCGTCAGGACAGCACCTTTCTTTATTTTTGGGGACTTGATTTACCAGGATTGGCAGCGATAATTGATATCGATGAAAACCAGGAAATCTTATTCGGCCGTGATTCGACGCTTCATGATATGGTCTGGACGGGCGCGCAACCGTCATTAAACCATCTCTGTCTAAAAAGCGGACTTAAAGACGCTGCCGCACTGGGTCAATTAGACAGCGTATTAAAATCTGCTCTCGATAAAAACAGAAGAATCCATTTTTTGCCCCAGTACCGACCCGAGAATTTAATAAAGGTCCAGGCTTTGCTCGGGATCGCTCCTTCTTTTGTGAATAATTTCGTATCCAATGCGTTTATCAAAGCAGTCGTTGACCAGCGATCAATCAAGACCGAGGAAGAGGTCGAGCAAATTGAATCTGCCCTTGACATAACCTATGAGATTCATCTATTGGCCATGAAGATGTCCCAGCCGGGCACTTCTGAAAGAGAGGTCGTCGGTGCCATGATGGGAATTGTCAAGGCTGGCGGCGCGAGTCCTGCGTTTCCTTTTATTTTTTCCGTAGACGGTCAGATCCTTCACAATCCCCATCATCAAAATGTTATGCAGGATGGTGATATAATTATCAATGATTCGGGGGTTGAAACCTCGATGCATTATGCCAGCGATATTACCCGGACATTTCCGGTGGCTGGAAAGTTTACTCAAAAGCAAAAGGAAATATATGCCGTGGTGCTTGATGCGCAGTTGAAAGCGATCGAAACTATAAAACCCGGGATGGAATATCGAAAGGTGCACAATCTGGCGTGCTGTCAAATTACTGCCGGCTTGATGGCCCTTGGATTAATGAGAGGCGATGTAAATGAGGCGGTTGCAGCAGGCGCGCATGCATTGTTCATGCCCGCCGGCTTGGGCCACATGATGGGACTCGATGTTCACGACATGGAGGACCTTGGTGAAGACTACGTCGGCTACACCAATACGATCCGAAGAAGTTCCCAATTTGGCATGTCTCATCTGAGGCTGGCAAGGACGCTTGAACCGGGCTTTGTGGTGACGGTGGAACCCGGAATCTATTTTATACCGGAGCTAATTGACCAATGGAAGACAGAGGGAAAGTTCGAAGACTTTATCGACTATAACAAGGTCGAAGATTACCGGGATTTCGGCGGGATTCGAATAGAAGATGACGTCTTGGTTCATGACGCCGGGAAGCGGGTGTTAGGAAAGCCCATCGCAAAAACTGTTGCAGAAGTAGAAACGCTATCATCACAAATTTCATAAAAGGAGGAAGAAATGAAAACCATCATCGTCCTTTGTTCATTAGCTATTCTGATATCTTTTACCGGCTTTCTGCCGATCGGCGGCAACACTTTAGCAGATGCGACTGACTCAGGAGATAAGCTGCAGCGCTCAAGTGCAAAACCTACTTGGGAAATACCGATTGCCGCAGGCATATGGTATCCCTCCGACGGCCCGGTGCCGGACAATCCGATGCGTTACTACCGGGTAAGATGTTGGCCGGGCTGTCACACCGGAAGCAATTACGGGAAGTATCCGACCAAAGCCTTAAACGACGAGCCCATATTTCCCACCAGTGCAGCCAGTGCACATCCGGTTATCCCGGCTGTCAGGGAGTAAACATCGATGACCGACGTTTACCAATTTCTGGCAGACCATCATATCGAGTACCAGCGCCATGACCATCCGGCGGTGTTCACCGTTGCCGATGTCGAACGCCTGGTGCCGCCGTTGCCTGCCGCCAAAACCAAGAATCTATTTTTGCGTGACAAAAAGGGAAAACGGCATTTTTTGGTGGTGGTTCCGGCCCGGAAACGGGTGGACATTAAAGCCTTGGGTGCTGCCATCGGAGCGGGCCAATTGAGTTTCGGTTCGCCGGCTCGGCTTAAGCGATATCTGGGTGTTGACCCGGGATCCGTTACCATTTTGGCGCTTATCCGGGACTCGGGGCATGCGGTGGAAGTAGTTTTTGATAAGATCCTTGGACAGGAGAAGGCCTTCCAGTTTCACCCTCTCATCAACACCAGTACCCTGGTAATATCGAGAGACAATCTTCAGCGGTTTTTGGATGCCGCCGGACACGAGATACGCAGCCTGGATGTTCCTGCACAGAAGGGATAGTGAATGACGAATGTCGATTGTCGAATGAATAATGAAGGGGTGCCGACTGGCTGATGACAGAGTTGGGCGACGCTATGGATTGGAGCTGGGAAGCTGAAAAAATGCTGAATCCGTTTTTACAAAGTCATCCCGTTCTTATTTCCATGTTGTCATTTGTCATAATTTGGGATTTTAGATAGCGGATTTTGGATTTGCGGAATCGCTACGCTCGATTTTATAATAGGCAGAATTTTATAATTCGACATTCGTCAATCGTCATTCGTCATTCCAAAGAGGCCTTGGCGCAAGCGCGCCTGGATAATACTAGATACCGAAGCTTCTGATCCGATCCATACGGTTGGTGATTTCAGTGACACGAATACCGTATTTCTCGTTTTGAACGACGACTTCTCCTCTTGCGATCAACGTACTATTCACCAGGATATCCACTGGATCCCCCTCCAACTTGATGAGTTTGACAGCTGATCCGGGGGCGAGTTTCATCAGTTTATGGATCTTAATTCGGGCGCGGCCCAACTCGACCTTTAATTCCAGAGGGATATCAAGCAGTAGATCAAGGTCGAGATCTTCAGGGGTTTTTGAAGCCTGGGTTTCAGCCGGGTCTGATGCCGTTGTTGTGGGGCCTTGCGCTTCTTCTTGCTTAGATGGTGCCGACGGATCTGCATGGGTGGTTTTATCGTCTAAAGCGGGAATATCTTTTCCCTGTCGAGAGCCAGCCTGGACCAGCTCAGATACTTTAACACCCAATTCCACAATGATGACGTTTTTGCCGCAGCGGAAAGCAAGCTGCTCAAAATTTTCCATATTGTGGGCTTCAATTTTAAAATCAGATCCGATTGTAAAAGAGGGTGTGGAAAGGGCGCACATTAAACCGGCATCGGTCAACACAGAGTTTAAATTTCCACCTACGATCTTTCCCATTTCTCCCAGCATGTCTCTGATTTCTTCATCGCCCTCAATCTCTTCGACCTCCTTCCCGAGCATTTCGGCTGCCATTTCCCTCGAAAAGCTATCGCCGGTATGAATCCTGATCATTCCGTTTGCATCCCCTGCTAAACTGACAGAGCCTACATTGCGGATACCCTCCAGGGTTTCCAGGCTGACTGCGTCGGCAGGTTCAAGTTTCAATGACAGCATCGTATCAAAGACATCGATGATCGTCTCGGAAACCCGGGAATTTAGGTCTAGCGCATCGATTTTTACAACATCAGCATTATCAAGCTGAGCGTGTATTTCAGTTTGGCCGAGTCCGTCTCCAGCACTGGCGGTTTGCTCGGATTTTAGGCCAACCTCTGCGAAAATATAATTTTCTTGATGCGTGAAAATAAAACGCTCAAACCGATCCATTTGCAGTGATTTAATGGTGAAGTCGGTTCCATAGGTAATGGAGGGCATTGAAATTACACATTGGTGGCCGTCGTCATTTAAGGCGGATTTCAGGTTGCCGCCGACAATATGGCTGATCTCAGCGATCAGATCCCTAATTTTTGCTTCATCCTCAATTTCATCGGCCTCTCGGTCGAGCATAGCGGCCATCATCAGGCCTGACATTTCGGATGGTACCTGAATCGTAATAAGGCCGACAACGCTGCCGGCGAAGTTTACGGTCGCTGCCATGCGTTCCGTACCGGTGGTATCCGGCGGTTCGGAATCAAAAAACTCAACCTCCATTGACACCATCGTGTCGAACACATCGACAATGGCATCGATGATGTGGGTTCGGATATCTAAATTATTAATGTCAGTCATAATTGGAATTGTTAAAGATGCAAAATTTATTCCATAAAATTTGCAGCCTTTTGTTGCAAAATTATGATGTGGGTAAAGAGTTCGTTTTTAATATGATTTAAGATGGTTATATTCCTTTTCGGGTTGCTTGGACCGACGGTCATCCATCGGATTCAGCCGGTGGAGTCCTCAATTTAGATCACGATTAATTTGGGTGCGTTGATGATATGACGGTTCTAGCGGAAATAATCTGATTGGGTGAGCAGTGGATTGCTTGGTGGTCCCCGCTGCCGGAGTAAAATTTGATGGATTAGGGCGCAAGTTTTTTGATGATTTCACCATCTCCGGTTAACATGAATATCATAAAATTGTTTTTGACAGCGTCTTTGGCCAGCTCGTCAAAGCAGATTGCCTGAACTTCGTATTTATTTGCCTTCTCGGTTTTCATTTGTATCAAGCATTGCTGAGCATCTTCTTTGTTGTAAAAGGCAGGGATAAACGACTCATTCTTTTCTTCATCGAGCTGTCCCAAAAACTGCTCATCTGCACCGGGATTCTGCACGACCACCCAGATCCATGTATCTGATTTTATTTCTTTGTCCATTTTAAGTCAGAAGATCATCGTCAGTTTCATTCGCATTTTTGGCACCCTTGCGTTGCCATTCAATTTGATTCTTGATTTCGCTAAGTATGAATGAACTTTTCAAACTCTTGGCAAGAATGTCATTGCTTGGTTCTTTTCCAATCGTTTTTTTTACAAATTTACGAACGGAACGCACCGCCGCCTGGATATTGCTGGTGAAAACACCGCCTTTGGTTAAAACGTTTTTACCGGGACCGGTCATTAAGTTTAAGGTCCAGAAAGGCCCTCGGATTTCAATTTGATCTTTATCATCTTTATTTTCCGATGCTTTTTTTAACTGATACTTCACCTGATTTCCGATTTCGTTTAGTATAAAATAGGATTTCAGCATTTCAGCTATTTCATCCTGGGTCGGCTCAACTCCAGTGGCGACTTCAATATATTTCATTATCGTCAAGATGGCATCTTTGATGCTGTCCTCTATCCAGATAAGTTCCGCCAAAATCCACCCCTTTATGTTAATCCATTATTTTGTCCCGAAAATTTTATCTCCGGCATCGCCTAAACCAGGTAGAATATATCCGACATCATTCAATTTTTCATCAAGAGCAGCGATGTAGACTTCTACGTCCGGATGGGCGGCGGTTAGTTTTTCGATGCCTTCCGGTGCGGCAACCATGAAAATTCCCTTTATCTGATGGCAGCCTGTTTTTTTGATCAAATCGATGGTGGCGATCAGTGAACCGCCGGTGGCCAGCATGGGATCTAGGATCAGAGCTATCCGCTCTTTCATGGCACTAGTCATTTTGACATAATATTCAATTGGTTGCAAGGTTTCTTCATTGCGGTACAGACCGACTACGCTTACCCTGGCAGACGGTATGAGATCTAAGACGCCTGGCATCATCCCCAGACCCGCTCTTAAAATAGGTACCACGGTTATTTTCTTGCCTTTTATTTTTTCAACTTGAACCGGTCCTGCCCAGCCCTGAATCGTTTTTGTTTCCGTTTCAAGATCTTTGGTAGCTTCATAGGTCAAAAGGGTCGCCAACTCTGATGCAAGATCTCTGAAATCTTTGGTGGTTACATTGTTTTCTCTCATTAATGCGAGTTTGTGTTTGATCAGTGGGTGATTCACCACATGTACGGGCACGGGCGACCTCCTTTTTGCAATATGATTAGCGGATGCAAGTAAGATGGCAATTGGCGGGCCACCTTCAGATGATTGAATATTGACTATTTATTGAAATTAATTTTGTGTGTCAAGATCTCAGAATGGAAATTGTGGGAATTCAAATAGATCTCAACACCAATGTGAATTATCTTTAGAAAAAGGAAGAATAAACTTATCGAGGGAGTGTTTTATTATCGGTGTTTCGTAATTTGTATTTTAGCGGGTTGATATTAAATACAAAACACGAAACACCGGAAATTTGATAAAATTGACGTTCTGCGGATTTATTAAAATTGACCCAACGGTCTTTTAAAGGTAAAGGCGGCGGGATCTTTGACAAGCTTTTCCTTAGCCGTGTCCATATTGCCTCCTAAAGCAGCAAAGGGCGAGGATACGACAAAAAATACACTACCGATAGCGGTGGCGACAAGGCCGACAGGTCGGAGCACAACAAAATCAAACACCATTTCACCGCCCGTGGGGTCTTCAGTATCCCAATATTCTATTGCCAGGGCGCTGGTAGCTAACGGCATAGTTATCATGGCTGCGATCATCGCAATGATTAGGGACTTTTTTGCAATTTTAAACATTATTTTCTCCTTCATATAGAATTGGCTATTTGACGATCTCTCAATTTATATTTATTATATCGGCCTTTAGCCGAAAATATCAATGTTTTTGTTGAAAACATCGAACCGCCACCGTCAAATCATCGTCATCAAGACGCCGAATCAAATGGAAACGGTTGTGAACCACATCGAAGTAGCCATTGCGCTACCGGTCTTTCAAACATTTACCTACAGTGTCCCCGAATCCTTTGCCGATTTTATGGCCACCGGAAAGAGAGTCCTCGTCCCCTTCGGACAGCGTCGGGTAACCGGCTATGTATTTGGTCAAAGCCAGGGTTCCAATACAAAGGAGATCAAATCAATTCTGGATATTCTCGACGAAGTGCCTCTTTTTCCGTCATCGATGGTGCCGTTTTTCAAATGGATTTCTGACTACTATAAGTATCCAGTTGGCCAGGTCGTAAAAAATGCGCTTCCCGGCGGCTTAAATATTCGTGATTACGCATCGGTCGCTATTACCGAAAAAGGGCGACATGTACTTGCCCATGATCGACTGGCAACGATCGCCAGAGATGTTTTGAGCCAATTGCGATCCGGAAGTGTCCTGGTTAAAGACCTTAATAAAAAAATTAAGCGGGATATACCCGGTACCCTTTTGTACTCCTTTGAACGCTGTGGCTGGATTACGAAGGAATGGAAGCTTGCCGGGCAAAAGACGAAAGCCAGATTGGAGCGTTTTGTGCGCCTGGCTGACACGACGCTGCCGGTAGATCATCTGTCTAAGACCAGAACAAAAATAATCGATGTGTTACATATCGAGGGCGAAATCTCCTTAAAAAAACTTAAAGAAACCGTGCCGACTGCTGCTGCCTTAATTAAATCCCTTGAAAACGAGGGTTATGTGACCATCCATTACAAAAGGGTGTATCGCGATCCTTTTGGCGAATCCATAGAGCCTGATCGCGCTCATATCTTAAATCAAGAGCAACTAAAGGCCGTCTCACAATCCAGTAATTATCTGACTAAAGGGTATAAGACCTTTCTTTTGAGAGGTGTTACCGGGAGTGGAAAAACCGAAGTCTACATGCAGGTTGCCGCCGAGGCTTTAAAAAACAAGCTTGCGGTATTGGTTCTGGTTCCGGAAATCGCATTGATCACTCAGATGGAAAGGTGTTTTCGTGCCCGCTTTGGTGAATGTGTCGCTGTACTGCACAGCGCGTTGTCAACAGGAGAGCGTTATGATCAATGGTCCCGTATCATACAGGGGCAGGCGACCATTGCCATCGGTGCCCGATCCGCCATATTTGCTCCTTTTCGCAACATCGGTGTGATTATTGTTGATGAAGAGCATGATGCTTCTTACAAGCAAGAGGGTAGCTTACGATACAACGCCAGGGATCTGGCGGCAGTCAGAGCTAAGCAAAATGAATGCGTGGCATTGCTGGGTTCGGCCACACCATCACTTCAGTCTTATTATAATGCAGCTATAAAGAAGTTCACCGAGCTTACATTGGAAAAGCGTGTGGAACAACGTCCACTGCCTGACATCCGCATCGTGGATCTTCGCCAGAGTAGAGATATGCGCGGCATCCGACGCTTTATCACGCCCGAGTTGCAAGAGGCCATGAAAGCGTCGCTTGAACGCGGGGAGCAAATATTGCTATTTTTAAACCGTCGGGGATACGCCAGCTTTCCGGTCTGCGGTGCCTGCGGTCAGCCCATGCGCTGCAAACATTGTGATATTTCACTGACTTTACACCAGCAGGCCAACGCCTATCGATGCCATTATTGCGGTTTTAGCCGTGCAGCCACCTCGAAATGTGAATATTGCGGATCAGATAAAATCAGGCATCTGGGTCTCGGTACGGAAAAGCTCGAGGCTATGGTGGCATCGATTTTCCCCAAGGCCCGGATTGCCCGTATGGATCGCGACACCACCCAGCGGAAAGGATCCATTCTAAAGCTGCTAAAAGGACTTAAAAATAGAACCACCGACATATTGGTTGGCACTCAGATGGTAGCCAAAGGCCATGATTTTCCCAATATCACACTGGTAGGCATCATTTGCGCAGATCTCTCCCTGAGTTTTCCGGATTTTCGGGCCTGTGAACGGACTTTTCAGCTTTTGGCGCAGGTAGCCGGGAGAGCAGGACGTGGCGACAAGCGCGGCAGCGTCATTTTGCAAACCTACAATCCAGATCATTTCAGTATTGCCGCAGCCAGACAGCAGGATTTTATTGCATTCTATCGGCAGGAAATCAATTTTCGCAAAGCACTTAACTATCCACCCTATTCGAGAATGGTACAACTAAAAATATCGGGCAAGGATCCACATGAGACAGAAAACCATGCCCGCCTGCTGGGTGATCTGTGCCGAGGGCTGAAAGCACCCCCCCCCGACGATTATCAAAGTGTGGAAGTCATGGGGCCCATAGAGGCGTCTTTGACCAGAGTCGCCGGACGATTCCGCTGGCAAGTGCTGTTGAAAGGTTTAACTGCCACTGTGCTGCATCAGTTTATTAATCGGCTTATGTCGGAAAATCCGAAAGTTTTCGCTCGACACCCCGTCCAGGTGACGATTGATGTGGATCCTTATTTTATGATGTAGATGCCCTGCTGTTTCCGACAAAGTTGCGCCTTGACATTGTGGGGCATGCGTCATAGAATTTTTCCAAGAGTTCCCAAACCAAACCAATTTTGAGAAGGAGTTCATGATGAGCTGTAAAGGGCTTTTTGCTTTGGCCGTGATAATTGGAATGACACTGTTTGCTGCAGTTAGTTTTGGTGATCAAGATGATGCCGGACCGGTTGTTTTTTTCCCGCAAACCCTCTATGAATTTTCCCCGGTCCTGGATGGGGCAAAAGTCGTACACGAATTTGTCGTGCAGAACAAGGGGAGCGCAACGTTGAATATTGAACGCGTCAAAACCGGCTGAGGGTGCACGGCGGTCTCGTATACGAGACAGATCCCTCCCGGCGGTGAGGGGAAAATAACGCTGAAAGTCGATACCAAAGGATATGGTGGAAGAAAAATGAAAAAAAACGCGGGGGTTTATACCAATGATAAAAAACACCCGCAGCAAGACCTGGTCATCAGTGGCCAGGTTGAAACCTTTGTCACGATTCGTCCGAAACATGCCAACATGCGCGGAATTGTCGGTGATCCTATCAAGGGTACCGTGACCATTATTCCTGAAAAAAAATATCCTTTTAAGATTATCAATTCGCATGCAAAAGACGGCAAGAACATCAAATACCAGCTGGAAGAAACCACGGTATCCGACACTACGGCATATCAGCTGAATATTGAAAATCTGAAAACAGACGCCGGCCGATACTACGACGCCATTATCCTCGAAACCGACAGCAAAATCAGGCCCCAGCTCAGCGTAAGGGTTTACGGTTATCTGCGGCCCCGCAAACTTGAATAGCCTAACTCCCTTCATAAGCCACCATCTCTGACGGTGAGAATTGAAAAGGTTCTACCGTTACCGGGTGATCGCGGCTAATTGATCCAAAGTTGAACAATGCCGGTGGCTTATGAAGGGAGTTAATTAAAAGAATTTTAGCTTGTTTTTCGACCTGTTCAAATATGAGAGCAGCGAAACTTAGGATCAAAACAGATAGATGAGATAAAAGCTTGCTCAGAATGAACTTATCTTAAATTGAGATGGCCATTCTATCAGAAGAAAAGGAACATGAAACCAAAATTCTTTTCACCAATCAGCGACCAACAGCAGAGCTTGTCTCCACGGCCCTTTCGAGGGGCATTCCTCATGTCTCCAGCTCTGCTGGTGTTCGCTGATTGCGATGTTCCTTACGAGCGCCGCCTGGCCGCGATGGTCCAATCTGATTGAAAAAGAAACTTTGGTGGCTCGGTTCCGAAATCGGTTGTTGTTGGGTTTCACATTTCGTGATAATCCCGGCAAAATGTAGGTTGGATTGAGTGCAACGAAACCCAACAACGCCTGGAGCAGGCGAAACCCAACCTACAAAATGCAAAGTGGCCCAGAATAGAGCCCACTTCAACTTTTTAAATGAAGTTTCATAAATATCAAACCCTTAGTTGCCGAACAAACAAAGGCAGCTTAATGTTTCACACGAGCGGGAGCCGCTGGCCAAAAAAACGGCCAGTCTGATCAAAAAAGAAACTCCAGCGTGACAAATGACGAATGTCGAATTAAGGAATTCTTTCTATTTTATTTGTTAATAAAGCAGAGCGAAGCGACATCCACAATTCGTCAATCGTCATTCGTCATTCGTCATTCCATGAAGTTTCATATAAGGGTGATACCATAGCATGATACGTTTTAAAGTCGTCGCATTTGATTGCGACGGCGTATTATTTGATACCGAGCAAGCAAATCGGGTTTATTACAGTAATATTTTGCAGCATTTTGGAAGACCGGCAGTGACGGACGAACAGTTAGT
>JARFPZ010000490.1 GCA_029288035.1 Desulfosarcina sp.
ACTGGCATCGAACTCGGTGGGAAGGGTTAGAAGGTGCACCAGCACCGGAATGCATAGGGTGGCAAAGCCGGCCAGGAACATCAACACGCCAACCGAAGGCACCCGGGTGAGTGCGGCCAGCACCGGAACCCCCATCATAAGAACGGCACCGAACCGTTCTATTTTTCGGGCCGTTCCGATCATCCGGGTTCGGGTTATCAGTGGTTTGTAACCGGTATGGTCCTGGATGGCGTGCCCGACCTCATGGGCAGCAACCACCACGGCCGTGAGTGTTTTGCGGCCACATCTTTTCTCCGTCAGCCGGATGGATTTTGCAGCGGGATCATAGTGATCGCCGATATTGGTCACATCCACCGTAACATCTTTTATTTTCAAACGCGTCAATAGCATGCGGGCCAGGTCGATCCCCGTGCCCGAGAAATACTCCTGCCGGTTATGCTTATTTAAAACGTGTTTGGCCCATAGATGTGGCCCGAACAGGGTGAGAATTAGCGTTAATATAATGTAAATCATTTGGATTTAAAATGTCTTCGCATTCCAGCCGAACATGTCCCTTTCGAGATCTTTGAAATCGATAAAGACACGATTTGGGGGTACTTTCAGTTCCTGCTCGACAAAGCCGCAAATCTTTTCGGAAAAATCCGTGTTGCGCCCCTTGGGCAGCCCGATACTCTTTAGCCGGACAAACGCTGCCGGTTCGTCGCTGCCGGCAAAGATCAAGGGTGTTCCGGGTTTTATGGCAATCATCACATACGATTCGGGTTTTCCCAGCAGTTCCGCAATAAAAGCAGACATTTTTTTCATCAGATCTCGATTGGCGGCCGTATCAACGGTTTGATTGGTTTCGATGCTGAAATAGGGCATGATTTTCCCTCCTCATGTTGTCGCTGATTGGTAACTGAAAGGCTCCTAGTGCACCATCAAAAATGCATAGCGATCCATTTTCTGTTCGTAATCGGTACGAACGTTGATGGGGAATCCAAACCGGCTGACGGTGGAATAAACGTCCACAGCCATGGCCTCCGGGGCCGGCCGGGCCAATCGCGCCTCATTGCAGGTGAGCCGATTGCCGGTGCACTCCTTGCAGAAACAGCACGAGTCCATAAACAGCAGGAAGGCTCTTTCATATCCGGCCAGAAAGACTTCGCGCTCCAGTTTGACCAGCGCGGCATTGATCTTGCGGGACCAGGCATGGCGGTCTTCCGGCTTTTTCATGGTGCCGTCAAAGTGCAGGATTGCCGCATCGCTGTATTCACTGAAAAACCGCTCACAGTCGGACACGGACGGGGTGTTCGGTGGGCAGGCGCCTCCTCTGCCGTACTCGCCGCAGCCGAACATGCATTTCATGCGGACCCACTGGGCCACAACAATTTTTTTCGGATCGATCCATTTATAGTCGGTATAACCTTTTTCATTAAAAATCGCGTCGAGGGCTTTCCGTTTTTCGGGTGTAAGGCTCATAGGTCGATAACTCCCATGGTTTCAAGTGCCTGGGTCGCCAGTCGTTTTTTTCTCAACCGGGGAGGGTACAGGCGGCTAACCCGATTTTGCAACGGGTCATATTGATTTACATACAGTCTGCGAATAGGTGTACCATAAACACTCAGCATCACGCAGGTATCGGTGGCCGGATTGCCGGCTTGATGGATACCGTCATTTAACGGTCGTACCACCGAGGTCTCACCGGGTCGCAGCATAATTCGATCGGTTTCGCGAAGTCGAGCGTATCCCTGGCTGGTCTCATCGTCTTGCCGGCGATACCTGATCACTTCCACTTTTTTTGAGACACAGCCGTAGACCCCCCATGAATTGTGGTCATGGACGGGTGTATATTGTCCGGGTTCGTAGATATAAAGGCGGACAGAGTAAAGCCGTTGGTTGTTGATGTACAGAATGAACTCATTCGAAAACATCGTGGCCTGACGGATATCGGGATATCGTTTACCTTTGACGATGTCGGTCATAATTTTTTTCAGCAACCGGCGGTTTAGCAGCAACGCCGGCATTTCAGCGCATACGAAGGCGATGCGGTCATTCCGCTCCTTGATATTCTGCATGGATTGCGTCCAGCGGTCAAAAACAGCCTGAAGTTCACCAAGCGATTGCGGCAGTTGGGTCAAATTCGTATTCCTCTCATTGCAGAATTATTGTGGTGTCTAACTGTTTTCCAGCCGTACATATTGGTCGTAAAAAGGTGCGCCTGAACCTATATCCGTCAAACCGGCTGCGATGAGCTGATTAACACCGCCGCCTCGATTCATCCAATCGCCACGCCGGTAGAGAACCACTGCGGGATGCAGACCGGACAGAATATCGAGGGTAACTTTGAGCCGGCCCAGAGGGGAAACGACATACACTTCCCTATTAGGGTCGATGGTCGGCAGCAAGGGGTTGTCTGGCGCAACCCAGATCCGGGGCGGATCGTCTTGATCCTCAGGTAAAATCTGGGAATGGATGGCACGTCTTCGCACCAGTGATAGCAGCCTCAAAGGATATTGCCGATCCACTGGGGGTTCCGGATGCAGGATCAGGGGAAAACGATACTTCCCATCCGGATGATCGAAAGCCAGGCCGGCATAGGCAATTTTCGGCAGATCGGCTCTGGCGCAGCCCTCGCGGCGCAATTGTTCGAGGCTAACCTGCAAACAGGGTTTTTCCAGGGATCGTTGCAAGCAGGTTTCGGTGTCCGGAAGCTTCACCGGGGGATCGAGCCTTTTGCCGATTTTTCTAAGAATCCAGATGTCGTCACGCGCTTCGACCGGCGGCTGCAAAGCAGGCTTTACATGCTGGACGTATTCGTGCAAATAAGATCCGATGATGTCCTCCTGCTCGAGCATCAACGTGCTCGGCAGAATCAAATCCGCCCGCTGAGCGGTGTCGTTCATGAAAGCATCCACGACCACTTTGAACTCGACGTTTTCAAATGCGCGGATGATTTGACGGGAGTCCGGCGCCTGGTTGACCACGTTACTTCCGTTGATCCAGATCAGTTTGATCGGCGGATCCTGGGCAGCCGATATTTCTCGGCCGATGGCGGCAATCGGCATTGATCGCCGGCTTTTTTTCCGGGGATCCCGGGTCCAGGTCAGGTTCAGGTTGCCGTAGGCATGCAGGTGGTAATAGCTGCCACCCCCGGAAATCCCGATATTGCCAGAAAGAAGCGCCAGGGCATTTATAAAGCGAACGTTTTCACCGCCATAGCGGTAGCGTTGCAGCCCGGCACCGACAAATGTGGCAGTCGGCCGATCCTGCCGATACCAGCGCTGCAATTTTTCGACATCCGCCAAGCTGACGTCACAGGTATGCATCTGGCTTTCCGGAGTCCAGTCGGATATCAGGTCCAGGAATTTTTCCGGTTTTTTCGTCTGTTTGAGCAGCTCAGATGGGATTTGGCGGTCTTTCCATAGCCGTCTGATAACGGCGGCGGCCAGAAACCGATCGGTTCCAGGTCGGATTCGAATGCGCTCGTCAGAAAAGGAATCATTGCCGTCTCCGTCCGGCGATATGGTCAGCACCCTGGTACCCTTTTTACGGGCGTTACGGATGATGGCCGCCGTGTGAACCGAGCTGCGGGAGAAATCCTTGCCCCAGTTGACAATCCGGGCAGCATTGGTCAGATCGTTGATGTCATTGTTTTTACGGGAGCCGAAGTCGTGAACATAGGCCATGTAGCCGGCCGCATCGCACAATGACCCGATGGTCCGACTGGTTCCCAGGAGTGAAAAGAAAAGGGCCGTGGCAGCCTTCAGGACCCCTTTTGCCCCGTCACTTTTAATATGGAGAATGGATTTGGGCTGTGATCGCAGGGCCTGTATCTTTTCGGCGCACAGATCCAGGGCCGCCTCCCAGGTGATCTGCTGCCAGGTTCCATTGACCCGCAAAAGCGGGTGTCGAATGCGCTCGGGATGCTGCAGCCGTTTGATGTGGTCTTTGATTTTGGGGCAGGTGAACCCGGCGGTAAACGGACTGTCCGGGTTGCCCCGCAATGTAATTCGATTGTCTTTTCGCCGGTCCACTATCAGGGAACAGGCATCCGGACAATCCATCGTACAGGCGGTAATGATTATGCTCATCGATACATCACCAGCTTTAACCTAACCCGGACAAGCCGGAAATGAAGATTGAAGATATGTTTTATCGCTTCGCTCTGTCTTTTCAATTTAAATGCGATAGCATTTCCAAAATATTCAATCTGGCTATGGCATAAATCATTCGCAAACATGATGTGAATTCAATAAATAGATCCTAAATGGGGGGGGGTCACCTCCCTTTACTCTTCGATATCAATGGCTTCCGGCACGCACTCGTCGGCTGCCTGCCGGACCAGATCTTTGTATTGTTCGGGGATTTCGTCAAACTTGACAATGGACAGCAGCTGATCTTCGTCGTATTCGAAAACTTCCGGACAAAGCTTGTTGCAGTTGCGGTCGCCCATGCATTGC
>JARFPZ010000514.1 GCA_029288035.1 Desulfosarcina sp.
ATTCAAACCGAGTATATCCATCCGACCAGCCGCCTGGTCAGTATGATTACCGGGATCATGGTGCAACCGAACAAAGCCATCGTAGGTGCCAATGCATTTGCCCATGAAGCCGGAATTCACCAGGACGGTGTCTTAAAAAATCCCATGACCTATGAAATTATGAAACCGGAAAGCATCGGACTGAGTGCCAACAAACTCGTTCTGGGCAAGCATTCGGGCAGACACGCCCTGCACTCTCATCTGAAAGACATCGGATACGATCTGTCCAAGGAAGAGCTGGATCTGGTTTTTGAAAAGTTCAAGGAACTGGCCGACAAAAAGAAGCAAATCGTGGATGAAGACCTCGAAGTAATCGTCACCGAAGGAATTCTGCGCACCACCGATGTCTTCAAACTCGAATATCTACATGTCACCGCCGGCACCACCGTTCTACCCATGGCCAGTGTCAAACTGAGTATAAACGGACGCTCGGTGCAGAGTGCCGAATACGGAAACGGTCCCATTGACGCTGTTTACAACACCATCGCCAAACTCACCGGGACCGATTCGGAGCTACTGCGATTTACGATCAGCGCACTCACCGGCGGCACGGATGCCCAGGGTGAAGTCACCGTGCGATTGAGGGAAAACGGTCTTGTCTCACTGGGAAAAGGCGCCAACCCGGATATCATCACGGCCGGTGCCCTCGCTTATATCAATGGATTAAACAGACTGGAATATTTAAAAGCCAATCCCATTAAAGAGGCGGCAGATCTATAACTCAATTCATAAGCCACCGGCAATGCCAGGTTGAGAATTTAAAAGGCTCTACTGTTACCGCGAGGGCTTGCTTGATGGGTGCAAACCTGATCGATGCCGGCGGTTTATGAATTGAGATAAAAAAGAATTTTTTGCTTGTTATTACGATTTATTGGTATAGGCAAGCTGAACAACCAGCACCAAATCCGACTGATGCGAACAAGACACTGCCAATGAAGAACCGGTCAAGTAGTCATCAAAACCGATAGATCCGATAAAACAGTGTTTAAAAAATTTTTTTACCATACAAGGTGGCCCTGGCTTTCTCAAAGGGCCATCCTCATACCTCCAGCACTCCCGTTGGTCGCTGATTTCGGGATGTTGATGTGAAACGGGTTACGCGTTACGGGATTCGGGTTGCGGGTGGGAGTTTTAGAAACTTCGATGGAAGATGGAAGACCACTTCGCTCAGGTGAGGGACGACTGAAATCAGAGATCTGATGTCTAAGGTCAGATCGGTTTAGGATCGCTGGTCTCTGTCCTTCGATTTCAGATCTCTTTCGTCCATCTTCCTTCTTCTGTCCTCTGATAAACGTTTCGGATGGCAGGTTATATTATATTAGCCGGAAATCCTACATATTTAAACGCGTAACGCGCAACCCGTAACACGCGACGCTCACTTCGTCAATCTTCATTCTACAATCGTCATTCTCTACCCGGTTTCCAGTGTCCCGATGACATCCGATATGTTGGCGATACCCCTCTCAGCCAAAAATCTTTCAATTCCGTCAATGACATCCGTGGTGATATGGGGATTGATGAAATTGGCAGTGCCAACCTGCACGGCCGACGCCCCCGCGATAAAATATTCCAGGGCATCTTCCGCTTTCATGATCCCTCCGATGCCGATGACGGGAATTCTGGCAACCTGGGCGACCTGCCAGACCATTCGAACCGCCACGGGTTTGATGGCCGGTCCGGACAATCCCCCGGTTATATTAGCCAGCCGGGGTCGCCGGGTTTCAATGTCCACCACCATCGCCGTGATGGTGTTGATCAAGGAAAGACAGTCTGCACCGGCCTCCTGTGCTGCCAAGGCAATTTCAGTGATGTCGGTGACGTTGGGTGAAAGCTTTACGATCAAGGGTTTGGTGGTTTGATCGCGAATCCCGCGGACGACCCGGAAGGCAGCCCTCGGATCGACGCCGAATACCATGCCGCCGGCTTTTACATTGGGGCAAGAGATATTCACCTCGATCGCGGCGATGGCCTCAACCGCATCGATACGGGCCGCCAGCTGGAAATATTCTTCTTCCAGGGTGCCGTAAATATTGGCAATGATTGGTGGTGTCAGACGCTGCAGGAAGGGAAGTTTATCCGCTACAAAGGCCTCGATACCGACATTTTCAAGGCCAATGGCGTTTAACATGCCGCACGGGGTCTCAACGATGCGCGGCGGTGGGTTGCCTTTGGTCGGCTCTAAAGACAATCCCTTCACGATGATGCCACCAAGACGATTCAAATCAACAAGATGATCGAATTCCCGGCCATACCCAAAAGTGCCGGAAGCCGTCATCACTGGATTTTGAAGCTTTAATCCACCGATATCTACTTTTAAGTCCGGTTTTTTCGACATGATAAGTTCTCTGATCTATTCTCCAAGCACCCCTTGGTCGCCTTTACCTTGGCTTCCAGGATCAACAAATAGGCGGGCTCAATTGATTTGGGTCCCTGAATGGGATCGTTTTCAATAATTTTATCTGTATTTTAATAATCACGAAGCATTGTTCTCGTCTAAAGTTCATTGCCAAAATAGAACCAGTGGCGTTATGTATAATTTATCTGTGATCGGATAGCAAGGCGTTGTTTATAGCTGTTAGTAATGGTTTGGCTCGTTTCGAGAGTCAGGCTTTGAATGCGAATGGAGTTTTAGTATGTTCACTCGCTCAATTTAGGTCATATAAAGAGACAAAGCTGAGCAATTCCATAGCTGCAACTGGAACATTTATTTCCAGGCCGGTTTTTCGCTGTAGCTTTGTCAGCTTACTTCCGCTTTGTATTTTATGAAATGGATCAAAATAAAGTTTCCGAACCTTATCATCGTCATCGGCGGTTCGACTTTCCCGGATCAGCGACAGCTGATATCTTAAAACTGTTTTCCGAAATCGATGGCGTGATCAACGGTGAGGGCGAACTGCCATTCAGTCAATTGGTATCCGGTCTGTTTTTAATCATCCGAGAAAAGGCGTCAAAGCTTGAACAGTGAATTATATTTAACTCTTTATAGAGACAAATCTTCTTTTTAAAAAAAACCGCCCTCATAGAAAACATCGACCGAAGTAATTGCAAAGTTGATCTGTTTGAAACCTGCCTCAAAAAAATCCAGCTCTGGACAAATACGCCGGTTTCCTGTCTATGCGCCTGCAGCTCGTAAAGAGGCAGACCCAAACTGGTCTGAAATCGATTTCCGGCCTATTTCGAATTTGTGCCCACAATTCTTTCAGATCTGGCATTTCGGATCCCCATCTCACAGTAGATTGTGTTCGCTGCTGAATTCCATGCAGTTAGGCCCGGCAACAATTTCCAGATCGGGCCTTTTTTGAAGCATCTCTGCGTAGGCTTCGGACACTTCCAGGAGGTCCAATCGCAATGTGTTTTTAATGCGCACAATTTTGCTCCTTGCCGCTGATACAAGGCCAACACATCCCAAAGCGACCTCTATGGCGTCGCGATCGTTTCCAAAATGCATGGGTACGGCAGCTTTTTCCGGGCTCAGGCCGGTGATACAATTTTTATAAGTGGCGGCATAGTCAATTTTGTCCACCAGTCTTTGGGTGGTAATATCCGCCAAACCGATGCCAGTGGCATTGCCCTTGCTTCCATCCGTTAAATCGCGCACGAAAAGTCGCTTCACCTGCACCGGATGGGGAAATACTCCCAATATATCTCGATTTCTGCCCGTGATATTCGGATCGATGCCGACCCCGCTGATGTCTTTTCCCATCTCGTCAACAATTAAAAGATCGATCTCGTTAAAGGGGAGTTTGGCCATCATTTTCTTGGACAGGTGTAAGAGATCTTGTTCCTGGCTTTCAATTTCTGCGGCCTTTAAAACGCTGATTTTAGCCGTTTGGCCGTAAGCGTTCTCCAGGATTCCCACCGCACAGATAATCGGCGTTTTGGTCAATACCATCCGGGCGGCATCTGTAATAATTTTAAAGAACGAATACGGAACGGCGGCTTTATGGTAAAGCTGTGCACCATTTAGTTTGCCCATACCGATGGCCATCATCTTCATCAGACCGCTTTCGATGGGTGCCTTAAATTTGGTATGGGATTTGATACGATTGACCACCACGATGTGATCGGCCGCCAAGGCGCTTTTGTCCATAAATACCGGGATATTGTCTCCAGTCAATCCAATCTCTGCCGTTTCCATGGATGATACAATCGGTGCCTTGACAGATGCTTCCGTCACACCCAGCTGTGCCAGCATGGCAACTTGTCCTTCGGCCGTTGCCCCGCCATGGCTGCCCATGGCCGGAAAGAGAAACGGTTCGGCCTCAAGCGATTTAAAAAAATCGACGATGGCCCCGAGAATTTGAGCGATATCGGCAATTCCGCGGCTGCCGGCCGTGACCGCCACCCGGTCACCGGGCCGAATTGCCGACCATGACAATCCGCCCAATTCAGCCTTAACCGTTTCTCGGATATCATCAACCCTGGTGTCATCAAATTTTTGACGAATGCGATACATGTTGGGTAGATTCATAGGATCCTCATTAATACATGTTCACAGGTTCCGGCCTGCCCTGGCCTCCGGCTCGTAGCTCGTTGCCTGCGCCTCGGAGAGCGCGACGGGATGTGGCGATTCAGATGCTTTCACAATGTCAGGGCTCCTAACCTCAGTCGGAATAACTTCTCGGGAGGCCCCCATATCAAAATAACCTACAAAAATTGTATAAAAATAAGAAATAAAATTCAGAACGATTCGCCCTAATTCCAGTATTGTTGACCTCACCACAGACATTTGTGTTGCATCAGATTATCCAACACTTCAGCAGTTCTGAATTTTCAGCATATATTTTCCTTACCCGACAACGTTCATAATATCAATTAAAATTGTCAGACGATGCCGGTAGAGATATCTGATTTTCAGTTGTTTTTTGACATGAGCTTTGATAGGCATGTGATACTGAAGAAAGTTTCCTTCCGGTAAATTTTAAATGGTGTTGTTGGTTGATTGGTGAGTGGAATCTCTTTTTATATAAGGAGTAACATATGATCGACAAGCTTACCATCGGCGTTGTGGCTTTAGCACGGCCAACTTTTGATGTACCGTATGCTGAACAAGTTGCAGCGACCGCGTGGGAAACACTGCAGGGTCTCGATGTGAATATCGCAGGTTCCAAAGATCTCTTATTTGACGCTCCTGCTGTGGAATCCGCAATATCAGCACTTCAGAAACAAAGGCTTGACCTGTTGTTAGTCATGCAGGTTACCTTCAGTGATGCGACGATGACGGTAAAATTGGCGGATTCAATTGATGCGCCGGTTTTGCTATGGTCGTTTCCGGAGCCCAGGTCCGGCGAAAGGCTGAGATTAAATTCCGTCTGTGGTATAAACCTGGCCGCTCATGCCCTGGCTCGCGCCGGGCAACCCTTTTCGTTTCTGCATCGCGATGCAGATAACAAAGGAACCCCTCAAATACTCATGGATAACGCCAGGGCAGGCCACGTGAAAAGAAAACTTGCCGAAACTCGAATCGGGGTCATCGGGCAGCACCCGGATGGATTTGACACATGTACCTACGACACTGAGTTGCTCAGCAGACGATTCGGCGTATCGGTTGACTTCATGGAACTCCAGGCGCTTTTTAAAAGAGCAGAACGCATCCCTGCCGCTGAAACAGATGAGATTTACGCTCGTGTTCAGGCTGATCTCGGAAATTTAGATACGCTGGCACAGGAACCGCTTCGAAAAAGTTTACAAATCTACAGTGCCTTGAGGAGTCTCGCGAGCGAAAAGAAGTATAATGGCTTGGCGGTTCGTTGTTGGCCTGAAATGTTCACCGAATTCGGTTGCGCTGCCTGCGGTCCGATGGCCATGATGAATCAGGAAATGATCCCCTGCGCCTGCGAAGCCGATGTATACGGAACTATCAGTACGCTCATGCTTCAAGGCCTGAACGATGCACCGGCATTCATGACCGATATGGTGGATTTTAATCCCAAAGATAATTCCGCTGTGTTTTGGCATTGCGGATTGGCGCCACTGTCCATGGCAGATAAAGAGGGGCCCATCAGGGCGACGATACACTCAAATCGAAAATTACCTTTTTTAAACGAATTCTCCTTGAAGCCGGGAAGAATAACCATTGCCCGCTTGAGCCAGAGTAAAAACGTTGTCCGGTTGGTTATTGGCAGCGGAGAAATGATCCGCGCACCGATGAGTTTTAGCGGGACCTCCGGTGTCGTTCGGTTTGACCGTCCGGTGGAAGAAGTGCTCGAGACAATCATCATGGAAGGGATAGAGCATCATGTTTCAATGACATACGGTGACTGTCGTGAAAGCCTTAAAAAGCTGGCGGGTATATTGGATATTCCCATTTTACAATTGACATAAGGACTTGAATAGGACTTCCTCTTATATATATATATATATATAATCATACGATAATGAATTCAAACATTCGCAGTCTGGGAGTTATTGAATTCCACAATCCTAACTATAGTTATCCAGTCACCGAATTACTGCGAACCCATAAGCCAATCCGGCAGCCAGAAAATGAGCTGCGGGAAGACGGCTATCAGTACAGGGCGTTTTATATTTCGAAAATATTTCACCTTCTCCGCAGTTTCTACAACCCCGATATCCGCAGGGCCTCTTCCTTGGCGATACGGCACCATTCGACAACATTTTCAGGACGATTCCCGATGGTGTGGTTGTCTTTCATGATCAGCTCCACGATATTATCTCCGGTCATTTCCAGAAGTTTTCGGATTTCCTGACGCACCGCCTTGCCGTCTAATTTCGGAAAACTCAACGGGGTCGGTAAGGGTTTTAACGAGAGGATGAATTGATCCTCCAGATAGGTGGACATTTTTTCGATATCGGCCCAGGGTGAACAGGATACCCGGCGTAACTGGTGGTGTTTTTTGACCACCTGCCATCGGGTGTGAAGTTCCTCACAGCATCCGTAGCAGGTGAGGCCGAAGCGTTCCATAATCGGTTTTTCAACGGGAAAAACGAATTCCGCGTAATGCTCCGGAGACACATTGATGGTTTCCTGGCTCTCTGTAAACCCCCACATGTCAATGGTCCTAACCTTGCCGTTGAAATCCGCCTTTGGCAGTTCGTCGGTATATCCGTATCCGCCCGAGCCGATGTAAGTCCCATCGTTGTTAAGGTGCAGCAGATTGTTTTTTTCCAGGAAATCGATTTTGGCCATATTGGCATTGGAAATGAATCCCAGCAACGCTTTAAGTCCGTCAGGATTTTCATAGAAATCGTTAAAGAGATTCATCAGGCCGCGTAACTTGACGACTTCCCGGGTGATCCCCAAGGAGGACCACCCCTGGGTCTTTTGGCGCACCTCGAGAATGTCGCCAAAGGTATCCCTGGCGATTTCAAAACTGCCGTTGCTGGTTTCCCAGTCGACGACGATGCGCGGCGTCATCAGCCGATCAAGATCTCTGTCGTAATCCTTGATGGGCGGTTCCCAGGCAATTGAACCATCCTGTGAGTCGGTTTTGTGCTCAATGATTTCCACTCCCCAATCATCGGGCAATAAGACGGATAGTATGTTGAAATATGGTTCAACCGGCCGGTCGTCTCCCATCTCCTCGCCCCAGAATATCTCTTTGCGCAGATCCATCTCCCAGTGCCGGGCCATCTTGCCCTTGCACATCATCTGTTTATCGGTGATGATCTCATTCCAGCCGTTTTCAGGCTCACAAAATATGACCGGTCGGATCTTCTCAAGGGAGTTGAGTTTGCGCCATAACTCCCTTTTCTCCGCCATTTCGGGACTGGCGGCAATGGTTGCGACCCTTTCAGCCAGTTTTCTGAGCACCTGCCTGTCTTCTGTGGACATGTGCAGATCCTCAGGCCTGAACATCGTTGAGAACCGCCTTGCACCGGTATGGATTTGACCGGTGGAGGCGCCGTTACCATAATTTTCCATTAGACCCCTTTTACCCCGTTTAACTGCAGTTCTTCCACGAAATGACAGGCTGACCGACGTCCCTGACCGATGTCACGGAACGCTGGTTCCTCGACCTTGCACCGGTCCTGACAGTATCGACAGCGGGGGTGGAAATAACAGCCATTTGGCGGGTCGGCATTGTCGGCCACATCGCCCGTGAGGCGGATACGGGCGCCGGTGTCTCTCAATCTGGGATCAGGCTTCGGAACGGCGGAGAGCAGCGCCTCGGTGTAGGGATGTTTGGGTTCGGCAAAAATCTGGGCGGTTGTGCCCAGCTCTACCAGTTTTCCTACGTACATGACCGCCACCCGATCGCTGAGATACTCTACCACACTTAGATCATGGGCGACGAAAAGATACGTCAGGTGAAACTCCGCTTGCAAATCCTGCAGCAGGTTGAGGATCTGTGCCTGTACCGACACATCCAGGGCCGAAACCGATTCATCGGCGATGACGATCCTGGGGTACAGTGCCAGTGCTCGGGCAATGCCGATCCGCTGCCGTTCCCCCCCGCTGAAGGCATGGGGATAGCGGTGGATGTATTCGGGTCGCAACCCGACCTTGTGTAGGAGATCGGCGACACGGTCCTCAAGCTCCGTACCATGGGCTATTTTGTGCCGCTTCAAAGGTTCGCCGACGATCTGGAGGACCGTCATGCGCGGATTGAGCGAGGAGTACGGATCCTGAAAAATCATGCGAACGGCCTGCCGATATGGTTTCATACTTTTCCCTTGCAGGGCCGCCAAGTCCGTGACGTCGCCGTTTTCTTCCACGAAATTGATTGCGCCGGCCGTAGGGTCGTAAATCCGCACGATGCATCGGCCCAAGGTTGTCTTACCACAGCCGGATTCACCCACTAGGGCAAGGGTTTCATTTTTCCGAATGGTCAGGCTGACGTCATCTACGGCCTTTACATGGCCGACTACCCGATGGAACAGCCCTCGAGTGATTGGGAAGTACATCTTGAGGTTCTTGAGTTCCAGAAGCGGCCCCGCTTTCGTGGGGATTGATGATTCGGGGGTCTGATGTGAGGTTTCTCTGGATGCCATTACGCCTCTTCCTGGGAGCCGTGGCTCTCCTTCTGATCGGCATCCGTTCCGCCGAAGAGGAGACAGCGAACATCGGCGTCCTTGCTCAAGGTGACGAGAGGCGGATCAATCCGGTCACAAAACCCCGGCATGAAGCTCTCACAACGGGGGTGAAAATTGCAGCCCTTCGGGCGGGCGAACGGATGGGGCACCATACCGCGAATAGTCTTGAGGCGCTCTCTGCCGGCGTATCCAAGCTTGGGTATCGATTTTTGCAGTGCGCGCGTGTACGGGTGCTTAGGGTAGTGGAAAATGGTGTCCACATCGCCACGCTCGACCACTTTGCCCAGGTACATAACGACCACATCGTCGGCAATTTCGGCCACGACACCAAGGTCGTGAGTAATAAACATGATGGTCATATTCAGGTCTTTCTGCAGCTCTTTGATCAGATCTAGGATGGTGGCCTCGGTTGTCACGTCCAGCGCCGTTGTCGGCTCATCGGCGATAAGCAGGCTTGGTTTGCATGACAAGGCCATGGCGATCATAGCCCGTTGGCGCATACCCCCGCTAAGCTGAAAAACGTATGCGTCGATCCGTTGATCCGCATTGGGGATGCCGACACGGTTGAGCAGGTCGACTGCACGGGCTCTGGCCTCTCTCTTGTTGGTATCGAAGTGGAGTCGTATGGCCTCTATGATCTGGTTGCCGATCTTATGCACGGGGCTTAAGGAAGACATCGGTTCCTGGAAAATCAAGGCAATCTCTTTACCCCGAATAGCGCGCATGGCCTTACCGGTGGCGCTGAGTTTGGCCAGATCCACGACCTCGCCGGAGGCGCGGTGCAACAGAATCTGGCCCTCGACGATCCGACCGGGTTTGTCGACAATTTGCAGAATCGAGCGGGCTGTCACCGATTTGCCACAACCTGACTCGCCCACCAGACAGACGGTCTTACCCCGACGGACCCGAAAGTCCGCACCATCCACGGCTTTCACGACGCCTTCATCGGTGAAGAACTGTGTCCGTAAGTCCTTAACTTCAAGGAAGATTTCATTAATGGTCATATCGTTTCCGCCACTTGATGCGGTAAATGTCACTTGTAAGGGTCGGCAGCATCTCGGATCCCGTCTCCTAAGAAGTTGAGTGCGAGCACTGCGACGATCACCGCGGCTCCCGGCAAAAACAACCATGGGGAGGTTGCCAGCACCCGGACGTTTTGCGCCTCTCGCAGCAAAACACCCCAACTAACGACAGGTGGCCGAAGACCGATGCCAAGGAAACTGAGTGCGGTTTCCGCAATGATCATCTGGGGAATGGCCAGTGTTAGGGTCGCTATAATATGACTCGTAAAAGAAGGCACCATGTGGCTTAGAATGACCTGCAGCTCGCTGCAGCCGTCCAGTTTGGCGGCGATCACAAAATCCTCTGTCTTCAGGGAGTAGAACTTGCCGCGTACCGCCTGAGCCAGCCAGGTCCAACCAATCACCGAAAGAATAATGGTGATCATAAAATACACCAGCAACGGCGACCAGTAGGCCGGAATCGCGGCCGCCAGACCCATCCACAGCGGAATGGTCGGCATGGAGCGCAGGATCTCCATGACACGCTGAATCAAAAGATCGACCAAACCTCCGTAGTAGCCCGAGACACCGCCCAGGATGACACCCAGCACCAGGCTGAGTGTGACGCCCACCAGGCCAATGGTCATCGAAACGCGCGTGCCATATATGATTCGGCTGAACAAGTCACGCCCAAGACGATCCGCACCCAACAGGTACATCGGCGCTTGGGGATCAACCGGTCCGATCAGGTGTCTATTCCACGGTACCAGTCCCCACAGTCGATAGGGCGCTCCCTTGACGAAAAAGCGGACCGGGATTTTCTGCGCCGTATCGACAGTGAAGGTACGTTCCAGCGAGAGGGCGTTGATCTTGAAGGCATAGCCATACACGTGCATTCCGAATTTGAGTCCCTCGTCGGTTTTTTCCCAGAGGCGGAAGCGCTGGGGCGGTGCGTAGGCTAGCTGCGAGATCATGCGGTCGGGGGGAAACGGGGCCAGAAATTCGACGAGGGCCGCCACAAGGTAAACGAGAATGATCACGATACTGCTCACCAGGGCCAACTTGTGCTTGCGAAATCGCCACCACATCAGTTTCCACTGA